>CAMQZA010000031.1 GCA_947039545.1 uncultured Ureaplasma sp. | reverse complement strand
TTAAAACTCCTATGAATAATTGTCTAGCAACACTTATGAATAATATTTTTTGAATTATTAATATGTATCTTCATGAGAATAATGACCAATTAAAAGTTGAAAAAATTTCAATTTATCATAATCAAGAAACTTTGAATAGTTGAAAAATAAAAGAAATAAATGAAGATAAATTAAATATTAAATTAGAAAATAATTGATTATCTTTTAATGATAAAAAATTATTAGAAATACCAACAAGTAATTTTTATAAAAAAAATAGTTTATTTAAACAAGATTTATTTTTAGAAGTCTGATTGTATTTATTAAAAGAAATTTTAAATATATATTTTGGTGATCAAATAGAAGATTTCTTTAATATGTTAGATAATACCGATATAAAAAATTCTAAAATTGATAAAATAATCAAGAAAAGAAAAGAAAATAAATTATATATTAATGGTGGTAATGAGGGTTCTTTATTTTATAAAGATAAAAATAAAGAACAAATAATTAAAAAAATTGAAGAAATAAGACAGATTAAAGAAAAACCTACCACTGAACTTGAGAAATTATATGAAGACCATAATGTTAAATATTTTCCAGAAGGTCTAACAGGTTTCTATGATGAAAAAACATTATTAATCACTTCAAAAAAAATAGAAAATTCAATAGAATATGAATATAAGAACATCATTTTACCAACTACTTCTATTAATTTTCCACAAGCTGCTAGATTAGCAATTACTCAAAGAGAAAAAAATATTTTTATTGATGATAATAAATTAATTAATTATGGAAAAATTAGAAAAAATGTTTTAAATTTAGAAGATAAATATAAAGATATTGAAATATTTGAGCTTATTTATAATGATTTTGGTTGTGCTTTTATAAAAACAGATAGTTTTGAATTTAAAAGAGGTTTACTTCGAGATGTTTATTATTTAGTAAAAAATTATACAAGAGTTGATTGTAGACAAATTATGATTTCTAAAAGATATATTCCGCTTGATAAATTGATAGACAAAAAACCTAGATTAAAATCTTTCATAGATTTTGTTGAAAAAGGATATGAAGAAGGTTTACCTATGCCTTGTCATGATCTAGAAGTAAGGAAAAATCTTAAAAATTATGATTCCGTAGCTACATGCAATGGAAGATCTACTATGAGAAGAATAATGACAAAATGAGAAAACTCTCTCTTTTGTTATGATCAAAAATTAAATGAAGTTTTCAAGTGTGATCATAATTACATTCCACCAGGATTCAAAGAAGAAACAATAAAAATTAAGGAACTATCAAAAAATTTAGAATTAATTGAAGGTGCTAAAAAATGAATAAGATAATAATCGCTCTTATCGTAACTTCAGGGACTAGACCATTAGAGAAATCAATTAATTCAATTTTAGAACAAACTAAAAAAGTTGATCATATTTTTATAGCTTCAGAAAAAGAAATAAATACAACTTATCAAGTATTTTTAAATCCTTATAAAAAAGGATTAGCTAGAAATACTAATCAAGCTTCAATAAAAATAAAAGAACTTTTTCAAAATGAAAATATATTTATAGCAACACTTGATGATGATGATACATGAAATAAAGATTATATTTATCAAGCAAATAATTTAATTGATGAAGGTTATAACTTCATAACAGGGTGAGTAGAAGTTTATAATCAAAATCAAAAAAAAGATGAATGAATTTTTAAAAAAGAAGAAATCAATATAAATAATTTTTTATTAAGAAATATTGGTATGTTAGGTTCTAATAAAATATTTAATTTAGATATAGCTCTTGAATCAGGCGGAATGAGCAAATCTATTAATAGATTAACAGACCGTTTTTTTAATATTTCATTATTAATGCATCCAGAGATAAAAGTAGGACTTATCAATGATTTTGTAATTAAATATAATAAAGACAGTAACAGAGATCGTATTACAAATGATTTAAGTATGGAAAATGATTTAAAAAACTTTTATAGACACTTTGATGCTTTGATTAATGATGATGATGTATTAAAAATCAATGAACGTCATGATAAAATACATCAAATAAAAGGTGCAATTTCATGAAGATAATTATAGCTACTACAATAATGGAAAAAGAATCTCCTAATTTTTTTCTAGAAAATATTAACAAAGTTAAAAAGTGAGGTTATGATATTTTAAGTATAGCCAATACACCACAAAAAATTGATGTTGATATAAAAATTAATAATATTGGCGATATGAAATTATCAAGAGAAGAATTACTTAAAGAATGTCATAAATATCAAGCAGATATTTACTTTATATTAGATGCTGATATTCTTTTCGACGAAGATAATTTTTTTGAAAAAGTTATATCTTATAAAGAAGAATATGACTTTATTTCCTTGTATTATAAAGGAGATCCTCCAATCCCTATTTTTTATACACTTGCATCATCTCTAAATGATTTTTTAAATTATAAAAAAAATATTTTTTCAGAAACACAAAGTTTTTCATTTGATGATTCAGATTTTAACAATTCAACATATTCATCTTTTAATAAAAAAAATAATTATAAAGATCTTGCAAATATTTTAATAGGAAAAAGTTTTTCAAGAGATATAAAAGAGTCTAACTTTAGTGGAAATCTTAATAAGAAAGATACAACGACAGGTGGAGCAACTGTTTATTTTAAAAGAGATGCATTATTACCATCTTTTAATTGAGAAAAATATAAAGGTAAATCATTAATTTGATATGATTCTTTTAGAACA
>CAMQZA010000030.1 GCA_947039545.1 uncultured Ureaplasma sp. | reverse complement strand
CAATAACATTACCAAATACAGTTACATCAATTGGTGCTGATGCTTTTAGTGGAGCAACTTCTTTAACTTCTATTTCTGCACTTGGTGTTACAAATATTGCTGCTAACGCTTTTGCTGGAACAATTAGTATTACTGGAATTGAAAATAGTAAAATTAATTTAACATATAGTACAAATATAAAAATAACTAATATTGCTGAATGAGGAGTTACTGCTGACAAATTATTAATCAATAATGTTCCAACAGATCCATCATCTCCTTTGGGTGGTACTATTACTTCTGAATTTGTTAAACAATTAGTTGGTTATAAAAATTCTCAAGTACAAGGTCTTTGAGACGGTGTTTTAGTTGCTACTGATTTTGCTGGTGCAACAAGTATTGATGCTAGTGCTTTTCAAGATATAAAAAATATAACTTCTATAACTTTACCAGATACAGTTACATCAATTGGTGATAATGCTTTTGCTGGAGCAAGTTCTTTAACTAATGTTTTAGCACTTGGTGTTACAAATATTGGTGCTAATGCTTTTAGTGGAACAACATCAATAACTAATGGTGGAATTAAATTAACAGGAAGTACAAATATAAATCTTGATGAATTTCAACATTGAGGACTTACTAGCGAAGAAAGTTTAAATATAACACCGATTGAAGTTATAATAGCTAATTCATTAGTTTGAACTGTTACTGCAATATCTATTGTTTCTAACTTAGCTCTAATACTTTTAGGTGTTGCTGGATTTCAATATTATAGAAAAAAAATGAATGAAGATAACGAAGTTAAATCAAAAAATAATAAAGATAATAAAATATCTACTTAATAAAATATAGAATAAAAAATAAATAGTTAAAATGTATAATGCATTTAAACTATTTATTTTTTAAATATTAAGAAAAGGGCAAAAATGAAAAATAATTATAAAAAAAATATTTTATCAAAAGCACTTATATTAGGAGTTATAACTACTCCAATTTTAGTAGGAACTGCTTTAATAATTAATTCTAATATAACTTCAAATAAAAGTACTTTATTAACTAAAAGTAAAACTCGTAGTGAAATACCATTAGTTCCAGAAAACGGGATTATTGATAGAATATTTGCTAGAAAATTAATTTCTTATAAAAGAAAAATTACTGGTTGAGATGGGTCTTTACTTGAATCTGATTTTGCTGGTGCAACTAGTGTTGCTACTAATGCTTTTTTAAATAATCCCAATATCACTTCAATATCTTTACCAACATCAGTTACATCAATTGGTACTAATGCTTTTGCTGGAGCAATTGATTTAACTAATATCAATGCACTTGGTGCAACAACTATTGATAATAATGCTTTTTATAATATAGAAAATATAGTTAAAAAAGGAATTAGATTAACATATAGTACAAATATAAAAATAGGTAATATAATAAATTGATCTTCTCATACTGTTGATAAATATTTAATTTATAAAAGTCCTACTAAGCCAACATTACCTGCAAATGGAATTATTGATAAAACATTTATTGATAAAATAATTACTTATGAAAACTCTTTATTAGTAACTGGTAATTCTTGAGATGGTATTTTAGATGAAACTTATTTTAATAATGCAACTAGTGTTGCTGCTAATGTTTTTCAAGACAATACTCAAATTACTTCAATAACATTACCAAATACAGTTACATCAATTGGTGCTGATGCTTTTAGTGGAGCGAGTTCTTTAACTTCTGTCACTGCTCTTGGTGTTATAAATATTGGCACTAATGCTTTTAGTGGAACAACATCAATAACTAATGGTGGAATTAAATTAACATATAGTGAAAATATAAAACCAAATAAAGCTATAACTTGAGGAACTATTAATGAAAAATTATTAATTGCTAATCTTCCATTACAACCCTCAGCTCCTATAATTATTACCTCTGAATTTGTTAATAAATTAATTGATTATAAAATAAATACATATCCTTTAGGAGTTTGAAATGGTGTTTTAGTTGCTACTGATTTTACTGGTTCAACTAGTATTGATGTTGGAGCTTTTCAAGACAATACTCAAATAACTTCAATAACATTACCAAATACAGTTACATTAATTGGTGATAATGCTTTTAGTGGAGCGATTAATTTAAATACTATGTCTGCACTTGGTGCAACTAGTATTAGTGCTAATGTTTTTGCTGGAACAACATCAATGATTAATCAAGGAATTGAATTAACATATAGTCAAAATATAAAAATAGGTAATGTTGGTTTATGAGGAACTACTATTGAAAAAGTTTCAATAGTAGGTGATCCTAATGTGCCAACAATTATAGATGGTATCATTACATCTGAATTTGTTATTAAATTAATTAATTATAAAAAATATCTACTAGAAACTGGTGCTTCTTGAGATGGTATTTTGCTTGAATCTGATTTTGTTGGAGCAACTACTATTGCTGCTAATGCATTTGAAAATAATAATGAAATAACTTCAATAACTTTACCAAATACAGTTAGATCAATTGGCGCTGATGCTTTTAGTGGAGCGAGTTCTTTAACTTCTGTCTCTGCTCTTGGTGTAACAGATATTGGTAATGGTGCTTTTGCTGGAACAACATCAATAACACCTGGTGGAATTAAATTAACATATAGTCAAAATATAAAACCAAGTAAATCTATCTTTTGAGGAACTAATACTGATAAAATATCAATTATTAATACTCCAAAACCAATAGAACCATTAAGTGGTATTATTACTCCTGAATTTGTTAATGAATTAATTGCTTATAAAAATTCTAT
>CAMQZA010000029.1 GCA_947039545.1 uncultured Ureaplasma sp. | reverse complement strand
TTGTTTAATCCAAGTAGTTTTTTTCTAAATTAAGTGAAAAAAATTTTGTTTTTGGGAAGATTTTGTTATAACCCCCCCCCCCCGTTGGTTTTTGACTTGTTTTTCATTTTTTTCCATATTTTATTCTTATAGTTTCTTTTGATCACAATTATAGAACAACTATTGTTGGTTTTTATATTCCATAGTGTTCTATATAATTTTGTAGATCGTTCATGAAGGAACAGAGATTATGGATAATACAAAAAAACTAGTAGCAACTTATGAATTAATAAGAGGTTATAAAAATGAAAGAACTAATTATTGATTAGCTTTATCAGAATTTATTGATAACTCTATTTCTTCATATAAGAATAAAAATCCTAATAATCCTATAGATGGTTTGATGATTAATATAGATATTGATTATAGTGATAATGAAAATAAGAAAATAACTATTACTGATAATGCAAATGGTATGGGTATGCTTGAATTATTAGATGCTATGCAACCTAATAGTAGAGAAGGAAAAACAGATAACGATTATAACCAATATGGAATAGGAATGAAGTTGGGTATCTTTTGATTTGGAGAAGATGGTTTAGTTTATAGTAAAAAGAAAAATGAAAAAACATATTGTATTGATTTTGAAACTAAAACAAAAAATAAGTCAAAAGCAATAGAATTAAAAGCAATAGAGATAGATGAAAACATTTTTTTAAATTCTGAATCAGGAACAAAAATTATTATTTCTAATGTTTATCCTAATAGAAAAATAAATAAAAAAGATCTTGAAAGAATAGAAGATGCTCTAGGTTGAAGATATTCAAAATTAATTCAAAGAGGATTAAAAATTTCTCTTTCTTCTACTAAAGGTGATGAAAAACGTTCATCAAATATAGCACCTTTTTATATTGAAGAATATAAAAACATTCCATTCAATTTTAATCAATTTATAAATTATAAAAAAGGCAAAAGTAGGGAGATTCCTTATGATAGAATTAGTGAAGTCAAATCAGAAATTAGAAAAGAATTAGTAATCTTAGAAGAAATTAGTAATTCTAGTGATTACATTATCAAAAAAGAAAAATTAGATATTTATCTTAAAAATATTGATGAAACATTAATTGATTCTAAAGATATGGATAAATTCTTAGATTTGAGAATAGAGTCATATGAAAAATTTCTAGATGGAAAAGATTTATTTTTTGAAAGAGAAATAAGTATTAATAAATCAGAACCTAAAATTCAATTTGGTATATTAGGTGGGGATTTCCAAAATAATAAAGAGTCAGGATTTTCTAAAGATAGATATACAGGGTTAACTACGTATCATATTGATAGAGCAATAAATCATGGTCCGAATGAAGTTGATCAATGTAGTAATCTTTTGTTTGCAAAATCAATAAAAGGCAACACTACTAATAGTAGATGAATGTATGGAGAAATAAACTTAACTGGTATTGAAAATCCAGATAAAAATAAATCTAAATTTGACTGATCATATGATGAAGCAAAGGATAAAAGATCTGATCTAGTACTTCAAGAAGAAACAACACATTTATATAAATCTTTATTGGGAATAATAACTCATATTGTAGAGATAACTAAATATCAAAAAATTGAAAAAATTACTACTGAAGCATTAAAAACTGTCAAAAATGATGTATCTAATCACTTACCTAGTATTGATTTTTCAATTAATAGAGATGTAGAAGGTGATGATTTTCTTAATTTTTATTTCCCTATTTTTGAAAATGAATATGAAGCAAGAATATATGAAAATAATAGGTTAGGAAAAGATTTAATAAAAATTGAAAAAGATGAAGATGAAAAAATAATAAAGGTTCATTTTAATAATGATCATGCTTTTTGAAAACCATTATTAAAAAATGAAGATACTGAAATAAGAGGAAAAATGATTTATCCAATTATTATCACCATGATAATATCAAATGAAGTTAGTTTGTTAAATGATTTAATTAGAAAAGATTTTTTAACAACATTTAATGATGTTGTATCGACCTTTAAAAAAGATATTAGAGCTTAAAATGTGAGAACTTGGTAAAAAAATAATTACAAAAGAGATATCTACTAATAAAGACTATAGTTTTAGAGATATTTTAGAGTCAAAAGAATCTGAAATTGTTCTATGTGTTGGTCAAGTTCAATCTGGAAAAACAAGAAAAATAATAGAAATAATAAAAATAGCTATTGATCTAGAATACAACTATATTATTTTTTTTGGTGGAAATACTAATTCATTACTTAATCAAACACAAGATAGATTAGAAAGAGAATTGGTGGAGTTTATCCATTCAGAAAAATTACAAATAAGTAATGCAAAAAATTATGAAAAATCATTCAATAGAAATATACCATTACTATTTAACATTATTAAAAATGCAAAAGCTATCGATAATCTAAGAGAAAATATTTTTGAAGATATTGATTTAACAGATAAAAAAATTCTAATAATTGATGATGAATCTGATTTTGGTTCAATAAACATAGGAAAATCAGAAAATAAATCTAGTGTTCTCTATGGTTCTATTGAAAAAATATTCAATAGATTTTATAATCCTAAACTATTAAAAGTCACTGCAACACCATATGGAAATATTTTAAATAGTAATTCTATGTCTCTAAAGATTAGAAAAATATTTTCATGAAAACCAGGTGATGGTTACACAGGATGAAAATATTTTGATGATAGAAAAAAAGATATATATGTTACCAATTTAGAAAGTGATATTGATTCTAATGAAAATTTACAATATGCAATATTAAGAAATTCTATAATTACACATTTTATTGCTTCTTATAATTTATATTATGAACAAAAAGATAATTCTGAATCAAAAAATATTAATTCAGACTTATTAATTAATTGGTTTTTAGAAACAAAAAAACATGAAG
>CAMQZA010000028.1 GCA_947039545.1 uncultured Ureaplasma sp. | reverse complement strand
AAGCAACTTTAATAGTAAATAAAGCTCATAAAATTTGAAATAATACTAAATTATAGTATTTAATTTTATCTATTAAAATAAGGTAATGAGCAGTATTTTTATATTTAGCTATTATAAAATCCAATTAAAAATAAAATAAATTTTGATAAATTTAAAATTAAATAAATAATTGAAGATAAAGAATTAGAAGTTTATGTAATTATATTGATAATAACTTTTAGAAGTGCTAAAAATTAATTGATAAATTAGAAAAATAATAAATAAAATGAAGAACTTTTTAAAAGGTTTAGCAACTGCTAAACAGAATATTAAAAATACCTGAAATGAAGTATCCGCTGAATTAGATTCAGAGAATTTGATAAAATCAGTGGTATTTTATAAAAGAAACAAAATAAAAAATCAAAAAATTGATGAAATGTTAAATCAATCAATAACTAAAAGTGCTCATGAATTTCTAAATCACTACAATTGATTAGCTTCAAGAAGAGATGGTTCTATTAAAAGTATGGATTCTCCTGGTATTTATGTTGTTTAAATAAAACAAAAGAACTTTATTATGTAGGACAATCAAAAACTGTACTAAAAAGAGTAAGATGTCATTTTACTGGAAAAGGTAATGGTGATGTTTATGCTGATTTTAAATATAATGATGAATTTGAAGTTACTATTCATAAATGTTCAGAATGAGAATTAAATGAAATAGAAAAAATGCTTATTGAAAAATATAAAAGTTCTAATAAATTTAGAGGATATAATAAAACAAAAGGTAATTATTAATAATAAATACTAAATAAATAATATGAAGATATTTCTTTCAAATTTCTTTAATAATTATAAATAGAAGAAATTAATGCAAGTAGAAAAATTTAAAAATAAATTTATAAAAATCAATGATGTAGTTTGTTATATTTCAGATATATATCAAGATCTAACAAAAGAAAAAGAATTTATAATATATTCATCAATATTTATAAATACTATTTCAAATTATCAAAAAAATGGATTTTTAAATAGATATCCATTAATACAAAAAGATTTAAAGGAATGTGAACTTTTTAATTTTAAAGGCAATGTTTACTGATTTGGAGAACATTTTAATTGTTTAGGAATAGATAAATCCAATGAATATATATATTATTCACCCAAATCAACTTTTGCATTTTCAACTTCTTTTTGCATGGATTTTGATAAAAAATTAAATGAAAAAAAATATATATCAATATATATTGAAATAGAAAATGGTGTTCTAAAAAAAGAAGAAATACTTGATTCATCAGAAAATATTAAAAGTAAAATTATAGATTTTATAAGTTATAAATTTGATTTTAATGAGAGTAAACATATTTTTTTAAATTCAAAATCATTTAATAATGATTTTAATTTTGAAGTTGATAATAAAATAAAAGAAATTTTTGAATTAGAAATTTTTCTTGAATCAAGTAAGGATACATCTAAAAGAATTAATGATGTTATAGAAATTATTAAATTTAATATAAAACAATCTGATTTTGTAAATGCTTTAAGATCATTAAGAACATTAAGAAATTCTATAATTGAGTTTATATACGATGACTACTTTGTTCCTATTTCTATAAAATTACAATCATTATTAAATGATTTAGAGCGTAAAAAAATTTTTTTAAATGAATCAAATAAATTAGATGAAACTATTGAGAAAGAAATAAAAGAGAAGATAGAAAAAATATATAATGATTCAAAAATGTATATTTCTTTAGCTGAAAAATTAGTTAGTGAAAATAAAGAATATTATGCTTTGCCAATCTATTTTTCATGTATTAAATTTGAAGATTTAAATATTGAAAATTTTGAATTTAAAAAACCGGATATTAAAATTATCAATTTTATCAAAAACAAAATATTATCAAATGAAGAAATAGAACTTTGAGATTTATGTAGTGCAATAACAAATAATGCAATTCATAAAAATAATTTTGATTTTGAAAATTTTGAAGGATGATGAATTCATAAAAATGAAATAGAAATAATTCTTAAAATTATGGATATTTTTTTAAATACATTAATAAAATATAATGAATATAAAATATTGAATAAATAATCAATTTTAAATTTTTCATATATTTTTATAAGTTTTAATAAACTAAATTAGTTTATACAAAAAAACCTCTAGGAGATATATGTTAGTTACAACATCTAAAAAAATACCAGGTAAAAAAATAGAAGTAATTGGACTTATATCAGCAAATAGAGGTATTAGTATTTTAGCTAAAACAGAATTAAATAAAGCTAAAAATAAATTAATTATTCAAGCAGAAGGATTATGAGCTGATCCTATTGTTGGTGTTAGATTTTTCAATACATCTAGAGATTCAACCGCTATATAAGGAAACGCTTTAAAATTTGTTAAATAGTTTAATTTAAGATAAATATAATAAAAAAATCTTTTTTCAGAAAACAATATTTTTTTATTATATTTATATTTTTGAATTATTTTAATTTTATTTCTTAAAAAGACGTAATTTATTATTAATTAAATTTTTCTAATGAACCATTACTAATATTAGTTGCTCATTTTTTTCTTTTATTAGCAAATAAACCAAAAGACTCTTCTGTCATTCTAAAAATATTATATAAATCACTATTTTTTTTATAATATTCACCTTTAAAATTAGCATTTTTAAAAGTTTTATCAAATTCTTTTTTTAAATTACTAATAAATTCATATTCATTATGGAAAGATTTATAAATTTCTTCTATTTTTTTAAAAAATTCAGAATTTCTATTTTCAAATTCTTTAGCATATTTTTTTAAAGCATCTCTCTTATTATTTACTTCTATAAAAGATAAATTTTCATTTAATGCTTGATCAAGCATTAAATCAATAGGTTCATATAAATTATTCATTGAATTTATATATGGTTTAATAAACTCAGTCAACTTAGTTATAGAGATATTATAATATTCCTCAAAAATTTCTGATTCTTTTGAATCAGATTTTAGTTTATCAATAATATCTTGATTAATAAATTTTGATACTAATCTACATTCAATACATATAAAATCTTGATAAATTTTTAAAAATTTATCCTTATACGGTTTATAAATATCATTTGCTGTCTCATAATTAATATCTGAGTAATTAATATTATTAATAATAAAAGTTGTTTGAACATCTCCTCCTTCATATGAAGATTTTGCGTATGTATCAGCTTTTATTAATTTATCACTATTACAATTAGGACATTTTTCCATAATTTTATATTTCCTTTATTTATATAAAGATAATATTATATTTATATAAATTTTTTATCTTTATTAGTATAATTTTAACAAAAAATAAATTTTTAATTTTAAGGAAAATAAATATGAATAATGATATAAAAAAAAAACGAACTTCAAAAATTTAATGAATATTGTGATAAAAAATGAAAATTGTTTTCAACAATAGATAAATCTTTTTATAATCAAAAAGATTTTTACAAAATAATTGAACAAAATTGTCCACAAAAATATGCTGAATTACTTATGATTAGTCAAGGAGAATATGATTCAATAAAAGTAAAAAATTGCAAAAAACTGAATGAACTACGTATATTATTTTTATATTTAATGCAATTCAATTGTATAGATCAAATTAAAGAAATATTCTTTTATGAAGCACCTGATTTTTTAATCATAATGAAAGATAATTCAATAATAGGTTTAGAAGTTACAAATATACTAGTTGATGGTTATTATGAATTTGAAGATTTATCACATAATGGGGAAATAAAAATTGAAGATAATAGTGGATTAGTTACACTAAAAACAAAATGTTATACTTATGATATTAGTAAACTTGAAAATAAAAAAATAGAAGATAATATATGTGATCATATTTTGAAAAAACTATCATATATTGATAACATAAAAAACAACATTATTATTGACAATAACAATATTAGAATTCAAATACACTATTTTTTTTATGATCAAATTTTTGGAGAATATGAAAGAAAAGAATTTTTCCAAATTTATGATAAACATAAAAAGAAATTTAAAGAACTTTCTATAAATCCAGAAACAGATTTTTATTTCAATAAATCAAATCAAAAAGAACAAAGTAATTTTTTAACATATACTTATAAGAAAAATATATGTTAGTTACAACATCTAAAAAAATAGAAGTAATTGGACTTATATGAGCAAATAGAGGTATTAGCATTTTAAGCTAAAACAGAATTAAATAAAACTAAAAATAAATTAATTATTCAAGCAGAAGGATTAGGAGCTAACGCTATTATTGATATTATATTTTTCAATACATCTATAGATTCAACTGTTATATATGGAGTGCTATAAAATTTGTTGAATAAGTTTAATTAAAAATGATATCAATATTAATGATTAAGAATCAAAGGAGAATATATGTTAGTTATAACATCTGAAAATATACCAGGAAAAAAATTCAAAGTAATAGGACTTGTAGCAGCAAACAGAAGTATTAGTATTTTAGCTAAAACAGAAATTTACAAAGTTAAAAATAAACTAATTGCTGAAGCAGAAGCATTAGGAGCTGATGCTATTATTGCTGTTAGAGTTTTTGCTACAGCAAATAATTCAACTGCTATGTATGGAACTGCAGTAAAGTATGATGAATAAATTAATTTAAGATAAATATAAATAATAAAAAAACCTTGTTTTATAAAACAAGGTTTTTTTATTACAATATTTTATATTGTTTCAAGTTTTTTGAAAATTAACAATAAAGCATTAGCATGAACATGATCAGGATTAAGTTTTATTACTTTTTCTATTTTTTTCGTAGCATCTTTATATTTACCTAATACATTTAAGGCAATTCCTCAATTGAAATAGGCTTCTACAAAATTATCTTTAAGATCTGTTACAATTTTAAATTTTTCTGAAGCTTCTTCATATTTATTTAATTTAATTAAAGAAATACCTCAGTTAAAATAAGCATCTATATAATCAGATTTTATTTCTGTAGCAATTTTAAATTTTTCTGAACCTTCTTCATATTTATTTAATTTAATTAAAGAAATACCTCAGTTAAAATAAGCTTCTACGAAATCAGGTTTA
>CAMQZA010000027.1 GCA_947039545.1 uncultured Ureaplasma sp. | reverse complement strand
GAACTAATGAATCGTTATGAAAAACTTTATGATTATTTACCTAAATTATATAAATTCCATATTATCAATACAGGAATGTACAAAGTAATAATAGATATGGGTATTAGAATTGAATGCGATGATAAATATCAAGCTCTATATGATATTAGATGAAATCAAATAGGTGAATGATACAAAGAAGAAAATTTCAGAACTAATTTATTAAGAGTTATGTGTCAAATTGAAAATCATAATAATTATAAAAAATGAGATAGATACAAAGCTTGAGAATATACTCTTGAAGATTTTAATAAAGCTTTAAATAATTATAAAATTGTTGGTGAAACAAATAAAAAAGAAATAACTAAAATTAGAAACATTATTAAAAAAGAATATATTAAAAACAATCCTTCTTTATCAATATAAAAAAAACTTAGATCTTATAATCTAAGTTTTTTTTATTGTTGCTTATTTTTAAGAAGATAATAATGAATATTTTTGTTAAAATAATTAATTCTCTAAATAGGAGTACTATTTTATTAATGGAATTAAGTAATCTAATATTTTTAGATGTCTATATCATATGAAAAACCCTATTGAAATAGTTAGTTTAATAGTAGGTGCAATTACTTTTAGAGCTGAGTATATATTTTTCTATTAGAGATGACAAAAATTCTAAAGAAATAAAGATGATAATTATTTAAAAATTTATAATATGTAATCTTTCCAAATCCTTGAAATGAAATAATAATCTGCATGAAGTGAAAAAGAAAAGAAATAACAAAAGAAGAATTAATATTAATGATGAAAAATAGTGGAATAAGTAGAAAAATAAATTGGTAGGCGGTAGGAAAAAAGGATAGAAATGAATGCAAAAAATAAAATATATTTTGATTTAGAAACAACAGGATTTGATGGAATAAAACATGATATTATTGAAATATATATGCTAAAAGAAGCAACAAATGGAGAGATATTAGATAACTTACATATTTATTTTAATCCACAAAAACCACTTCCATCATCTATTATAGAAATAACAAGTTTAACAGATAAATTTTTATTAGATAAACCTAATTTTAAATCACAAGTTGATAAAATAATTAATTTTATTGGTGAAGATGATATTTTAATTGGTCATAATGCTAAATCTTTTGATATCGTTTTTTTAAATGATCAATTCAAAAAACATAATATTTTAAATAAAGAGGAAAAAGTTTTTCAATTAAAAAATAATATTGAAGATACAATGATAATGGCAAGAGAAATTGATAATGTTGATAAATACACAAAAGGTTATAAATTAGTAGATTTAGCAAAAAGATTTAAACTTAAAATTGATGAAAAAAAGTTTCATGGTGCAAAATATGATGTTGAAATTACTAGAGAATTATATAAAATTTTTAATTCAAAAAGATAAAAATTAAAGAAATAGTTTGAAATAAAATTAGAATAATTCATAAAAAAAGAAACAAATTTTTCTTTTTAGTAAAATAAGATTCGGTGATATATTTAACTTTTATTTTAAAAAGAAACAGAAAAAACTATTCCATTGGCATTATATTTAATCGTTAATGATATTATAATCTTTGAAATAGGTATGTCACGAAATTTAGTATCTATATTATTAAAGTAATCTTCTATTTTATTAGATATTAATCTAGATATTAGTTGAGGAGAAATTTCATCTTTGTTTGTAGTATTTATTTCTTGTTTAATTATTTGTCGGTGAGATGAACTTATATTTTCGCTATCTTTTACATCATTTTTAATATTTTCTAATAATATTTTAAGTTCATCAGATATTTGTTCTAATTTTTCTTTAAACTCTTCAAAAGAAAAATTAGAAATACAAAATTTAGGTTCTCATTCTTGAATTAAGAATTCACATTTATCACTTAGTATTTTCATTTGTTCTCTTTTATTCTTGTTTTTATTTAATTTATTATATCAATTTTATGAACTAAATAAATCTCTATATGATATTAGATGAAACCAAATAGGTGAATGATATAAAGAAGAAAATTTCAGAACTAATTTATTAAAAGTTATGTGTCAAATTGAAAACCATAATAATTATAAAAAATGAGATAGATATAAAGCTTGAGAATATACTCTTGAAGATTTTAATAAAGCTTTAAATAATTATAAAATTGTTGGTGAAACCAATAAAAAAGAAATAGCTAAAATTAGAAGTATGATCAAAAAATAATATATTAAAAATAATCCTTTATCATCGATATAAAAAAAAACTTAGATATAAGATCTAAGTTTTTTTATATTATTAATTATCTGTATAAAATTAATCATTTTGCTAGTTTTTGCATCTGTGATTCTATCACTTGGTGGTTTTTTTGATTTTCTTTTTTGTTTTATTATTTATTTAACATCTATTTATAATTCACTCTATTTTTTTTCACTATTTTCATAATCAATTATTTCTTCTTTTGTAAGAATTATATAATTTCTGCTATTCCACTCAAAACTATTTGATTGATACATTTCATTATTTTTCATATAATTTTTAGCATCTTCCCAAGAACTAAATTCTTTACTATAATAATCACTATCTCTAAAACCTCGTTCTCCAGTTCTTTCTGTTCATACAATTATTACTTTTTCCATTTTATTCCTTCTAATAAATTATTTTAATCATCTTTAAATAGTGATGTATAAGATTTATAAAACTTTTTACTCATATATATTTTTAAACTTCTTTGATTATTTTATTTATTAATATCTATTGCTTTTTTTACTATTGCAATTAATACATGTTATCTGTAAGTTTTCTATATTATTTTTACCACCTTTAGATTTTGGTTTTATATGATCTATATTTCAAATATAATCACTGTTTTGGTTCGTGCTTTGATGAGCTGTGTAAATTATTTTATTTTTACAAATAGAGCATTTTTTATGATTTTCTTTACAGTCATTAATAGAGCAATTGCAATCAATTCCTTTATCTCAAACTTGTCTTTCTTTATTTGATAAATTCATTATTTTTCTCCTTATTTTTAATTTATATTAATTAATATTTTATCCAAAAAATTCTTCAGTATTTATATTATTTATTAATAAAAAAATTCATTCCTTTATTTTATTTTTAAAATTTTCACTTAAACTGAATTCTTGAATTAAAATATCTGTTCAAAATAATGCAGGCGATTCAAAAAAACAATTTTTAAAGAAAATATTTTTAAATAATTTATTATTTAAAAATAATTGTTTCTCATCTTCATTTGTTGGAAAATGATAATAATGCATAGGCAAATTAAAAATTTCTACCAATAATTCAATATCTATTTGTTCTAATTCATTTAATAAATTTTTATTTGTCTCTTCAAATTCTTTTTCAGAGAGTTTTTCAGAGTTTGAAAAGGATATTATATATTCTTTTAATTTATGGTATTTTTCTTTATTATCTTTACCGAAAATATTATCAATAAGTATTCTATGATTTAAAATAATATATTTTTTATTTTTATCATTTGAAAATTGTGAGTTGATAGTAATATCTAAAAAAGCAGAATGTATGTTTTTCTTTTGATTAGAATTGATATTGATACTTTCTTCATTTAATAGTTTTATAATAAATTCTGAAACAAATACTTTAATTCAAATTTTATTATAAAATATAGAACTTATTTTTCTATAATTTTTAGAAAAAATATCTGCTGATTTAACATCATTGTTATCTATATTAAGTGTTGTGTTATAGATACATTTGGAATCTAGTTTATTAAAGTTAGAAATACATATATTAGATAAAGCGTCATCTATAATTGTAAAATCATTAATATCTATTTGACAATATTGAAATAATTCAAATGTAAAGCAAAAAATACTATATAAAGTATCTAAAAAATCTGTATAAAAATCTGATTTTTTTATAATTTCTTCTATTTCTTTATTTATTTCTTTTTTATTTATTAAATGAATTTTAGTATATTCTAAAAATAATTCATCAAAATTAAATATACTAAGATTCTTTTTTTTATTCTCTAGAATTCATCTTAAAAAATTATTACAATAAGTTTGAATATCTTTATAAGATTTATTTTTATATTCCATAATTATGAATTATACAATATTTTGTGATTAAATATTTGAATAAGAAATAATGAAAACAAAATATATAATATTTTTTAGAGGTGTATACCATATGCAAAATCCTATCGAAATAGCTAGTCTAGTAGTCTCTATAATTACTTTAATAGTAACTATGGGTTTTTCTTTTATAGCTTATAAGGCCTCTAAAGAATTAAAAAAAAATAATAAAGTTATTGATGATGAAAAAAAATATCAAATTGAGAAAAAAGAACTAATTATAAAAACTTGAAATGAAATGAAAACTGCCTTTGAAAGATATAGTATCTTAGTTCCTAAATTAAAATATAGTGAGAATGATTCTTTTGACTATTGAGATAATATAGTTCAACTATTTAGAACAAAAAATATAATTTATCAATCTGTAAAAAATTTTTTTCATAAATTTGAAGGTAATTGAGAAAATATAAATGAAATAGCTACATCTGGTTTAAGAAAAGAACTTGAAAAGTTAGAAATTAAAGAAATTTTAAAATTTTGGGAAAAAATAAACAAAAAGATGGATATTATTGATCCAATAATAGAAAAGCTTAAAATATTAGAAATAAATTATGGAAAAACAAAAATTTCTAAAAATTTTCCAAATTTAGAAATTTTCTATATTAATTTGTGTCCAGAATCTCATAAATTAGGACTATGAGGTTGATATTCTAAAACTAGCTTTATACTTCATGATAACTTATCTTATTCAAGGAAACAATTTGATATTTTAATAAAAAAAGAAAATAAAGATTTTGAAGAAGAAATAAATTCTAAGAAATGAAATTTAGAAATATCATTTGCTCATCCAACTGATAAATTATTAAAGTATATTTTCTCTGTTAAATATGAAAATAATGAAATCATAAATATTAAAAGTGACCTAGATGAACAACCTTATCCGCTCCATAAAAATGATTTTTGTAATTGTGATTTTGAAAAGCAAGTAAAAAGTAAAGAAACATTAAATAATGAAGAAAAAGAAGAAGTGGATAAAATTATTTTGGGTTTGATATATTTAAGTAAATTATTAAAAATAAATATATTTGAATATATTCCTTTCTTAAAAAATGACAAAGATTCAAAATGTCTTAGAACAAAATATTTAAAATCTAAATTAGAATAATTAAAAAAAACTTAGATGATTGTCTAAGTTTTTTTTATAAATTCATTAACTATTATTAGAGATCAATCAATAAATCTTTTAATAGATTCTTCATCTTCTAGAGAAACATCTTCTTTATTAGCTCATTTAAAATAAGCTCTTAATTTTATTAAATTAATTCTATGAAAAAGAAACAAATCTTTCTTTTCAGTAAAATAAGCTTGAGCAATATCTTTATTGAAGTGATGACTAATTATTAATGTATGTTCTAAATCAGCTAATACATTTTCACTAATTAAGACTAATTTCATCATTTAGGAAATTCTTATTTTCAATTTAATTATTATATTGAAGGAGAAATATTCTTTTTGAAATTTTTCCTTAAATTAATATGATTCTCCATCATAAAGGTGAAAGTCTTTTTGATCAAAGTAATATACATATCAAGAATCAACTTCATTTTCGAAAATGTTTTTTCATTCATTAGGAAAATATTTTTTTTGAAATTTTGTTCTAAAAACAAATATTAAGAAATTTTCATTACAAAATTTATTAGGCGGTGGTTGAGCATCAATTAATACATCGCATGCTTGATTTTCTCAACACTCTTCATGGAATATTTTATCTCAATATTCATATTTTTCTTGACATAAATATAGCGAAATTCCTTTTA
>CAMQZA010000026.1 GCA_947039545.1 uncultured Ureaplasma sp. | reverse complement strand
CTCTCTCTCTCTCTCTCTCTCTCTCTCTCTCTCTCTTATTTTGTCCATATTATAATCCTTATATAAAAATATAGTAGTGATCTATTTATATGATCTTTTAAGAGAAATGATCTATAAAATTGATCTTAAAAGCAAGCAATAATAAAAAAACCTTTATTTATTTAAAATAAAGGTTTTTTCGATTTAAGAGTTAAATTTAATCGAGCAAATAATTTATAGCTTTTTTAAAACTTGAATTTTCTTCTCATTTTCCATCAATCATAAGTGATAATTGACTATTAGATTCATGATGTCTATATAAAACTAAGTTAAGATTTGTTTTTGAACAATTTTGCATATACATTTTATATGCAGTAGCTAAATTATCAGTTTTTTCAGGGTCATAATCATTTTCTTTAGATTTTATTTCAACCATAATAATTTTTTCTTTATATTGAATAGCAACATCCATAAAAGACTTTTTAATTGAAGCATCTTTTTCAGAATAATATTCAAAATAAATTCCTGAACCAAGTGTGGGCATTTTTGCAAAGAATTTTATTTCATCTCTTCTTTCTTGAGATAAATTTTTCATAAAATTTTCGAAAAAAACTAATTCAGGATTAGAGTCTAAAAATTGAATATTATTTTTTTTATTATCTTCATTAATAAGCAAATAACCATAATTTTTAAATTTTTCAGAATTAAATTTTTTCGGGTTTTCATTATCAATTCAAATATTATAATTAGATAGTAAATTACCATCATCCTTAACTATATAAGGATCAGAATTATGAATTCATTTAGTATTTTCCTTCATAATTTCTTTAATTTTTTCTATAGAAAAATTATAAAAAGCATATTTTATTTTTTCAATATTTTTATTTGTTTTATTACTAATTTCTTCTAAATATTTATTGAATAAACTTAATTTAAATTCTTTTTCTAATTCAATTGATTTTTTGATATTATAAATTTTTAAGTCCACATAATTTACTATTTTATTAATTTGAGTTACTGTTCCATAATTTAGAGAATTATATATTATTTTATCATCATCTAAATCTTCAATAATATTTAGAAAATTAATACTTTTAATATAATCAATAATACATTTTCTGTATGATTCATGATTTTCAATAAATTGTTTTGATTCTTGATTGACTTTTCCAAAGTATAATTTTTTTTCTAAAAATTCATCCTTTAAATTATAAGTAGCTAAATCCCTACTAGGTTTTTGATAATTCGAATATAAATAATATTTATCAGTAATTTTATTTTTTTCTAATGAAGGAATAGGATTTCTCATAATTCTTCCAACAGTTTGAGTATTAAGACTTTCAGAAGAAACATTTCTTAATTGTAATAACATATTAGCTCTAGGGATATCTCAACCTGTTGCTGGCCCTACTTTAAATATAATTACATCAATATGTGAATCAAGTTGAGAGGCATATTCTAAAGTTGCCGGAACATTTGTATTAAAAACTTCAGGTTTGCTATTTAAGTATTTTAGATATTTTAAACTATTTTGGTTTAATTTTTTTTCTAATAGTTCTAATCCTTCCTTGAAATATTTATTTTTTAAAAAATCTTTTTCATAATCAGCATCATTCATAATTTGAATTAACATAGCAGGTTGAATAATAATATTGTCTATCTTTTCATATTCTTTTTTACTTTTAATAAAAGTTGCTATTGCATGATCAATTAAATCTTCATTTTCTATTTCATTAGACTCAAATAAATTTTGATATTCTTGTTTAGTTTTAAGCAAAAAAACATCATCTTGATTAATTTCTTTCATTGTTAATTCAACAAAATTTTTATCTTTTTTCGGAGTTGCTGTCATTTCAATAATAAAACTTGCAGCATTTTTAACTTTTTCATCAAAGTTTTTTAATAAATCTTTAGATAATTCTTTTTTAGAGCCTATATGTGCTTCATCTCTTATGAAAATAATTTCATAATTTTGATTTTTAGCTTCTTGAATAAAATTTTCCAATGTTTTATTTTGATAAAATAATGTATTTTTTCCAAATGAAGAAGTTCCAAAAACAAAAACTTTATTATCTTCAAGAACAAATTCTTTTATATCTTCAGATTTATTTGATTTAGAAGAAGGAGAAAAAATATATTCAATTTTATAATTATTAAATTGATGATATTTTTTATATTTTTCTAGTTTTAATGAAAGTTGTTTAGGTAATTCAGCATTAGAAACAGTAGCAAAAACTATTACAGTTTTTGTAATAGTTTTCCCATGTTCTTCAGAAAAAATTCTTGAAATAAGTTCAGATGCCATAAATGTTTTACCTGAACCTGTAGGAGCTTTAAATGAAGAAAAATTATATTCTTTTCTTTCTAAGTATTTATTAAATAACTTTGAAACTACTCTATTTTGTGATCTAGTAAGTTGCATAATTATTTACAATCTTTTTTAAGAGGATTTAAAGCTGCTAAATCATAATATAAGTTTAATCCTTGTTGATTATATTTTTGATTCAAAAGTTTTAATCCGCTTTTGCAATCTTCAAAAATATTATCATCTATATTAGAATCTAAAGATATTTTTACATTATCATCAATATCAATAACTCTCAATTTATTTTTTTTATAAGGTTTATTTTCTTTTGATCAATTAAAATCTGTCTCATGATTAGTTCCTATTCCCATTATAATTCTATGTAATCTTTCATAAGTTACATTATGAGCAATATTATTTTCATTATTTGTACATAAAATAAATTTTCGATTACCGCCATCATCATTATTTAAATCCATAACAGCATGAGCAGTAGTCCCTGAACCTGCAAAAAAATCTAATATTAGAACGTTACTATCTTTTACTAAAAATAATTTTTTTAGTAAAGACATTGGTTTTGGGTAATCAAAAGTTTTTCTCATAAAGATATTTTCTATCTCTTCAGTTCCTATTTTTGATGTAATTTTTGAATCACTAATTACATTTCTAAGTGCTATTTTATTACTTCTTCCTTCTATAATTTTTTTTTCTTTACCACTAAACTTAGCATTCTCATATTCTTTTTGAGAAATAAATCATTCATTATTTTTATTCTCTAAATTTATAAAATTTAGATTAAAAGCTTTCATAATAGTTTCTTTACTTCAATAAAAACATCAATCATTTTTATTGTGAATTCCCAAATGTCTTTGTTCATAAAGTTTAATTTTTTCATCATTATTAAGTTTAGAAGGTCCTGAAATAATTTTTCCTATTGTATTTTCATTTTTTTCAAAACTAATTTTTTTTTCACCATTTTGATCATTAATATAAATTATAAAATCTAATTTTTTACTATATGGAAGTGAACCTCAACACAAAGGAGAAATTTTATATTTTCCATAAATATCAAAATTATTATCATGATAATTATATTTTTTATTAGTAGATAAAATATTTTTTTCAAAATGTTTAGCAAAAGAATAACATAAAATATATTCGGTATTAATAGGAATTAATTTAGTATCATTTTTCCCCCCAAATGAAGATTGTCAATTTATATTAGCAACAAAGTTTTTTTCACCAAAAATATCATCCATTAAAACTTTTAAATACGCTTGTTCTGAATCATCTATAGAAACAAAAATAACTCCATCATCACTAAGTAAATCTTTTGCAAGAGTTAACCTATCTTTCATCATATTTAACCATCCAGAGCGACCAAATTTATCTTTATAAATAAATTTTAATGAAGTCCCTTCTTTATAAGAATCATTATTGCCATCTGCTTTAGCAGATTCTGTGTTATATGGAGGATCAATATAAATAATATCTATTATTTTTTTGTGTGTAATCAGTAAAGATTTTAATGCGTTATAATTGTCTCCAATTATTAATTTATTTTCATTATCATCTATATCATCAGTAACATTTATTCTCTTATTTTTATCTTCTCTAAGAGTTATAATTCTACCCTTTGATATCTCAGGAGAATAGTCAAAAACAAACCCTATCCCTCTTTTCATAAATAAAAAATCAGCATATGCTTGAACTTCATTTTCTGGTGCTTTTTTTAAAATATTAATTACTATTTCTTTTTGGTCTTGATTAAAATAATTATTATCAAAGTCTTCAATTTGTTTTACTAAATTTTCTTTTTTACTATTTGAACTCTCTCTCTCTCTCTCTCTCTCTCTTGCATATCTATTATCTTTTCCATGTAAAAATTTCCTTTTAAATATATTATATATTTAAAAGGAAATTTTTACATTCTTACTAATTAATCTAATTTTTAAAATATAATCTTTTAATTCTGATTATTTATATTTGTTCTATATAACTTATATAGAAGTGTAGTTTTTTTACACTTTTTATACAAATTATGTATAATTATTTTAACTTTAAGAAATTTAAATAAGGTAATAAAATGTTATTAAATTATTCAATTGAAAATTATAAATCAATCAAAGAAAAGGAAACAATAAATTTTCTTGCCAAACCTTTAAAACAACATGAAGAACATTTATTAAATGAAAAGATATTACCTGTTATTGCATTATATGGTCCTAATGGCGGCGGTAAAACTGCTATTTTAGAATCAATTAAAGAATGTCAAATTCTTATTTATGAAGAAAATATGTTTTTTATTCCTAAAAATAAAAGTTTAGAAAATTTAAAAAACGATAAATTAAAACCCATAAAATGAGAATTTACATTTTTAGATGACAATAATAGAGAATTGATATATATTGTTCATTTTTCAAACGAAATAATCTTTGAAGAATTTAAAGTAAAAGATAATTCTATTTCTGTTAATAATGAAACTATTATTTTTAGAAAAGATAATAGTTTAAAAAATGATGATGTTTATTATTTTAATGATGAGCTTAAAAATTTAAAAATTAATCCATCAATTTTTAATAATAGAAAAAGTTTATTATTTACCTTTTCTATTTTTTTTAAAATTGAATTAATTGAAAACTTATCAAAAGAATTTAAGAAAATTACATGAATAGATAACACTTTTCCATTGAATAAAATATTAGATCCATTTGGTAACCCTATTTTTAATATTGGAGATGTTAAAATAATTAATGATAATAAAAAAATGATTTTAAATATTTTTAAAGATTTAGAAATAAATATTACTAATATTAACATTGAAGAGACTACTCAAATAATGGGTCCTGTTATAGTAACTTTGTGTAAAAAAAATCTTTATGATGAAGAATATTGAATTAATTATAATAATGAATCAAATGGAACTCAAAAACTTATTATATTACTAGCTTTACTTATCAAAGGTATTCATAACAAAGATATTTTTATTATTGATGAACTAGATTCTGGTATTCATACTAAAGTTTTAAAATATTTAATTTTAATGTTTACTAAAAACAATAAAGGTGCTCAATTAATTTTTTCTTCTCATGATATGCCAACATTGAGTAGTTCTATTTTCAGAAAAGATGAAATTTATTTTGCAGCAATTAACGATTCAAAATTCACTTCTATTATTTCTTTGTGAGAATTTGGTTCTGATGTTAGAGAAGCAAATAATTTTGCCAAAACTTATTTAGATGGAAAATTAGGATATGATCCTTATGTTGATTACTCTTTAAAAGGTTTTAATAAAAATGATGAATAAAAATTTCAAATTTTCAATTATTACTGAAGGGAAAATGGAAGGAATATTTTTTAGTTGATTAAAAGATAGTAGTATTTTTAAAAATAAAACATTATCAAAATGCAAAACACATACACATTCTATAAAAGGCACACCTAGTGAAAAAAATATATGTAACAACAGTAAAGATTGTTGTGATAAATATTTAATTTTTGATGTTGATAATATTGATAAATTAAAAATAGAAAAATATATAAAAAAAGCTAAAGAAGAGAATATTACATTAATTATAAATGATCCTTGTTTAGAGCTTATTTTATTATCATTCTTCAAATATTTTGAAGTGGAAAAAATAGATAAAAAATGAATCGAAGAGAAACTTAATATTGAATTGAAAAAAATAGATTTAGAAAACTATGACCATAGTCCTAAATCTTTAGGTAAAATTCTTAGATTTTTAATTACCTCAGAAAATCATCAAGAGCAATTTAGAATTAATTTAATTAAATATAAAGAAAAACAAAATAATCCTAAGTCTAATTTTATTGATTTAATTAAAGTTTTAGAAAGAAATAATGAAAATGGCTAAATATAATAATAAAGCTGAAGATGTATGAAAAAAATCTCCATATTGTAGTTGTGGAAATAATGATTGCAATCCTAATAATCATCGATTATGTGGAATTTGTTGAGAAACAATATTATACGGTTCACATGAGAGCGTTGAATCTCAAATAAATAGTAAATTTGCTTGAAATATAGATCATATAGTACCAAAATCAAAAGGTGGCAATAACTCTATTAATAATTTACAAGCTGTTCATATTTTTTGTAATAGAAAGAAAGATTAGTTTTTATTTTAAGGTAAAGATATTTAAAAATAACTAATTTTCTTAAAACCTAATAAATAAAAAAACCTTTATTTTTAAAAATAAAGGTTTTTTGATTTTAGAGGATGGTGCCGAATAGCAGAATCAAACTGCTATCTAAACATTACCATTGTTTTATTCT
>CAMQZA010000025.1 GCA_947039545.1 uncultured Ureaplasma sp. | reverse complement strand
CTCAAGAGATAGAAAACCTTTTGAAAGAAGAGATGATAGATCTTCTTCTGGTGGTGGTTCTGGTGACTTCCGTAAAAGAGAAGGTGGTTATTCAAGAGATAACAGACAATCTGGTTCTAGCGACTTCCGTAAAAGAGATGATAGATCTGGTCCACCAAAAAGCTTCAATAGAAGAAGTAATGGCGGCGGAAGAGGATAATTTTTATCTATTCTAAATAATAAAAAAAACTTGAATTAATTCAAGTTTTTTTTATTATTTTAATATCTTTTCTTTTAAATATTTAGCTGTTATTGAATTTTTATTATTAATAACTTGTTCAGGTGTTCCTGTTGCTATTATTTCACCACCATTAATTCCACCACCTGGTCCTACATCAATAATATGATCAGCACATTTAATTAAATCAAGATTATGTTCAACAACAAGAACAGTATCTCCATTATTAACAATTCGCTGTAAAATTTTTAATAATTTTTCAACATCAGCAGTATGAAGACCTGTTGTAGGTTCATCTAAGACATAAATAGTTTTTCCGGTTGGTCTTTTTTGTAAAAATTTAGATAACTTGATTCTTTGAGCTTCACCACCACTTAAAGTTGTTGCTTGTGAACCAAGTTTTAAATAACCAAGACCTACATCATTCATTAATTTTAATTTCATAAAAACTGATGGAATATTTTCAAAAAATAATAAAGCTTCTTCAACTGACATACTTAAAATATCAAAAATAGATTTACCTTTATATTTAACTAGTAAGGTTTCTTCATTATATTTTTTACCTTCACATTCAGAACATTGAATAAAAACATCAGGTAGAAAGTGCATAGCAATTCTTAATACTCCATCACCTTGACAATTTTCACATCTACCTCCTTTAACATTGAAAGAGAATCTACTTTTTGTATAACCTTTTTCTCTTGCCTCTGGAACTGCTGAAAATATATCTCTAATATCATCAAAAACACTAACATATGTTGCAGGATTTGATCTTGGTGTTCTTCCAATTGGAGATTGATCAACTATTACAATTTTATCAATATTTTCAGAACCTAATATATGATTGTATGGAAGAGGCTCTACAAATGGATCAAAATTATTTTTTTGAATAGCTTTTACAAAAGTATCTAATATTAATGAACTCTTACCACTTCCACTAACACCAGTTACTGCTATTAATTTATTTAAGGGAATTGATAAATCTACATTTTTAAGATTATTACCTTTAGCACCTTTTAACTCAATTCTTTTACCATTACCTGATCTTCTTGATTTAGGAACTGGAATAAATAATTCTCCAGAAAGATATTTACCTGTTAAAGAATTTGGATTATTCATAACTTCTTGGACAGTTCCAGCAGCTGTAACTTCTCCACCATTATTACCAGCACCAGGACCAATATCAATTAAATAGTCGGCTTTCATCATTGTTTCTTCATCATGTTCAACAACTATTAAAGTATTCCCTAAATCTCTTAAATATTTTAAAGTTTCTATTAAACGATCGTTATCTTTTTGATGAAGACCAATTGATGGTTCATCTAAAACATATAAAACTCCTGTTAAATGAGAACCAATTTGTGTAGCTAAACGAATTCTTTGAGATTCTCCCCCACTTAATGTCATCGATGTTCTTGATAATGTTAAGTAGTTCAATCCAACATCATTTAAAAAATTTAGTCTTTCTAATATTTCTTTTAAAAGTGGTTTAGAAATGATTTCTTCTGACTCTGATAATTTAATTTGATTTAAAAATTCAATTAAACTATCAATAGTATAATTTGTTAATTCAATAATATCTTTATTATCTATTTTAACTGCTAAAGATTCTTTTGATAATTTCTTACCAAGACATTTATTACATTTAGCTTCAGTCATATATTTTGAATAATATTGACGAGAAACATCAGAATTAGTTTCCATATGTCTTCTTTTTATTAAATTAACAACACCTTCAATACTTTGAACTATTTCATATTTTGAACCTGAAGATGAATGAAGTGTAAAATTAATTTTTTCATCAGTACCATAAAGAATATAATCAAGTTCTAATTTAGATAAATCTTTAATTGCTTTATTTTTATCAATATTATGATGTTCCATTAATGCTAATGTTTTTTGTGAATCAATTCCTAAAGCAGAATTAGCATTTTTAAAAAAATCGATAGCTCCTTCAATAATTGAAAGAGATTTATCTGGAATAATTTTATCAATAGATGGTTCAATAGTATAACCTAATCCTTTACATTTAAAACATGCTCCAATTGGAGAATTAAATGAAAATAATCTTGGTTCAAGTTCTGGAATAATAAAATTACATTTTTTACATGAAAAACTTTCACTATATAAAATTTCTTCATTTTCTTTCTTTAAAATTACTTTTCCTTTTCCTTCTTTTAAACCTATCTCTACTGAGTCGTTAAGTCGTGATCTTGTTTCTTGATCATGATTTAATACAATTCTATCGATAACTATTTCTATAGTTTTTATTTCACTATTTTTTAAATTAATTTCTTCATCAAGTGAAAATATTTCACCATTGATTCTAATTCTTAAAAACCCTTCTTTTTTCAAACTATTGATAGTGTTTTCTAAACTTCCTTTTTCAAAAAGAGAAATTGGAGATAAAAGGATTATTTTTTCATCTTCTGGAAGTTGAAAAATATTATCAACTATTTGTTTCAAAGTTTGAGTTTGAATAGGACCATGACCTTTTGGACATATTGGTTTACCAACTCTTGCAAATAAAACTCTTAAGTGGTCATAGATTTCTGTAATAGTACCAACTGTTGAACGTGGATTATGTCCTGTTGACTTTTGATCAATAGCTATTGATGGGCTTAATCCTTCTATTGATTCAACATTAGGTTTTTCATTTTTACTTAAAAATTGTCTAGCATATGTTGAAAGTGATTGAAGGTATCTTCTTTGACCTTCAGCATAAATAGTATCAAAAGCTAAAGAAGACTTACCAGAACCTGATAAACCTGTTATTACTATTAATTTATTCTTAGGAATTTCTAATGAAATATTTTTTAAATTATTTTCACTAGCGCCTTTAATAATTATTTTATCGTTCATATTTTTTCTCTTTTTTAGTTTGACACTTAATGGGTTATTTAAATTATAGTTTTTGTAAATTATTTATTAATTTAATAAACTTCACACAACAACTAATATTTTAAGATAAGTAAATATTATTATATATAAAAAAGTAATAAAATATTGTTTTAAGTGTCTTAGAAGATAATTAAATTATCAAACTATTTTTACTTATTAAAGAAAGAGAATTATGACTTATAATACTGCTTTAATTCTAATAATTCTTTTTGCTACTTTATTTGGTTATTTTTTCGGTAGTTTAAATTGATCAATAATTTTAGGAAAACTTTTTTATAAAAAAGACCCTAGAGATTTTGAATCAAAAAATGCTGGAGCAACTAATTCAATTCGGATATATGGTAAAAAAACTGCTGCTATTATTTTATTCTTAGATGTTATGAAAAGTTTTCTTTCTACTATCTTTACTTTTTTAATAGCTAAATTTGCTTTTGGATCTATTTTAGATCTCCATATAACTAATAGTTTTAATCCATATGTCTTAATTTATCTTGGTGGTATATTCGCTACTATTGGTCATTGTTTTCCAATATTTTTTAAATTTAAAGGTGGAAAAGGCGCTAGTACTTTTGGTGGTACTCTTTGAGCAATTTCTCCAATAATGGCTATTTTTTTATTAATTTTATCACTCTTAATACTTAAGAAAACTAAGATGGCTTCCTTCAGTGTTTTAATAGTTGCTTTTTTTAGTTTGTTTACAATATTTATTCCTGGATTAAATTATTGTTTTTTACTTGAACCTGATATTAAAAAACTAATTTTATTAACAACTGTAAGTATTGAACAAATATCTTTACTATTTGCTTTCCAAACTATAGGTTTTATAATTATTTTAATTAAACATAAAGAAAATATAAAAAGAATAATAAATAAAGAAGAAAGACTATTAAGTCTAAAAAAAACATCTTAAAATAAGAAAAATATTAAACTAAATTAATATTTTTTAATCTTTATCTAATTTATTTATAAAATAGTATTGAAGTCATCATTCATTTAAGTGAATAATGATATTTAGAAATTAAGGAATAATAAAGAATAATGACACCTACCATGTTAAAAATTCTAATTAATATAATTCTCTTTGTTCTAATTGGAATATTTTCAGGTATTTTTTTATACAAATTGAAAATAGAACAAAAAGGATTTAAAAGTCTTTTTATTTTCTATACTATATTTTGAATGCCTTTAATGTTATTAAGACCATATGCTAATCCTATGGATAGTGCTATTGGTAGTGAAATAAATATGTTGGCCTTAGTTTTGAGTGTCTATGGAATTATTGGTATTTTCATCAGACCTTTTGCTGATTATATGAATTTTAAATTTACCCAAAGAAAAGCTTTTTTATTATTAGCTATTGTTTCTCAATTTATTTTATATATTCCGATTCTAGTTTCTCCAAATGATGCTACTAATGTTCTTCAATCTATAGGTGTTGGTATTGGTGCTAGTTGTATTGGAAGTTTTCAACTCTTATTTAAAGAACAATATTCACCAAATAAAAATTATTTAAATGTTTCTTTACTATCAATTCCTCCATTGTTAGCTAATTTTTTAACATCTCCGATTCAATCATTAATATCACAAAGTAGTACTAATGAAACTGGAAGTAGAGATCCAAATATTTTAAAGTATTTATGACTAATTGGAATTGTTCTAGTTATTATAGCTTTTGTGTTTTGATTTTTTATTAAAGAAAACAAAAATAATTTTTTTGGATTTATAAAAACTGAGGATTATTTCGATACTAAAAAAGAAACAAGAAATTTTCTTTTTATTGCATTAATAGGTATGATTATCACTTTTATTAAGTTTGCTAATAGCGGTGGTGTTGCCACTAATAATCTTATAACTCTTGGACAAATTACAGGACTCGATGTATCTAGTTATGAGGGTTATATATCAATTGTCTTTAGTATTGGTCAATTGATTGGCGGAATTTTAGTTGGAACTTATTTAATTAAAAAAATGAGTACTATTAAGATTTTTAGTATTGGTATAGTTGTTTGAATAATTTATTCAATATCAGTTATCTTTATTTTAGATCCTATTAGTTATATTTCTATTCATGCATTAAATGGTTTTGCTTATGGTATTTTATACAATTTAATATTAGCTAAGACATTATCAATGATTTTTAATAATACAAAGAAAATTACGCCAATGGGAATATATCAAGGATGTTTAGCAATAGGAATTGCTGTTTCAGGTTTTTTTATTGGTTGAATCAAAGGTTTTGTTGTTGAAAACAGTGAACAATTTTTCAATAATAGTTTAATTATAAATTCAACAATAATAGGATTAAGTATATTTTTATGATTAATTTATTTTTATAATGATTATTTAAACAAAAAAACAGGTTCTGATTCCTCAAAAAAAGAGCCATTTTATAGTGAAAATAGAAGTGAAAATTATCGAAAAATATAAATTTAACTAGTTTTTGTGCGACAATAAATTTACTATGAATGAAAAAATAAAATACAGATACGAAGAAACTACAATTGAACAAATAATTGATGACTACAAAGATGGTAAATTAAGAGTTCCCAAAATACAAAGAACTTTAGTTTGAAAAGATAAAGATAAAGAAACTTTACAAGAATCTATAAAAAATGGCTTTCCATTTGGAGTTATATTTTTGCATGAAATAAATGGACAAAAATATATTTTAGATGGTTTACAAAGAACATCAACAATACTTGAAATATATCAAAACATCTTTAAAAATATGAAGAACCATCATTTAAATACAGAAATAGAAACTAGTATTAGAAAACATAAAGAAAATAATACTCAAACATTTGAAAACTTTGAAGATCAAAAATATATAGACTTTTTCAAAAATGTTCTTAAAAAATCAGATTGAATAAAAGAAATAGGTGCTATAAATTCTTCTAAATCAACTATATTTGCTGATAAATTAAAAATAAAAAATAAAGATGAAATGCAAAAAAAACTATTAGATAGTCGAGATGTTGGATTAATAGCTTCGCGTATTTATGACATTGCTGTTCAAAATTTAGGTATTGAAAATCATAAAATTCAAACAATTGTTTTTACAGGATCAACAGAAGAAGCTGCAGAATTATTTGAATTAATAAATACAAAAGGTAAAAAATTAACTAATACTGATATTTGAAGAACAAAGTGATCAGTAAAAAAAATGGAAATAGAAAATTCTGATAAAATAATTAAAAAAATGAAAGAGTCATTAGTGCCGGCATTTGAATGTCTTTCTATTCGTCATGAAGAAAATGATGATTTAACTCCATATGATATTATTTGATATATTTTTCAAGAATCTATTGGTGATAATTGAGATTCACATATAGCAAGACAATTTACAGGAACTGTTGGAAGCGGAAGCTCAAAAAAATCAGATGAACAAATTGATATTTCATCTTTAATTTACATTATTAAAATGTATCTAAAAGAAAATGAAAATAATATTGAAAAAATTAATTTTTGAGACGAAGACATTGGTCAAAAAATCGATGATTATATAAAGGATATGGAACATATAGATACAATAATTCATTATATAAAAGAATCGATTGAAATATACAATGAAATTTTTAGATTCTTTAAAGATTTCAAAGGAAATGCAAAAAAAGATGAATATCGTTTAATGCCTAAGGGAGCATATATTGTTGCTTATTTAGGTTCAATATTTAAAAAAATAATTGAAGAAAAAGATTCTTTTAACAAAGTAAAATTTATTAAAGAAAATACTAATTCACTGAATCAATATTATATTTATGATTTACTTAATAAAACATTTTCGAGTTCATCATCTAATAATGCATATGAAGCTATGATTAATGATAAATATTATAAGGAACTTAAATTTGATTTATTTGAAAATCAAATAAATATTTACTTTCAAAGTAATAAGTTTGATACTAAAAATTTCAATGATAAATCAAGTGTTTTAATGAGTATGCTTTATGGAGATAGTATTACTGTTTCAGAAAATAGTAATAATAATTTTGAAAATGACCATTTAATACCAAGTTCTATTTTAATAAAAAATAAAATTAATAACATTTCTAATTTTGCTAATTTTGCTCTTTTACCAGCTGTTAAAAACAATAATAAGGCTGATAAATTAAGTGAAAAAATTATTGAAGATGAATCACTTACTCGTTGAGCTAAAGAAAATAATGAAGAAGAATATAATAATCTTATGAATGCTTTTAGAAATTTTGAAAAAGAAAAAAATCAAGAAAATTATGATGAATTTTTAAAAGCCAGAAAGAATATAATTTTAGAAAAATATAAGAAAGATGTATTTAAAGAAAAATAATTATTCTTTATAAAAAATATAAATAAATAGTACTAATTTAGCATTAATTATTAATTTATCA
>CAMQZA010000024.1 GCA_947039545.1 uncultured Ureaplasma sp. | reverse complement strand
TAGATGTAAACGATGTTTATAAAAAAGATGTTGAAGAGTATTTTGAAATAACTGATAAACAAATTTTAACAAGTGAATTATTAGATATAAATGATATTTATGAAGAAGATGTTGAAACAGAAAACAAACCAATTTTAGCAAATAAATTATTAGATATAAATGATATTTATGAAGAAGATGTTGAAAAAGAAAACAAATCAATTTTAGAAAATAAAATATTAGAAATAGATGATATTCTTCAAGAAGATGATAATGAAGTAGTTAGTGAAACAATTTGATTAGAAGATAAAAAAGAAAAATTAAATTCTCAAATACCAGTTGGAATAACAAAACAATTTGAAGATGATCTTAATGGTGAATATATTAATATATTGACAAAAACAATAGCTGATAAAATTTTAACAAGAGAATTTATTCCTGGAATAAAAAACATTGAACTTGAAGAAAAAAACTTAATAGGTTATACAGATATTACAGCGTCTGCTTTTGAAAATAATAACTCAATAAATAAAATAACTTTTCCTGAAACAATTAAATTTATTGGCTTAAATGCTTTTAAAAATTGTTCTAATTTAAAAGAAATTATAATCCCTGAAAATGTTGTTGAAATTCATCCGACAGCTTTTGAAAATTGTCCTAATTTAAAAAAAGTGTTTATACCGAACAGTTTAATTAATGAATTCAAACATCTTAATGCTGAAATTTTAGATATTAATATTATTAAATCAAAACTTAATAGTCAAAGAATTTTAACAAAAGAAATAGCTAATAAATTATTTTCTAAAAAAAGAATGATTTCTATTAATAATATTATTTCAAAAAATGATCTAAAAAATTATCATAATATCGAAGAAAATGCTTTTGAAAATTTTACAAAGTTAATTTCAATCGATATTCCTAGTAATTTTACAACAATAGGAGATTCTTCTTTTGAAAATTGTTCATCATTAATTGACATTAAACTTCCTGAATCAATAACTGAAATAGGTTATCAAGCTTTTAGAGGGTGTTCATCACTTCTAATGGTTAAATTACCTAACTCTATAACTGAAATAAAAAGTAGAACATTTAAAGATTGTTCAAAACTTCAAGAAATTCATTTTTCAGAAAATTTAATAAAAATAGGTAATAGAAGTTTTGAAAATTGTAATAAGATAAATAAAATAATTATTCCAGATTCAGTTAATTCTATCGGTTATTCAATTTTTCAAGGATGTAGTAGTTTAACTGAAATTAAATTATCAAATTCTCTATATACAATTCCAAATTCAGCTTTTGCTGAATGTAAAAATTTAAATTATATTAAATTACCTGATTCTATAACTAAAATTGATGATAATGCATTTGAATCTTGTTCAAAATTATTCGAAATAACAATTCCTGATAAAGTTTTAGAAATTGGTAATAGTGTTTTCACAGCTTGTCACAAATTACATGCTGTTCATATTAATGAAAATATTGAAAAAATAGGTAAGTTTACTTTTTTAGATTGTAAATCACTTGTTAGTGTAGAATTACCTAATAAATTAACATCAATTTCAACAGGATTATTCCAAAATTGTTTAAAACTTTCTCATATTGTAATGTCTAATAATATTAATAAAATTGAAGACTTAGCTTTTAATTCTTGTCATTCTTTATCAAAAGTAACACTTCCAATGAATATTATTTCAATTGGAAATAGTAGTTTTAAAGATTGTTCAAAATTACTATATGTTAATTTACCTGAAGAACTAATTTCAATTGGTAATAAAGCATTTGAAAACTGTTCTAAACTTAAAGAAATTCCTCTACCTAATAAATTAGAATCAATTGGAATTAAATCTTTCAAAGATTGTTCTAGTTTAGCAAAAATTAATATTCCAAAAAATATAACAGAAATTAATGACAGTACTTTTGAAGGTTGTTTAAATTTAGTTAAAGTTAATTTCAGTCAAAGTAATTTAATAAAAATAGGATCTTCTGCTTTTAATTCTTGTTTAAAATTAGTAACAATAACATTCCCTGATTCTATTATCGAAATTAATTCTCGAGCATTAGCTGAATGTGAGTCACTTGTAAATGTAAATATTCCGAATAATATGAAAACACTTTCTTCTGAATTATTTAAAAATTGTTATAGCTTAAAAGCAATACAAATTTCTAATAATATTTCTATTATTGAAAATAATGTCTTTGAAAACTGTACTTCATTAAAAAAAATAAAATTGTCAAAAGAAGTTGTTGAAGTTCAAAATAACATTTTCTTGGGTTGTTCTCAAATTGAAGAAGCTATTATTCCAAGTAATCTAAAAGAATTTAGAAAAAGTTTCAATAATGTTTGAAATTTAATAACTTGATATTAAAATAAAAAGAAACTCTTTATTTCTATAAATTTAGAACATTCCATATATAATGTAAGAAAGTTTTATTTCTTTTTAAAAAGAAATAAAACTCACATGATAAGAAGGTAAAAATGCATTTATCAGGAATAAAAAAATCTTTAAATAAAGATTTTTTCTATGGCTTTGGATCATTGCTTAATTTAATTAATCACTCTTTTTGAAGAGGTATTTTTGGTCCTTTTTTTGCATTTTTCTTTCCCCTTATTTTTATATCTATTTTAGGTAGTTTATTAGGATATGATCAAGTATTAGGTGGAGCTCTTATTATTGGGCCAATAGGTATTTCTCTTATTACATTACCTAATAGTATTTTTGAATTCAAGAAGTCATCCCTTTTAAAAAGAATTGGTTCAACGCCAATTAAACCATTATTTTTTATGTTAACAATAGGGTTTTTCTATGTGATAGTAATGATTATCTCATTAATTTGAAGTTTTATTTTTGCCTTAATAATGTTTTCTCAATATTGAGATGTCGGAAGAGTAATAAAAGAAGCTACAGATACAATACCAGCAGTACTTGCACCTTCATTTTCTGAAGTGTTAAATATCGTTAATTGAGGTGGTGTTATTTGAGGACAGTTAATGTCCATTATGACTGGCGTAGCAGTTGGTATGGTATTAGCTTCTTTTGCTAGATCAAGTATGATGGTTATGTCAATTGGGACTATTATTTTAATTTTAACTGAATTTCTAACTGCCCAGGTATTACCTCCAGCAATGATTGTTAATATTGATATTTTATGATTTGGTGGTTATTTTTTAACTCCTTTTAAACCATCAACATCAATTATTTTAGAATCATGAAATGGTACAACAACAATTAATGAATTATTTCAAATTAATTTTGCTACAGCAAATACCTTTGATCTAAATACACCTTGAGTATATTTTGATGCAGGTTTTCTTCCAAAAGAAATTATAATATTACAAAGTTGAGAGAAATGATTAAATATGTTTTTACCATTTATTTGATTCATCACTTTGATATTTATTTCTATGCGAAAATTTAAATGATCGACAAGAGGTTAGATTATGTTTTTTAAAAAAAAAGAAAATAATTTCATTATTAATGAAGAAAATATAACAGATTCTATAATTAGAGATTTTTACTATGAAGAAATTAATGAAAAAATTAATGAAGATGAAAAAGAAGTATTCATTACTGATTTTGCTTCTAATGGTAATAAACTTATTGAAATCAAAAATATTTGTAAAAATTTTGGTTCTGGTAAATCTGAAAAAAAAGTATTAAAGGATATTAATTTTGATATTAATTTTTTAGAACACACAGCTTTATTAGGTTGTAACGGAGCTGGTAAAACTGTTTTATCAGAAATAATTTGTGGTCTTAATGATCCTACATCTGGAGAAATTATTCGTAATTTTGATACAGATAATTATAAGAAAAAGATTGGAATTCAATTCCAAGATTCAGCATATCCTCAAGGTGTTACTGTTAAAAAAGTAATTGAATTCATAGTTTCAATTTATAAATCTAAAATATCTAATGATGAATTAAAAGCTTTAATTAAAATTTTTGGTATTGAAGAAATTTATGATAAAAGTGCTACGGATTTATCAGGTGGTCAACAACAAAGACTAAATCTTTTATTATCTTTAATTCATAAACCTGAGTTTATTATTTTAGATGAATTATCAACTGGTCTTGATATAAAGATTAAATCAAGAATTAAAAGATTTATCAAAGAATATAGTAAAAAGCATAACATCACAATACTAATCGTTTCTCATGATATGGATGAAATAGAATACTTAACTAATAGAATTATAGTTATGTATTTTGGTAAAGTTTATGTTGATGCTAGTAAAGAAGAAGTTATTGAAAAATATGGTTCTATTCAAAAATGTATTGAAAGATATATTTAATTACTTCTTTTAAATCAAACTTTTAAAAGTAGAATGTATAAAATTATGATTAAAAATATAGTTTTAAACACTAATCAAAAAAAAATATTAAAAATATCTCTGTTTATTTTATTTATAACAATAAACATATTTGTTTCGCTATATTCTATATCACATGGTAGTTGAATATGAGAAACAGATAATATTCAACAAATAATATTCGGTACAACTTCTGGATTCGTTTCATTTTCAGGTATTGTTGCTGTATTAAAAATCAATCAAAATAAAAAGAGTGGTTATTGATGAGGAATATTAAATTCTATTGCCTTTGGAATATTTTCTTTATCCATAAATCTAACAGGCGATCTAATTGTAAATATAATTTATATTTGTTTGATTATCTTTATTTTATTTAAAAATAAAAATAATAGCAAGATACAAGAAAGAAGATTTGAAAAGAAATCAATTGCAATTCTTTCATTTATTTTCATTATTACTTTTTTATTATTTTTCTTTTTAATAAAAGAATTAAATTCAGCATTAGCTATTGCTTTAAATTTACCAAATTTTGAATATGGATCAAATTTTACTTATTATTGAGCTGGTAGAACAATAGATTCTTTAATGAATTCTATTTCAATAATTGCATTTATTACTATGATTAATGGTTATCAAAAAACATGATATATTTGAATATCAAAAAATATTCTTGCAATTATCTTTTTCTCTGGAATTGGAGTACTTAATATTTCAATAATAATAATGAATCTTTTATTTTTTATCTTATCTATTTATAATTTAAGAACGAGAATTAAAACAATGAAAATAGCAATAATAGGCCCAGGCGCTGTTGGTAAAACAACAATCATAAAATATTTAGAAGAAGATTTAAAAGAATTTGAATTCATTTATGAAAGACAAGACATAATAAATGAAAATTTTGGAAGATATATGGAAGATATGCATTCTAATGCTTTTGAAATGCAAAAGAATTTCTTTGCTTATAGAAAAGAAGAAATTAAAAAGTTAAATAATTTAAAAAACGGAATAATTGATAGACATTTAATTGATGATTTCATATTTCCTCAAGTTCATATTGAAGTAAATAATTTTACAGAAGAAGAAGCAAATTATTGAAAAAAAATTGAAAAGAAATATTTAAATTTTTTAGATTCAACACCTAAATTAGATTATGTATTTTTATTAGATGCTAGTAGTGAAGAAATAAAGAAAAGAAGAATAGGGCGTTCTCAGGATGAAAAAATGAGAGAATTCGAAGTAAATAATCATACTTTTTTTGAAAAAGTAAATGAAAAATATAAAAGTCTAGAATTCATTTCATCTATTTCTAAATATTCAAAGAAATACATTATTTTAGAAAATAATGATTCAAAAGAAACGGCTGAGAAAATAAAAGAAATAATTTCAGAAAATATGTAATATATTAATTGTTATGAATTCAAAAATCGAAAAAAAATATTTTCAAGAAGTTAATAATGAATGAAAAACAATTATCTTAAATATTTTTGATAAAAATAATCTAAAAATTTTAGAAGATTTAGAAACAGAATATGAAAATTATTCTGTATTTCCTCAAGCTAGTGATATCTTTAAATGTTTTTCTTTTTTTAAACCATCAGAAACAATAGTAGTTTTTGTAGGTCAAGATCCTTATCATCAAAAAAACATTGCTGATGGTCTTTGTTTTTCAACAAGAGATACTAATAAGACACCCAGTTCTTTACAAAATATTTTTAAGGAACTTTATAATGATTTAGGTATTAATAGAAAAAATAACGATTTATCAAACTGAGCTAGACAAGGAGTCTTACTTTTAAATTCAGTTTTAAGTGTTAGGGAAAATCAAGCACTTTCACATCATCATTTAAATTGAGAGGTTTTTACTAATTCTATTATTGAATATTTAAGTTCAAATTATCCTGAGATTATTTTTGTTTTTTTCGGTAAAAAAGCTCAAATAAAAAACATTTATGTAAAAAACCAAGACAATATTCTTAATTTAGTACATCCTTCTGGACTTTCAGCTTATCGTGGTTTTATTGGCAATAAGATGTTTAGTGAAATTAACAAAAAATTAAATCACAAGAAAAATATTATTTGATAGTACTAATATAATAAAATAATTGTATGTATTAATCCAAATGAAAGGTTTTTAAGTATATTATGAAAGCATATATTAAGGTCTCATCTACATATAAAAATTTTGAAAAAGTTTTTATATCTTTTCTTGAAAAAGCAAATAAAATTCATTCTTTAAAGGTTGACACCTATCTTCTTGAAGTTAATAATAATCAAATTATTATTGAATTTACTAATCACATAAAATTATTAAGAACTATTAAGTTTATTGATGATTTAATTGATCTTGAATTACGTACTTTAGATAAAGATTCATTTTTATCAATCACAGTAAGTAATTCATTTATTGATAAAGAATATTATCATGAAGGAGTTTTATTTTTATTACCTAAAGAAGATTGAGAAAAAATAAAATATTCCTCACTTATTAAGAACTATAAAATAACTAATGATGGTGTTATTTTTAAATTTTTATTCTATAGTAAAATCGAATATAGTGAAATTGTTGATTTACAAAGTAAAAATAGAAATTATGAAATAATGATTGCAAAAATACCTTCAAATAATAATGAATTTACAATAATTGGTAATATTCGTAATTTAAATTTAGATGATAAAGTAGCTGTTAGAATTCACTATCAATGTGAAACATCAGAAATATTTGGATCTAATCATTGTGATTGTAAGGAACAACTTGATACTTTTTTAGATATTATGCAAAATAATAATAATTCAATTCTTATTTATTGTCATGAAGAAGGTAGAGGATTAGGATTATTCAATAAAATTAATGCATATTATTTAACTGCTACAGAAAAACTTGATACAAATGATGCAATGTTAAAAGTTGCAGGAAAAACTGAAAATAGAATGTTTGAAATACCAGCTGATATATTATTTTATCTAGGAATTAAAAATATAGAATTATGAACAAATAATCCTTTAAAAATAGAACCAATTGAAGCTCGTTGAATTAAAGTTTTTAGAAAAAAAATATGAAGCGATAATTTATCAAACACTGCTAATAAATATATATTGGAAAAAAAACTTAAAATGGGGCACATTAATGATTAATATTTTAATAAATTTATCTGGAAAAAGTCATGATATATATAATGAGTACATAAAATGCAATCCTCAAGATGCTAATAAAGAATTTCATGTTTATAGTCCATATGAAATTAAAATAAATGAAAAAGTTAAATTAATTAAAACTCCTATGAATAATTGTCTAGCAACACTTATGAATAATATTTTTTGAAT
>CAMQZA010000023.1 GCA_947039545.1 uncultured Ureaplasma sp. | reverse complement strand
ATCAAACTCTCATTTAATTGACGGGTTGTATTTAGTTTTCAAAGAACAATCGGCACTTTTTCAATTAATATAAATATTAATTTATTAAAAAAGATACTTTTAAAGTATACATAAAATTTTTAAAAATAAAATAAAAAAACTATTTATTATTTTTTTTCTAAAATTAAGGTTTTTAAAAAAACCTTATTCACTGAAAAATTATGAATATTATTTGCAATAATTTTTTCATCTGAGTGGTAAATACATTTCAGATATTCAGATGATTTACCTTCATAAACATTATTATTATTTGATTCAAAAATAACACTTACTTCTTTATTAATAAATGTTTTTAAATATTCTTTTTCTAATTCATCAGAAAGCTTAATCAATTCATCAGTTCTGATTTTTTTAGTTTTAGGATCAACTTCAATATAAGTATTTGCTTTTGTATTTTTTCTAGGCGAAAAAGGGAAAACATGTAATGAAGAAAATTTCATTTCTTTAATGAAATTAATTGTATCAAGATGTTCATTTTCTGTTTCTGTTGGAAAAGATGAAATAACATCTGTTGAAATTGAAACATCAGGTGATTTTTCTCTTATCTTATTAAATAAGATTCTAATATCGTTACTTGTATATTTTCTATTCATTTTTTCTAAGATAGTATCAGAACCTGATTGAATACAAATATGTCAGTGATTTGCAAACCTATTTTTATTACTAGTAATTAAACTAATCATTTCATCAGTTATTTGAAAAGGTTCAATTGAAGAGATTCTAACTCTAAAATTACCTTCTAAATTATTGATAGCTAATAAAAAATCATAGAAAGTATGATTATTATTTTGATATCCAGCAATATTAACACCAGTTAAAACAATTTCTTGATATCCTTTTTGAACTAAAAGTTTAACTTCGTTAATAATTATTTCAAAATCTTGAGAACGTTGTTTACCTCTTGTAAACGGAATAATACAATAAGAACACATAAAATTACAACCATCTTGAATTTTAATATAGGCTCTTGTTTTATTTTGATTAATAACAAAATCATTTTTTTCAAATTCTTTTTCAATTAGTAAATTACTAATTTTAACAATTGTCTTTTTTTCAAGTTGATATTGATCTATTAAATTTATTAAGTTATTTTTATATTTATTACCTATGATAATATCAGCTAGTTTTTGTTTTAAAATTTCTTTACTACTAACTTGAGAATAACATCCCATAACAATAACTAAAGCATCAGGATTATTTCTTCTAGCTTTTGAAATCATGTTTCTTGATTTTGAATCAGCATTATTTGTAACTGAACATGTATTAATAATATAGATATCTGCTATATTATTAAAATCATGTTCTATATATCCAAAAGATAATAGATCATTTCTAACTGCTTCTGATTCATATGAATTAACTTTACAACCTAAAGTTTTTATAGCAAAACTATTCATCGTCAACTTGTTTCTCACTATCCATGTCATTATATTTATCTGAGTGTTGATAAACTTCTTCACTATTTTCAATAATTTCTTCGTTATGTATATCAACTTCTTTAGAAATAGATTTTCTTCTTTCCTCATCAAAAGAAATTCGGTAATTTATATAAGTAAAAAAAGTTGTAGTTAAAATTCCAAAAAATCCAGAAACAACTAGAGCTGAAATAAGTAAACTTAATCTCATTATATAAGCATCATAATCACTTGCTCCAACAATTTTTAAAGAAGCTGCGAAAATAACAAATATAATAGGGAATAAATTATTAAACAAAGAAACATAACCAATATTTTTAACCATATTAAATAGTTTAGGATTTGTATGAAAAATTCTATATTTTAAATCAGCATAAACTCTAATTTGAAATCAAGCAATAATTAATCCAGAAAAAACCATAGCAACTAATGGCGCTATTAATAATCATTCAGGTTTAAAATTAATACTACTAGAACTATTAACTAATATAAATAGAGAAATAGCAACACCAATGAAAATTAAAAGGTTACTAAATAACAATATATAAAAATTACTTTTTTTCATTATTTCTCCATTAATAAAAAAATAAAAATTTATATTATTCTAACATAATATAAATTTTTATTCTTTTAGTACTTTTTCTAAAATAGCATTGATAAATTTATAAGAAGGGTTATCATCTATTCCAAAATTTTTTGCTGTAATAATTGCTTGGTCTATTAAAACTGTTTTTGGTAAGTTAAGTGTATTATATTCACAAACTGTTGCAATTAAAACTGCTCTATCATGAAAACTAATATTATTTCAAGATCAATCTTTACTGATGTTATTAATTAATAAATCAATAACACTTTCTTTGTTGTCAGCAAAAAACTCAATACATTTTAAGTAATCAGCATCAAATTCAAACATTTCTATAGCGTTCTTTTTAATTTGTTCACTTGTACCATCTACAAATAAACAACTAAAAATATATTGAAATAAATTAACTCTTTTTTCTCATTGATGTTTAATATCAGGCATTATTTAGTTCTACCTACATATTTTCCAGTTCTTGTATCAATAATTATTGTTTCATTCTTTTTAATAAATTGAGGAACAGTAACTTCATAGCCTGTTGAAATTCAAGCTTTCTTTGTAACGTTTGAAATAGTATTACCTTGAACAGCTTCTTCAGCATCTACTAGAACAAAATTCATTTGATCTGGAAGAGTAACACCTAATAATTCTGATTCAACAGTTAGTACATTCATTCCAATACCTTCAACTAAGAATTTCTTTTCTCACTCAAGTTTATTTTCTGGAATTTCAATTTGTTCTCATGTTTCATTATCAACAAAAACATAATTACCATTATCAATATATGAAAAATTCATTTTTTTATTTTCAATAATTGCTTGTTCAAGTTTTTCACCAGTTAATACTTCAACAGTGATTGTTCCATTTTTTAAATTTTTAACTTTACATTTAACAATACCTTCACGCATCGCTGTTTTATTAAATGAGTTTTCAATAACTTGATATAAATTATTCTTAAAGTAAAAAGCATTGCCTTCTCTAAGATCTTTAGCATTGATAATATTTCCCATATTTTATCCCTTATTTTTAACTTTTATATTATATTATTTTTTGATTATATAATGTAAATATAAATCAGAAAGAAACATATGAATCAAAAATATATTATCGGCAATTGAAAATGTAATATGAGAAAAGAGGATTTTTTTGAATGAAATAAAATTTTTTCTTCATATTCTATTCCAAAAAATATTGAAGCAATAATAGCAATACCAAATTTATATTTATTAGAAATTGATAAAGTAAAAAATAAAAATATAAAAATAGCAGCTCAAGATATTTTTTCTAAAGATTTTGGCGCTTATACTGGAAGATTATCAATTGAACATTTAATTGATAATAATATTAAAAATGTAATTATTGGACATAGTGAGCAAAGATTATATGATGATAACTCTAATGAAAAGATTAATGAAAAGATTAATTGATTAGTTGAAAAAAATATTAATGTCATTTTTTGTATTGGTGAAAATATTGATATTTACAATAGTAATAAACAAGAAGAATTTTTAAAAGAACAAATTATTTCTGGAATAAAAAATATTGATTCAAAAAATGAAAATAAAATAATTATTGCTTATGAACCAATTTGAGCAATTGGAACTAATAAAAATGCTGATACTTCTTATATTGAAAAAACTATAAAATTTATAAAAAGTATTTTAATAGAATTAAATTTAAAAATATCTATTATTTATGGAGGATCAGTTAATCTGAATAACATCTATGAAATTATCAATATTAAAGATAATTCAGGTGTTTTAATTGGTAATGCTTCATTAAAAGCTGATAATTTTATTAACATGATTGAGAAAATTAAGGAAAGTTCAAATGAATAAAAAAGTTATTTTAATTATTTTAGATGGTTTTGGAATTGGTAATACTGATAAAAATAATGCAATTTATTCAGCTGAACCAGAAACATGAAATTTATTAAAAAAAGAATATCCTAATATTGAATTACATGCAAGTGAAGAATATGTTGGATTACCTAAAAATCAATTTGGCAATTCAGAAGTTGGACATTTAACAATTGGTAGCGGAAAAATAATTAAAATTGGTTTACCTTTAATTAATGATTATATTAATAAAGGTAATTTTAAAAATAATAAAAAACTATTAGATGCAATAAATAATTGTAAAAAAAATAATTCTAATTTTCATATTTTTGGAATTTATTCAACTGGTGGTGTTCATGGTTATTTTCAACATATCAATGAATTAATTAATATATGTAATCAAAATAATTTAATTCCAATTACTCATTTATTTAGTGATGGTAGAGATACTGAATCAACTGAATTTAATCAAATATATAAAAAATTTGATGATATTTATTTAAAACATAACAAGGCTATTCTTGGAAGTATTTCTGGTAGATATTGAAGTATGGATAGAAATTCTGATTTTGAAAAAACAGATAAAATAGTTAATTTATTATTTGAAAACAATAATCAATTAACTGTTGATGAATATTTTGATAAAGAAAAAAATAATTCTGATGAGTTTTTTGAACCAATTAGTTTTTTAAATGAAACAAATTACTTAAAAAATAATGACACTTGTTTTTTTACAAATTATCGGAATGATAGAATTTGACAAATTGTTAAAAGAATAAAAAATAATGATTTTAATGCAAATCTAAAAACATTATCATTAGTTGAATTAAAATCAAATGATTTTGATAATTATATTGTTTCTCTTGATATTAAAAATAAAAGTATTGGCATGATTATTGAAGAAAATAATCTAAGACAAATAAGAATAGCTGAAAGTGAAAAGTTCCCGCATGTAACTTATTTCTTTGATTCTCTAAAAACTATTGATTTAAAGAATTATAAATCTGTAAAAATAGAATCAAAAAAAGTAAAAACATATGATTTATATCCGAAAATGTCTGCTAGTGAAATTACTGATGAAATAATTAAAAATATTAATGATTTTGATTTTTTTGTTGTGAATTATGCAAATGCAGATATGGTAGGTCATTCTGGTAAACTTTTAGAAACAAAGCAAGCAATCTCATTTATTGATAATGAATTAAAAATATTATATAATAATATAGTTTTAAATAATTTAGCGACATTAGTTATCACATCTGATCATGGTAATGCTGACATTATGGTAGATTTAAAAAATAAAGAAGTCAAAACTCATACATTAAATAAAGTTCCTTTTTTAATAACTGATAAAAATATATTATTAGATGATAATGAAAATAACTCTTTAACAAATATTGCAAACACAATCTTAAAGTTACTTGGAATTGATCAAGATAAAGATAAAGATAAAGCATTATTTTAAATTATTAGGTACATATGAAAAAAGAAACCGGAAAAAAAATTATTGATAAAAAGATTAAAAAATCTGGTGATATGATTGATAAATCTGATAATAAGATTAAAAAATCTGGTGATAATATTAAAAAATCTGAAGATAAAATCAAAAAATCTCATGATAAAATTAAAAAATCTGAAGATAAGATCAAAAAATCTCATGATAAAATTAAAAAAACTGATAATAAAATCAAAAAATCAAATGATAAAAATACAGAATCTAAAGAATTAAAAACTTTTTCAATAAAAAATAATTCTTTAGTAATAACTAATATTTTATTTTTAGTAATATCAGTAATAACTTTTTTTATTCTTTTTTTTACAACATTTATAGTAAAAAATAACTTACCTATTTTAGGTTTAAATCCGAATTTAATTTCTCCTTTTTATGAGGCATTTATTAATGATGGTAAAACAATTATTTTAAATTTTACATGATTTGCTTATGTAGCTATTGCTTTAGTATTATTAGTCTTGATAGTCGGATTTTTATCATTCTTTGCAACAATAAAAAAGAAGAATCTAATTGATAAAAAAATGTTTATTTCTTCTTTAATCAATATCCCATTAACATCTATTGTTTTAGTTTTTATTTTAATAATAGGACTGATACCAGTTGATACATTAGCTTGAGAACAGAACTTATTAGTTCAACCTGGAAATATTATTATTGATATATTTGATAATATTTCTATCATTTGAATATATTATCTAAATGGTTCAGCAACACTAACAACATTAGGATTAGTAATTATGATTATTATTGCTACATTAGCGAGCATGATTGTTATCTTAGCTATAACACCTTTTATATTTAGATTTATTATTTCTTTAAATAAAAATCAATCTAATGAAAAAATATCTAGAATTGAAACATCTGATACTAAAGAATCATTTAGAGATTTTAAAAAGAGAATTAAAGTTGTAAATGAAGAAAAAGAAAAAAAATCAAAAGAAGATTTGATTTCTAAAAATAAAAAAACAACTGATGATATTGATTTAAAATATCTTGAAAATGATATAAAAGAATTAGATGTTAAATCAACATCAGGAACTATTAAAGATCTTGATACAGAAAATCAAAGTATTAGAACTAGTATGATTGAAATAAAAACTAGTATGATTGATATTGAAAATGATGATATTGATGAAGCTGAAATTGATGGTTATTTAGATCAAATTATCGGTAAAGATAAATAAACATTTCAAAAAATATTATTAAAATATATAATTTAATAGTATTACTTTTAAAAAAGAGGATTATTATGGCAATAAAAAGAGCAATTAGATTGCAATGTACTGAATGTAAAGAGATAAATTATTTATCTAAAAAAAATCAAAAAGAAAACCCAGATAAATTAGAATTAAATAAATTTTGTAATAGATGTAGAAGTGCTACAAAACACAAAGAAACAAAAGATGTTAAAAAATAATTATCAAGAAAAAATTGATCTAATAGTTGATGTTATTAAAGCTAAAGATGTAGACGCTTTATTATTAGTTTCTTCTATTAATAGATTTTGATTAACATCTTTCGATTTCTCTTTAGGTTATATTATTATTAATAAAGATGGAAAAATCGATATTATTAGTGATACTAGATATATATTAGCTCTTAAGAATAAAGTTCAATTTGGTAATAAAATTTTAATGGATAGTGAAAATACTCTTAACAAGATATTAAATCAAATTAAAGAAAAATATAATATTGAAAAAATATTAATTGAAGAAGAATATTTAAGTATTGCTGAATATAATAATATTAATTCTATCTTTGCAACTGAACTTTTAAAATCTAGAACAATTAGAGAAGTTAAATTTGATTATGAAGTTGAATTATTACAAAAAGCTGCTGATATTGTTGTTGATACTATTGATTGAGTAAAAACTTTTATAAAACCTGGAATATCAGAAAAAGAATTAGCTCAAAAAATTAATATCAAAATATTAGAATTAGGTGCTGAAAAAAATTCTTTTTCAACAATTGTAGCTGCTGGAAAAAATGGATCGAGTCCTCATCATCAACCAACTGATTATATTATTCAAGATGGTGATATGGTTACAATTGATTTAGGTTGTATGTATGGAAACTATGCTAGCGATATGACAAGATCATTTATTGTTGGTGAAAAAGCTAATAATGATGAAATGGTTGAAATTTATAATTTAGTAAAACTATCACAATCAGAAGGTTTAAAAGCTTCTTGTAAAAATGCTGATTCAGTTGAAATTGATTCTATTTGTAGAAAAATAATTAATGATTCTAAATATAAAGATCTATTTGCTCATGGTACTGGTCATGGTGTTGGTATAGAAGTTCATGAATTACCTGTTATAAGTACTCGTAATCCTATCAAATTAAAAAATGGTAATGTTATTACAATTGAACCTGGTATTTATAAAGATAACGTTGGTGGTGTTAGAATCGAAGACACAATTGTTATTAAGGATAATAATCCAATTATTTTAACTGGAAATAGTCCTAAAGAATTAGAATATATTTATAATAAATAATAATAAAAATTAACTCTT
>CAMQZA010000022.1 GCA_947039545.1 uncultured Ureaplasma sp. | reverse complement strand
AGAGAGAGAGAGAGAGAGAGAGAGAGAGAGAGAGAGAGAGAGAGAGAGAGATTCGATTATGAAATAATTGGAATTTCTGAATGAGAAATTTACGCAATCATAGCATATGATGCTATTCATAATAAACATATCAAAGATAATGAATTAGATGGATGATTAAAAAAATTTAAACTTGATGATCTAACTTCTTTAACAAATTTTTTAAAAAATTTTTGTTTTTCTAAAAATGGGGATAAAGAAGTAGATATTACAAAAATTATCAATAAAGAATTAAAACTAGCTCAAAGATTAGCTGTAGCAATGAAAAGAACTCGTAATTTGGGTGATGTCAGGACTATTGCTAATAAAATTGAAGGCGAAGTAAATTTACTCACGTATTCTTTCCCATGTCAGGATCTTTCTATAGCAAATATGGGAAGAGCAACAGGATTTTCTAAAAATGGTGAAAATAGATCAAGCTTATTATGAAAAATTTCAGATGTATTAAATGCATTTAAAAAAGAAGATAGACCAGAATTTCTATTAATGGAAAATGTTCCTAATATGCTTTCTCCAAAAAATAAATCTAATTATGATGAGTGAATTGCTTTTCTAAAAAAAATGGGATATGAAACTATCACTAAAATATTCGATGCTCGAGATTATGGAATACCTCAAAGTAGAAGAAGAGTTTTTGCAGTCTCTTTTAATAGAAAAAAAATAAAAAATTTTAATTTAGAAGAAATAGAAAATAATTATTTACAGCATATTGAAAAACATAAAAATAATTGAAGAGTTGATTATAATTACCAATTCATTAGAACCAATTTTTTAAGTTTAAATGATAAACACCAAAAAGAACAAGAAGATTCTTTAATGAAAGATACTCCTTCTAGGAATAAGATGGTTGCACAAAATAGAAATCTATTATCAGAAAAATTAAAATACGTTGGAACATTAACTAAAAAGCAAGATAGAAATCCCAATACTGGTTATATTGATACTAATTTTATTAAAGAAAATTATTTAAAACAAAGGTTTATTACACCTCGAGAAGCTTATAAATTTATGGGTTTTACAGATGAAAATTTTGAAGAAACAAAAAAAGATTTATGTGAATTCACAAAAGAAAAATACTATAGCCAGGCAGGAAATTCAATTGTAGTTAATGTCTTAGAAGTCATTTTCGAATTTATTATAGGAGTATGAAATGAAAAAAATAGGTAATCATTTTCAAAAAGTTGGTACTAATCCACAAAAATATTTAGATAACTATCGAGAAAAATTTTTAAATATTAATAAACAAGATGAAGTTATACTTGATAAAGAAAATTTTAGTATTTTGCATAATCAAGTCGAATTAATATCTTTTAATAGTGATGCTACTTTTAGACAAAATATAGATTGTTGAGTGTCTTTTGGATTATTCATTAGAAAGAATGATAAATTAATTAAAAGTTTTGATGATATGAATAACCATCAATTTTATGAACATTTAAAAGGAATAATATTTGTAAATTCAAATATAGAATCTATCAATATTTATAGAGATACTATTTTAATTAAATTAATGAATTTAATAGAATTAGAAGTAATTGAAAAATTTAAACTTAAATGCAGGACAAAAAATATAACTAAAGAAGATGTTATAAGTGAAACTGGTGTTTTTGAAAAAAAAATAATAAAAGATAAAATCTTAAAAGAATTTTTATCAATAATTTGGGAGAAAAATAATGAGTAAAGTATTAATAAATAAAAATTTTGGATTTCTAATGAGAGAAAATTTTTCATTGGATTGCAATGAAAAAATAATAAGTTCAATAAATAATATTCATCAATCTATTAGAAATGATACATATGAAAATTCATTAGGAGAATTAAGAAGAATAACAGAATTCGTTATAAAAGAATTTTTTCAAAAAAATTTAAATGGTATGAATACTCAAGGTATGAGTTTATATGAATTAACAAATGAATTAAAAAATAATTTTGATGGACAATTACCATTAGAAATATATGAGGCTTTAAATATAATTAGAAGATGAGGGAACTCTAATCTTCATGATTTAAATGAGCAAAAATCTTTGAGTAAGGTAATTATTTCTTTAAAAGCAATAAGAGAAATAATTTGATTCCTTTTTGGTAATAATGAAAAAATCGAACTTTTTGATGAAAAACTTTATTATGATCAAGCAAAAAATATAGTTCCAAAAGAAATAAATATAATTAAAAAAAGTGAAAGCCTTCCTTATGATTCAATTTCTAATTCTGAAATTTCAATAAACAAAGAAATATTACTTAATTGAGTTACATTAGAAGGCAAAATAATCATGATTCCTATTTATCAAAGAGGATATACATGAACAACTGAACAAGTAAAAGTTTTATTTGATGATATAGTCAATAGATATAGAGATGAAACTAGCCATTATTTTGGAATTATAGCTGGTAAGTTAGTATCTCAAGGAACTAATTTAACAAAAAGAATAAATAAAGTAAAAATTATTGATGGTCAACAAAGACTAACTACATCTTTCTTATTTATATGTGCTGTAAGAGATGTTTTAAGTGAAAAATATAATTTTGATAAAAAAGATAGTGAGCAATTAGCAAGAATTTTTAAAGTAAATTCTAATGAAAAAATTGAAGATTATTTTTATAATCCTGGAGGTTCTAGTGATAAAAATGAAACATTTAGAGGAATTTTAAAAGGACAGTTAAATGGTATTAAAAAAGATAATGAATTTTATGAAAATTATTCAAAATTTAAAGAATTATTAAATAATGATAAATGAGATAAAAATGCAATACATGAATTACTATATACTTTTTTAACCAAATTTGAATTAGGAAATATTTCTTTTGATAATGATAATATTTCTAATAAGAAAGAAATGGAAATTTTTGAAAATCTTAATTCTAAGGGAAAAGAACTAACATTAAGTGAATTGATTAAAAACTTTATTTTTAATCTTTGCTCAGAAAAATTGCTAGAAGAATCAGATGATAAAGAAATTCCACAAAAATATAATTCTTATATTTTTGTAGAATTGGGTAATGATGATAAAAATATTGAAGATTTTTATAAAACTTTGATTCATTATAATGATGGAGAAGAGATTGAAAATAATAGACAGGTTCATTTACATAGATTAAAAGGAACAATAAGAAACCTTTTTAAATTAAAAGATAATGAAAACATTGAAAAATTAGTTGATTATGATAAACTTTTATTCAAAATGAGAGAATATGCATATATTTATTATGAAATAATATCAGAAAAAACTTCTTATATTATTAATTGAATGGGAATTAAAAATATATTAAATATTTGTAATGATAAAAAGAAAAAATCTCTTTTTATTGGTCTAATTTATCTTATTGTAGAATTTCTAAAAAGAAATAATCAATATGATATTGATAAAAAATTACCAGAAGCAACAAAAAAAGAAATAAAGAAAATGGTTATTATTTTATTTAAAGAAATATCTAAGCATTCAATAATAACAGGAATGGGTGATTCCTCATTTAAAAGAAATGTTTTAGAAGCTGTTCATGAAACTAGAAAAAATTTCTTAGAAAATACTTCATTAAAAATTGAAGATCTTAAAAGTGTTTTTGAAGAAAATATTTTAAGAAAATCTAAACCCGCTTCGGAATTGAAAGTATCTCTTGAAAATAATACTAAAAGCAGTAAGGCAATTCTATGATTATTAGTTCTATCAGAATTAGAAATGTCAGATTATATTAATGGTGGACAAGAAATAAATTATCAAAATCCAACTATTGAACATGTACTTCCACAAAATTCAGAATTATGAGAACAAGAGTTATCTAAAAAAGATAATTTTGATAAACTAAAATTTGATGCAAATAAAGCTATCTATCTAGATAAAATTGGAAATTATTTTGTTCTTAATAATACAAAAAATTCTTCTGTAGGAAAAAAAGTATTTTCAGATAAAAAAGAAAAATATAAGGAAAATACCTCTCCTTTATATAATAATTCTAATCTATCAATTGATATATCTAAAAAAGATAAATGAACTTTTGATGATATAGATAAAAGAACAAATACTCTAATTAACTATATTTGTGAAAATGTAATTAAAGATAAAATTAAATAAAAGTATTAATCTTCAGTTTTAATCTCTCTAATAATACTTTTAAGACTAGCGCCTCTATCACTATTTTTTACTTCAATTAAATAGGTAGAATTATTTTCTAATTTATTAATCAAACTTGGTTCAAAACAAGATAAATCATGTGTTCCAGAAAGATCACTAACTGTAATAAACGCCATTTCTTTGCCAAATTTAGTTATTAATTTTTTTATTTTACTAATTTTAACAAGAGCTAAATAAAACATAAAATTTTTATGTTCATCACTACTAATAGTAAATAATTTTTTATTTGCTATTTTTAATTCATCAAAGTATTTTTCTAAATTAGATTTCATAAAAGACATTGATAAATATTTTATCTGAGATTGTTCTTTTTCAATAATTGGCATTTTTAAATAATTTTCATCATAAACTATATCAAATAAAGGTAGTTTTGTTTTTGTATCAATTATTCCGTATTTATCAACAATCTCTTTGAAATTAACTAGAAGAAAGTTTTCATCAACATCAAAGTTTTCAAATGCACCTATTCTAATTAGAATTTCAATTGATTTCTGACTTATCTTATTTGAATAAAGTGATGAAATAGCATCTTCAAAGGAAATGAAAGTATCGTTTTCTTTTAAACTTCTAATATCAATTATTTTCTTTGATATTTCATAACCAAATCCTTTAATTGAATTAAAACCTAAATAAATAGAACCATTTTTTAATGAATAAGATAAATTTGAATCATTTATTGAAATATTTTTAATTTTAATATTATATGTCTTTGCATCATTAATATATTTAATGACTTTAGAATCATCATTATCAATATTAGCTAAAAGAACTGAAAAGAATTCTAATGGATAATGTACTTTTAAATATATTACTCAATATGAAATAAGTGCATAAGATAATGAATGGGCATGATTAAATCCATAGTTAGCAAAATCAACAATGAAGTTAAAAATTTGATTAGCTTCTTTATCAGTATAATTATTTGCAATTGATGATTCAATAAATTTACTTTTTAAACTATTAATAACGCTTTCTTCTTTTTTAGAAATAGCTCTTCTAAAAATATCAGCTTCTGTATTTGAAAAATTAGCAACTGTTTTTACAAGTTGAATAACTTGTTCTTGATATACACAAAATCCATATGTATATTTAAGAATAGATTCAATTGATTTATCAATAAAAAATATTGGTTTTTTATTGTTTCTTACATCAATAAGATCTTTAATAAATTTCATTGGTCCTGGTCTATATAGAGCAATAACTAATGAAATTTCTTCTAAATTATTAGGTTTTAAGTTCATTAAAACTTGGTTCATTCCAGGTGATTCTAATTGAAAAATACCTTTTGTATTTCCTTTTTTTAATTCATTAAATACTTTTTTATCATTAAGATCAAAACTTTTTAAATCAATTTTATTAGTATTTTTTTGATTAATCTTTTGAATAATATCATTAATAATAGTCAAATTTTTTAATCCAAGAATATCAATTTTAATTAATCCGTTTTCTTCAAGATAATTCATTGAAAATTGAGACAAAGGAAAATCATCTATTCCTTTAATAATAGGAATATAATTATCAATCTTTTTATCAGAAATAATAATACCTGCTGGATGAGTTGAAAACTGTCTAGGTTTATCAACTAATTTCATTGCTAAATCAAAAAGTAGTTTATATTCTTGATAATCTTTAATAAAAGTCTTATTTTTTAAAATTAATTCATTAAGTGATTTATCTAATGGAATATTTTTAGATATTCTATCAATTATTGATAAATCAATATCTAAAACTCTACCAACATCTCTAATAGCCATTTTTGATTTAATTCTTTGAAAATTAATAATATAAGAACAATTTTCAATTCCATATTTATCAAAAATATATCTAATAAGTTCACTTCTTTTATTATCAGCTACATCGATATCAATATCGGGAAGATTTTTTCTTTCTAAGTTTAAAAATCTTTCAAAGAATAAATTATTAGGAATTGGGTCTATTTCAGTTATATTCAATGAGAAAGAAACAAGAGAACTAGCACTTGAACCTCTTCCTGGTCCTAATAGAATATTATTATTACTAGCATATTGACAAAAATCATTTACAACAAGAAAATAATCAGCAAATTTAATTGTTTTTATTGTCTCAAGCTCATAATTAATTCTTTTTATATATTCTTCGGGAATCGAATTTATATCTTCTAAATTCAATTTTTTAATTAATCCTGAGAAAACTATTTTTTTTAAATAAGTATCTGAATCAGTACTATCTGGATTAGGAAATTTAGGAAAATGAATTTCTTTATTTTTTTGAATTATTAAATTAACATTTTCAATAATATGATCAAAATTTTTATCATTAACTTCTTTAATATTTAAGAAATTAAAATTATTATTATTTTCAACATTTAAATCAAATTCATTAATCTTTTCATTGTTTTTAATAGCTTTAATTGTTCTATATAACTGATAATCTTCTTGTTTTAAATATTGAGCTGTATCAATATTTAAATTTTCTTTTGTATAAAAGTTATTAGATTTAAAATCAATATCTCCTGAAAGTTTAATAATAAAAAAATCATTTAAATAATCATTTAGATCAAAACTTTTATCAAAACTTAACATTGAAGAAATTTTAAATAACTTTAAATAAGAATCATTATTTTTAGCAATTAATATCAAATTGTTATTTTGATATTCAATATTTAACCCGATGATTGGTTTAATGTTATTTTTTTGACATTTATCATAGAATTCATTAACACCAAAAAAATTCTTATCTGTTAAGATAGCGTATTTTAAATTATTGTTAATTGAAAAATTAATAATATCATCAATGCTTAATGTTGATTCTAATAAACTGTAATGAGAAAGAACATTAATACTACTAATCATCTTGGCTATTTAATGCAGTAGTTAAAATTTTAAGATCATCTTCATCAGTAATTATATTTGCATCAAGAACAAATTCAATTTCTTTTTTAGATAAAGTTTTAACTTTATCAGCTCAAATTATATCTTTGCTTTCAAAATCAAATTCAATCATTGTTGTAGGATTAATAAGTCCTTTTTCATATCCATCATGAATTTCATCAACTTCAATTTTTATTGTTTTATTATCTTTCATTTTACTTGTCCTTTATTTTTCTAAATTCATAATCACTAATGATCATTGAATCAAGATTAGATGTTGCTTTTCAATTTATTGTTTTTTTAGCTAAATCATTATTTGTTATTAAAATAGAAGGGTCACCTTTTCTTCTACCTTTGATTTCATAATTAACTTTTTTATTTAAGACTTCTTCAGTCTTATTAATAATTTGCATATTAGAATAACCTGTTTGATTACCTAAGTTTAAAATTGCTTTTTTATTCTCTTCAACACTTAGTCACTCTATAGCGTTTAAATGAGCTTGAGCTATGTCTTTAACATGAACATAGTCTCTAATGTTAGTTCCATCAAAAGTATCATAATCATTACCAAATAAATTAAAGGTTGTTTCTTCAATAATTGATTTATTGATATTAGGAATTAATAAAGTTGGTTTCTTAAGTCTTAAGCCATTTTTTTCACTAGCTCCAGCTACATTAAAGTATCTGAAGATAACATATTCAATATTACTAATAAAATTTTCTTCACAAATTAATTTTTCACAAGCTAATTTAGAACTTCCGTATGGATTAACTGGAATAGTATCATCTGTTTCATTAATTGGAACTGATTTAACTTCACCATAAACAGCAGCTGTTGATGAGAAAATAATTTTTTTAACATTATATTTCTTCATATAGATAAGTAGATTACTTGTACCATATAAATTAGATTCTCAATATTCACTTGGTTTCAGAACTGATTCAGCTACACTTGTTTTAGCAGCTAAATGAATAACTAAATCAATTTTGTTTTCTTTAAATACGTTATCTAAAGTATTTTTATCAAGAATTGATCCTAAGACAAAATCAATATTACTTGGAATTGATTCTTTAAAACCTGTTGAAAGGTCATCTAAAACAATAATTTTATTAACATTTTTATCTTTAATTAATTCTTCAACAACAATAGAACCAATATAACCAGCTCCGCCGACAACTAATATTTGCATCTTAACTCCATATAAAGTTTTTATAATCATTTTAACATTAAAATAATTATATTATTTATGAACTAAACTTAATTTTTAATAATTTCATCAACTATATTTTCAACATTAATATCTTCATCTTCATCTTCACTCTTCATATTAATTTTATATATTGCATAAAAAATAGATAAAGATAGCCCAATTGTTCCAACTGTTATGAAAATATCAGGTACATTAGCTACTGAATTGAACAAATGAATATAATCTACAACAGCATCATATTCAGGTTCTGCATCTTTTGGAAAATCAACTAATCATTTATCAATTAAATTATAAAATCCACCAAGTGAAACAGTAATTGTAGATATTGCTATTAAAATATTATTAGTAAATAAAAAAGCAATAAATAAAACTATTGCTGGTAATATTTTTAAAAAATAAACAGCTTCTTGAGGTCATCCATCACCAAAACTAAAGCCCATTCCTTTGTTAAAAACAACAATACCTTGAACATAATTATTTAATCAATAATCTCTTAAAACAAAAGTTAATGGAGCTGATATTAATAAAACAAATATTAAAATTAAAAATTTAATAAAAATAAGTTTGTATTCAAATAATTCTAGAAAGTAATCTTTCACTTTTGTTTTTTTGATATTATTTATTTTTTTTTCAAAAAGAACATTAGATCAAAATATATTTTTAAAAACTGACATATAATTTATTTTACTATAATGCATTATTTTTAGAGATTGAGTGGTTTAAAAAGAGTTAAATAATTTTTTTATTAAAGAAAAATCATTAATAATAAACAATTATTATCATTGTGATGCTTCTTATATTACAACAAATATAAAAAAGATAATTATAGGACATAATGTATTAAAAATATTAAACTAGATACCAATAATTTGTTTATATAAATGATTGTGATAAAAATTAATAAAGTGATATTAAATAATTAATATCTTCTGTATTCTATTTCATATATAAAGAGGCTTAAAAATGACAACTGGAGAAATATTAATATTTATATTTTTAATTATAATTATTTCACTAATATTAGGTATTGGTTTTTGATTTTTATTTAAAAATAAAATAAAAGAAGAGCGTATTTCTGAAGAAGATTCAAATATAAAAAATAATAATGCTGATTTAATAGAAAAATTAAAAAGTAATGATAATGAGAATCAAAGATTATTCAGTGAAAATTTAAATAATAAATCTGAACAAATTGTAAGTAAAATTAATCTTGATTTAGTAGAGAAATTTAAAAGTAGTGATAATGAAAATCAAAGA
>CAMQZA010000021.1 GCA_947039545.1 uncultured Ureaplasma sp. | reverse complement strand
TATAGTTTCAACAACATCATTATTGATTTCTTCATTATTTGTATCAGTAGTTATAATTTCAACAACTTCATTACTTATTATTTCAATATTTGTATCAGTAGTTATTATTTCAATATTTGTATCATTAGTTATAACTTCAATAGCATCATTACTTATTGGATCAAAACTTGTATTGCTAATTATATAATCATTATTTGTTGAACCAAAACTTGTATTGCTATTTGAATAATCATTATTTGTTGAACCAAAACTTGTGTTATTTGAATAATCATTATTTGTTGAACCAAAACTTGTTTTATTTGAATAATCATTATTTGTTGAACCAAAACTTGTGTTATTTGAATAATCATTATTTGTTGAACCAAAACTTGTGTTATTGTTTGAATAATTGTTAGTTGCACTGCTACTTGAATAACCAAAACTTGTGTTGTTTGAATAATCATTGCTCGGAATACCATAATTTGTGGTGTTGTTTAAATAATCATTAGTTGTGCTGTTATTTGAATAATTAAAAATTGTATTATTATCTATACTTTCAACAACATCATTACTTATTGAATCTGCATTAGTATTGTCATTTATAAAATCGTTACTTGTATCAGTATTTATAGTTTCAACAACATCATTATTGATTTCTTCATTATTTGTATCAGTAGTTATAGTTTCAATAACATCATTATTGATTTCTTCATTATTTGTTTCATCTGCTATAGTTTCAACAACTTCATTACTTATTATTTCAATATTTGTATCAGTAGTTATAGTTTCAACAACATCATTGCTTGTCTTATTCACTATATTTTTACTAACATCAATATTTATATCTTTTGCACTAATAACTATATCGTCATCAATATCATCTTCAATATCATCTATATCAATATCAATATCGTCATCTTCAACTAAATCATCAAAAGATAATGATATATCTAAATCCATATCATCATCTTCATCATCTATTTCTTTATGAATAATTTTAGAAGTTTTAACTATTTTTGGAGTTTCAGCAACTTTTGGAGTTTGAATAACTTTTGGAGTTTCAGCAACTTTTGGAGCAGTTTTATTATTATCTGTATTTTTATCATTAGTTGCTACATCTTTAGTAGAATTTAATTTAGGTTCTTTGGTTGAAGAATCATTATTTTTTTTTATTTTTTTTGGTTTTTTATTCAAAGCCATTGGGAAAACCTCGTCTAATCATTTTCTATAAATTTAATATAAATTATATTTTATTTTTTAAACTATTTTTAAAAAATATTATTCTTAAATAATATTTAATTTTTCTTCGTCTTTAATTACTGATATTTTTGTAATAAATAAAAAAAATAATAAATTGAAAATAGTTCAATTAATATCTATATTAATTGAACTATTAATAGTAATTTTATATCTATAATCACTAAATAAAAGTAGAAAATACTATTTATTTTAAATAAGTATTTAGAAGAATATTAAAAAAATAAACAAGTCTTTTAGAGTTATTTTAAGAATCTAAATACACAAAAATAAAAGATAAAAAAGTATAATTATATAAAAATAAAATTAGGTATTTATGCAAAAAATTGAAAGTATTAAAATAAATTTAGAATCTGAATATACTCCTACTATGAAATGAGTGAAATTCGATGATGATCCTTGTTTAAAAAGGATTTCAGAACCTGTTACTGAGTTAGAAGAATCAGATATTGAAACTATTAAAAAGATGGTTAAATATGTTGATGCTTGTTATAATGATGAAAGCAGTAAATATAAAATAAAAAATGGAATTGCTATAGCAGCTCCTCAACTTGGTTTAAACAAAAGAATTATTTATGTTCATTTTAAAGATAGAGATATTGAACATAAATATTTACTTATAAACCCGAAAATAATTGCCTTTGGTAATTATAGTTCTTTTGTCGAAAATGGTGAAGGTTGTCTAAGTGTTACAAAAGATGTTAAAGCTAACATTGAAAGAAGCTATAAAATAATTGTTGAAGGATATGATTTATTTAAAAATAAAACTATAGAAATAGCTGCAAATGAATTATTATCAATTTGTTTCCAACATGAAATTGATCACTTAGATGGAATTTTATATACTGATAGAGTTAATAAGAAAAAACCAATGTATATTAATTCAACATGATTTAAGATATAGCTGATCTACTTAAAATAACTTCTTTCTTTTTGAAATATATCCAAGGAAAAATAATAAAAGAAAAGTTAAATATTAATAAGAGTACTTTGAAAATGTTACCAATCATTATTTGATTTTTTTGAGGATCTATTCAATAATTATTTGAAATCATAAAAATAGTATTATATAGAGTTTCAAAAACAATAAATAATAAGGGAACTATCATAATTATAATAGTTGTAATATCAAAGATTTTTTCTTTCTTATTACAATTTTTTAAATTTGCACCTATTGGTAATAATAAAATTGAAAAAATGAATACTGAAGACCAATTTATTAAAAGATCATTGAAACTTAATAAATTATTAGTTAGTTCATTTTGATAACCATAGGATGAAAAATTAAAGAATCAAAAAGTACCTATTAATGATAAAGGTATAAAGTACATCAAGGTTACTATATAAGATAATAAACTTCCATTATAAGGATTAACTGAACTAGAATTATTAATTTTAAAATATTTTTGAATTCGATTTGGTCTCGATTTATCAAAATATTCAATTTCATATAATCTAGAAGCCATAATTGCATTTAAATTAAAATTACCAAGAGCAGAACCTATTATTAATCAGTTAGCTGCTTTAACAATATTAATGTTTTCACTATTATTTAAATCTCCATTAAATGCAGCAATTAAAAAAATTGACATAATAATATTAATTAAAACAAGAGCAATCATTCCAAATAAAATTACATATTTAATTTTATGTGGTTCTTTCATATCAGAATGCATATTAGCTACTTTATAAAATCCATCATAAACAAAATAAATAGATGGAATAGATGATAATAAACCAATATATGGACTTTGCGCTAATAAAGGGTTAGAAACAGCGATATTATCATTAGGTTTATCATTTGGTCAGATTTGAATGATACCTCAACCTTTTGTTGATAGAACATAAATTCCATAAATAAGTACAAAAAGAATTGGAAGAATTTGAGTAAAAATAAAAATCTTATTTGTGAATTTAGTTGTTTTTATTCAAGTTCCTCCTGTTAATTGAATAACTGTAATAGCAGCAATCATAATCAGGAAGATTTCATATCATTCAACATCATTTCAACCAATAGCATTAATAAATGCAATCACAGCATAAAAAATTACTCCGAATTTAATAAGGGGCATGTAGTATAGATTTATAAAATTTTTAATTGATTTTGCTAAAGTTTTTTTATTATGTTGTTCTATCCAAGAAACCATTCCTAAATCAGATGTTTTAGAATTTTTAATAGTCCTTGATAAAGATATTCCAAACAATAAAATTCCAACTGAAGAAAAAATTCAAGAAAATATCAATAACAATAGTGAATTTCAATTCATGTTAAGTATTTCAGAATTTTTAAAAAAAATTCCTGTTCCAATACTTCCCATAATTAAAATAAGAGTAGCTAATAATAAAGACATTTTACTATTCTTTTTAAACATAATAGTTATCCTTATATATTTGTATTAAAAGAGAAAAGTTAAAAACTTTTCTCTTTCTTATATTAAATTGGAGCAGATGAAGGGAATCGAACCCTCGTATCAACCTTGGCAAGGTTGTGTTCTACCATTAAACTACATCTGCATTAATTACATTATAATTAATAAATAATGATTTTAATAAAAAATATAATGTTGTTCTTTATTAAATATACTTATTCTTAATAAAAAATATAATGTTGTTCTTTATTAAATATACTTATTCTTAATAAAGAATTTAGTTATATAAATGAAAAAAAAATTTGTTTATAATATATATAAAATTAAAATCGAGGTTTTTAAAATGGATAAAATAAATAATGGAACTTTTAAATGAATAACTAATGCTGTTAGTTTAACAAGGGAATCATATCCTGATATTCTGCTAAAATCACAATTTAAAACTCCTTTTGAATGAGTTATTTTTTGAAAAATTAGTGATAATGAAATTAAAGGAATTAACTATTCTCATAACTTTGAAATAGAGTTATTAAAATTCTTTAAAAGAATAAAAAATATAGAAGATAAAAATACTTGAAATGTATTACTTGAGCTTTCTAAATTCCATTTAGATACTAAGATTTATCCTGATATTCATTTAAACTTATTTAACAATAGAATTATCAGTAACTACTATGATGGTTTAATCAAAGATAATGAATCAATTATTTATAAAACATTGTTTGATATGATTTGTTTCAATACTTTAGATGAAGCTGATTTAAGAGATGTTGAAGATAACCATTACGGTATCTTTAGTGTTGATCAAAAGAAATCATGAAAAGAATATTGATTAGATAAAGACATTATTAATAATGAAGTTAATTTGACTAAAGTTATTAAAGAAATAAAAAATTTATTAAAAACTCATAATGTTTTAATAAATAGTAATTTTAAAATTAAAAACAATCCAGATTCAAAAGAAAATATTATAAAAACATTGACTAAATTAAAAACTCTTTTTAATAAGAGTTTTATCGATGAACTGAAAAATTTTCAGTTAAAAATTAATAATTAATTGGTTTGTTAATGAAGAATAGAGATAATCAAAAACTTACTGGAAAGGAAAAACACGATCGAATTTCCATATTAAAAAATCAAATAAAACAATTAAAAATTAATAATAAGCCAAAAGATGACATTAAATTAGAAAAATTAGAGATAGAGTTATATAACTTAGAAAATATTAATAATATAAAAGATATCTCTATTAATTCTCAAAAAAGTTATAAAGAAAATACTAAAAAACCTTTAGTTATTCAAAATAATAATAAACAAATTAATAAATTTGATTCTAAAGTTATTGAAAATCAAAAAATTCAAATAAATGACTTAAAAAAACAAAATGATTCTTTTAATTCTAAAATAAAAAATTTAACAAAAAGTAATGATCTTTTAAAAAAACAATTTGATACATCTAATTCTAAAATAAAAGAATTCACAAAAAATAATGAAATTCTAAAAAAAGAAAATGCTAATTTAATTAAATCTAATTTAATTAAATTTAAAGCTCTTGAAAATCAGAAGAATCAAATAATAAATAACTTAAAAAAACAAAATGATACATCTAATTCGAAACTAAAAGAATTAACAAAAAATAATGAAGCTCTAAAAAAAGAAAATGCTAATTCAATTAAATCTAAAACTCTTGAAAATCAAAAGAAAGAAATAAAAGAATTAACAAAACAAATTACTGAATTAAATATTTCAAACAATGAGCAAAAAGCTATAATAAAAAAATTATCTAAGATAAATTCAAAAACTATTAATTCACTTGAGAAAAATTTTAAATTTTTATTATATTGAAATTATTTAGAATCAAATTATCAACCTAAAAAAGATGATTTAATTTTAGAAAAAATTGAAGTATCTAAAGAGAGATTTCTTTTATCATTAAGAGAATTTTTATCAATTTATAAAACTACATTAAACATTAAAGATGATAGATTTGATGTTATGAAAAAAATTATTCCAACTATATTTAAATCAACTTCTAATGAAAGAGATAATCTTATTTTAAATTTAAATAAACTGGCTCATGTTGATGATGCATTTTGATTAAAAGATAAAGAAAAGAATTTTATAAAAACTCTTTTTACTGAAAGTAATTATCGTTTATTTTTTCCAAATATAAAAGAACAAGAATTACATTTTAAAGGAACTTATTATGATGTATTAAGAAGCTATTATGTTGCTCCTTCTACTTCTATTGATTTATATAGTCTAGTTAAAACAAAACCAAAGTTAAAAAATTAGTTTTTTACAACTAATTTTTATTTCATATTCAAAAATAAAACTCTCATCACTTCTTGATAATAGAAAAATCAATCAATTTTTAACAACAAGATATTTTAAAATCATAAATTAAAAGTTATTTTACTTAAATATTTAAGATATAATTAAATAACAAATATTAAATAAGGTTGGTTACATATGGCGTTAAAGAAAAAAGAATTAATAGAAACATTAATTATTGAAATGGCTGAATTAGGTAGTAATGAAATAACTAAAGCTGATGCTGAAAATTTCTTAAAATCTTATGAAAAAATTATTTTTAGTGAACTTACTAATGAATCTAAAGAATTTAAATTATTAGATATCGGAAAAATTAAAATTATTTCAAAATTACCAAGAACAGGTAAGAACCCTTTTACAGGTGAAGTAGTTGATTATCCAGCTAAAGTTAGTCCTAAATTCACTTTTACAAAAGCTTTAAAAGAATTAGTTAATAAAGAATAATAAAAAAAGCAGCTAAGCTGCTTTTTTTATCTCTATCTTCGTTAATTATAATGAAATTAACTTCTCTATATGTAAATTTTACTTACAAGTAAAATTACATTTTTATTTTAGCTTCAATCCCTAATAAATTAAGACATGATCCAATAATACTTTTTACAATATAGATTAAACTGTATTGTTCATTTAATTTATCATTATCTTCTTCAAATATTTTTACATTACTATAATATTTATGGAAGATTTTTGCTAAGTTATATAGATAGTTTGTTAACTTATATGGTTCAAAAGTTTTTACACAACTTTCAATTGTATATTTAGCCAAATTAATTTCAACAATTAATTCTCTTTCTATTTCTGAATTTAATAACTTGAATTCAGAAACTAGATCTATCTTTTTTTTCTCTAATAATTGATTAGCTCTAGCATTTGCATATTGAACATAATAATAAGTATTGTTATGTTCTTGTTTTGTAGCAACATCAACATCTATTTCAATATGACTATTAACAGATTGAGATAATAAGAATCATCTAGAAGGGTCTTTACCAATTGCTGAAACTAAATCTCTTAAAGTTAAAGATTCACCTGTTCTTTTAGACATTTTAAATTCAACACCATTTTTAGTTAGTTTAACCATTTGTAAACAAATAACAATTAAGTCATCAGGATTGTAACCTAATACTTTCATAGCTGCTTTCATTCTAGTAATATAACTATAATGATCAGCACCTCAAACATTTACTAAAACATCAACGTTATTACTTTTTCATTTCATGTCATGATAAACAATATCAGGAGCAAAATATGTTTTAGATTGATCTGATTTAACTAATACTCTATCTTTTTCATCACCAAAATTAGTTGTTCTTAGTCAAATAGCTCCATCTTTTTTATAAGCTTTATCTTTTTTCAATAAATCTTCAATTAAGATATCATCAAGCTTTTTATCTCTGATTGATTGTTCTGATGTATAAATTTCAATTTCAACACCAATACTCTTTAAATCGCTTTTAATAATTTCAAGTAATTCACATCTAGCAAATCATTTAATTTCATCTTTTATTTTTATATCAGTAATCTGATTTTCTAATAATTCATATTTTATAAATTTATCATTAAATTCATCTTTAAGTTTTTGAGCTACTATTTTAATTTCTTGACCATGATAAGAATCTTTAGGTAATTCTATTTTGTTTCCAAATAATTGTAAATATCGAATAAAAACAGCTGTTGCTAAATTATTCATTTGATTACCAGCATCATTAACAACATACTCAGTAACAACATCATACCCATATGTTATTAATAAATTTTTAATAACATCACCTAAAACACCATTTCTAGAGTGACCAATATGTAAATATCCAGTTGGATTTGCTGAAACATATTCAACGCTATATTTTTTATCTTTTTTATCAAATAAAAGATACTTGTCTTTTTTATCTAAAACTTCTAATAATGATTTTGAGAATAATTCCTCTGCAACAAAAAAATTAATAAAACCAGGATTTGTAATTGTTATATTTTTAAATAATTTTTTATCAAAAAATTCAATTAATTCATTTGCAAATTCAGTCGGAGATTTATTATTTTCTTTTGCATATATTAAAGCTACATTAGAGCTAAAATCTCCAATTTTAATATTTTTACTTTTATCAATAATAATGTTTTTATTATTGATAATTTCCATTTTTTCTAAAGCATTATTTATTTCGCTTTTAATAACTTCTATTATCATATATTCACCAGTGATATTAATTTTTTAAGATTTTAATAATTTTCAATATATATCTTATTAAGTCTTTATGTCTTTATTATATAATATATATAATAAGAATATTAAAAATCAAAAGTAAAGATAAATTATGAAAAAACTTTCATCAAATGAAATTAGAAAAATATGATTGGATTATTTTAAAAATAATGATCATTTTGAGATGGAATCAGCATCTTTAATCCCTATTAATGACAAATCGTTATTATGAATAAATTCAGGAGTGGCTACACTAAAAAAATATTTTAGTGGTCAAGAAAATGCTCCTCATGATAATTTAGTGAATTCTCAAAAAGCAATTAGAACTAATGACATTTTTAATGTTGGTAAAACTAGTAGACATCATACATTTTTTGAAATGTTAGGTAGTTTTTCTATAGGTGGTTATTTTAAAGAAAAAGCAATTAATTTAGCTTATGATCTTTTAATTAATGAATTTAAAATTGATATTAATAAATTATATTTCACAGTGTTTGAAGATGATATTGATGCTTATAATTTTTGATTAAAATTAAAAATAGATGATAATAAAATTATTAAATGTAATAGAGATAGAAATTTTTGAGATGTTGGTTCTGGACCATGTGGTCCTTGTACTGAAATTTTTTATGATAGAGGAATTGAATTTGATCCAGAAAATATTGGTGAAAAACTTTTCTTTGAAGACATTGAAAATGATCGATATATTGAAATTTGAAATATAGTATTTTCTGAATATAACAATGATGGTGAAAATAACTATACACCACTTGAAAGAAAAAATATTGATACTGGTGCTGGACTTGAAAGAATTACTGCTATATCACAATCTGCACCAACAAATTTTGATACAGATTTATTCTTGCCTATTATTAATGAAATTGAAAAATTTACAAAAGATAAATATATTATAAATGCTTATTTTGAGGGTAAAAAAAATCCTGAACAAATATTAATTAACCAATCTTTTAAAATAATTTCAGATCATATGAGAACTATTTGTTTTGCTATAGCAGATGGTGCTATGCCTTCTAATAAAGAGAGAGGCTATATCCTTAGAAGACTAATTAGAAGAATTATTGTTATGTTATATAAATTAAATATCAAGGAAAATATTTTCTCTGATTTAATTAATATCACTATTCAAAATATGAATAATTATTATCCTTATTTAGAAGATCATAATAAAAAAATTAATTTATTATTGAATAACGAATATATTGCTTTTAATAAAACATTGATTAATGGAATAAAATTATTTGAAGAAGCAATTGAAAAAACATCAAAATTAGATAAAAATACTGCTTTTAAATTAGTTGAAACTTATGGTTTTCCAATTGAGTTAATTAAAGAATTAGCTATTGAAAAAAATATTGAAATAGATATTGATGGATTTAATGAATTATTTACAAATCATCAAAAAATTTCAAATTCTAATCAATCAAAAATCGCACTATTAAATCAAAATGGAGAATTATTAAATTTAAATGATGAATCAATTTTTATTAATGATAAATATAATTTACAAGGTAAAATAATTAAACTTTATGATGAAAATTTTAATCCTATTGAACATTTAATTGGTGATGGTTATGTTATTTTTGATCAAACTTGTTTTTATTCAACAAGTGGTGGTCAATTACATGATTTTGGAACAATTAATGATTTTGAAGTTCATGATGTTTTTAAAGGACCAAATCAACAACATATTCATCATGTTCTACAAACTAATCTAAAAAATGGTGAAGTATGTGAATTAGTAATTGATGAAGATTTAAGAAAAAAAGTTACTAGAAATCATTCAGTTGAACATTTACTTCATGCAGTTCTTGGTGAACTAGTTGATAAAAATATTAAACAAGAAGGTGCATTTAAATCACCTTCTAAAGTTACATTTGATTTTCAACATCATGAAAGATTATCTAATGAAAAAATTAAAGAAGTTGAAGACAGAATTAATTTTATTATTAATGAAAAAATAGATGTTAATGTTTTAAAACTAACATTAGATGAAGCAAAAGAAATAGGTGCTAAAGCTTATTTTGAAGATGTTTATAAAAAAATAAAAGGTAAACTAAGAGTTGTTAAAATGGGGCAGTTTAGTGCTGAACTATGTGGTGGTACTCATGTTTCAAATACTAGTGATATTGAACAATTTAAAATAATTGAATTTTATCCAAATGGAGCTGGTTCTTGAAGAATAGGTGCTATTACTTCAAATTCTACTATTGATAAATATGCAAAAAACCAAATTAATGAAATTAAAAATAAATTTAGTATTATTAAAGATAAAGTAAATAATTTTATTGAAGTAAATAAAGATTTTATTGATGAAATAGATTCAATTCAATTGAATGAAAAAGAATTTGAAATTAATTTAGAAAAACTAAATAAAATTAAAATAAAATACGAAACTTTAAAAGTTGAAAATAATAAAAAAATTACTGTATTTGAAATTGATGAAATTAAAAAACAAGTTATTAAAAATAATAAATTAATAAATATCAAAGTTACTAACTTTGAATCAAAAAATATTGGAATGGCTTTAAGTGAAATTATTAATGAAAATAAAGAAAATTTTGTTTCTCTATTAAACATTACAGATGATAAAGTTAAATATATTTTTGCTGTTAATGAAAATTATGCAAAAGAAAATAATTTTAACTTAAATAAAATAATAAAAACTATCAATACTGAATTCAATGGTAAAGGTGGCGGAAAATTTAATTATGTTCAAGGCGGAACTAATGAAATTAATAAATTAGAAGAAATTGAAATATGTATTAATAATGAGTTTAAAAAATTATCGTAAAATAGGTCTTGATCTTGGAAGTAAAAGTTGTGGAATTTGTATTAGTTCATATAATAATGAATTTGCAACTCCTATTTGTAATCTTGTATTCGCTGAAAATGATTTTGATAAAATAATCACTAAATTAAAAATAATTATTGAAGATTATGATTATAAAGTTGATGTTTTTGTTTTAGGTATATCGAAAAATATGAATAATAACAGTGAAACCAAGAGTTCTATAAGATCAAAGAATTTTGCTTTAATATTAAAAGAAAAATTCTCAAATATTGATGTTATTTTTGTTGATGAAAATTATTCAACTAAACAAGCTACTGAATCATTAATGGAATTTAATATTAAATCTTCTAAGAGAAAAAAAATAATAGACCAAGTAAGTTCTTTAATTATTCTAGAAAGATATTTAAGTAGTAACAAATTTTAAAAATAAATATAAAAAAAAACTAGAAATTAACTTTCTAGTTTTTTTTATTTACATTAAAAGAATGGGTTAATACTTAAATATCTTTTTATTCT
>CAMQZA010000020.1 GCA_947039545.1 uncultured Ureaplasma sp. | reverse complement strand
ATCTAATAATTGACTAGTTAAAATACCATTTTCAGTTATTTCAAAATATTCTTCATTATTATTTTTTTCTTCATCATTTTCATCAAACAATTCACTTGTTATAAGTGCCTTATGAATTAATTCAGAAGAATTAGTATTATTTTGTTCTTCTTCATAAATATCATTAAAATCTAGTAATTCACTAGTTAAAATAGCATTTTCAGTTATTTCAAAATATTCTTCATTATTATTTTTTTCTTCATCATTTTCATCAAAAATTTTATCAGTTAAAATATATTGTTCACTTGGATCAGAAAATTCAGAATTATCCTCAATAATTTGTTTAGTAGTTAATTCATCATCATGATCATATTCAGAAAGAACAAACTCATCAGTTTCTCTAATATTAATATTTGGATTATTCTTACTAGTTTCTGATTCGATTTGAGTAACATTTGATAAATCTTGATTAAATCATTCTTCAATAGTTTCAAGAAAAATATTAGGACTAATAATTTTCTTAACATTTGTACAATTAAAAAAAGCATATTTATTTAATTTATATAAATTATCTGGAATTGTTATTGTTTCTAGAGATGTTAATCCTTGAAAAACTCCCTTTTCAATTATTTGAATTTTTTCATTGAAATTAATGTTTTGAACAGAAGTACAATTTTCAAAAGCAAAATGATCTATTTTGATAATAGAATCAGATAAAGTAATATTTTTTAAATTTTTATTTTCAAGAAAACAACCAGTTGGAATTAAGTTAAGGCTATTTGATAATTTAATTTCTTCCATTTTAGAACATCTAGAAAACGCTCTTGGTCCTATTTCTGTAACTGAATCTGGAATAATAATATTTTCAAGTGAATAACAGTTAGCAAAGCCTACTTCACCTATTGTTTTTAAATTATTAGGTAAAGTAATATCTTTTAATAAATAACAGTTTTTAAAAGCTCCATAAGCAATATCTTTTATATTGTTTTTTAAAGATAGAGTTTCAAGGTTAGCACAATCTAAAAAAGCGTTTCTATCAATGAATTCAATTGATTCAGGTAGATCAATTATTTTTAACAATGGACAATTCATAAAAGAAGAATTACCAATTCTAGTTATATTATTATTAAAATTTACTTTTAATAATGAAAGACAATCTTTAAAAGCTCTATTAGGAATTTGAGTTACTTCTTCTGGTATTGTTATTTCAACAAGACTTTTACATTCTGTAAACGTGAAATTTCCAAATTCTTTTATAGAACTTGGGAATTCAATATTTACTAAAGATTCACAACCTGTAAAAACATTGTTACCAATTGAAACAATATTATCTGGAATTAAAACATTATTTAAAGAAGTACAGTTTTTAAACAAACGACTCGGAATATTAGCAATGGTATTTGAAAAAGTAAATTTTTCTAAATTAGTACAATCTGAAAAAGCAGAAGAATTAATTAAACTTAAATTCTCTGCAGAATTAAATTCTTTAATTGATGAACAACCTAAAAAAGCATTCTCATCAATTACCTTTAAAGTATTTGGCAAATTTAATTCAATTAAGCTTTCACAATTTTCAAAAGCAGATGCACTTATTATTGAAAGATTTTCAGAAAAAATAATTTTTTTCAAATTAATTGAAAATGAGAATATTTTAGATTCTAAAATTTCTAAATTTTGAGGAAGTTTTACATAAACAAGTTCAGAACATCAGCTAAAAGCTTCTGCACCGATTTTTTTAATATTATTAGGAATTTCAATTGAAACAAGATTAGGCATATTAGAAAAAGCATTTTCTGCTATTTCATCGAATTCTAAAAAATCTATTTCTTTGATCTCTTTATTTATATTTTTTCTAAGAATTTTCTCTGCTATTTCTCTGGTTAAAATCTTTTTTACTTCGTTTGCTTGTTTAGAATCCATATCAATTTTTTCTCAATTTTTCTTTTATAATAGTTATTATTAATTATAACAAAATGAATTAAATGTTTTTATATAAAAGAAAAATCATTTTTCAATAAATGAAAAATGATTTTTTCTAAATTTAATTAATTTTTAAAAATATGGTTTTTCATATTTTATTAAAGATATTTTTTTACTTTCTAATTTCTTAGATTGTAATCCAACCAATTCAATTAAATATAAATTTGCAACAGGAATTGCACCAACTGATTTTATTAAAGTTTCAATGGCAAATATAGTGCCACCAGTTGCTAATAAATCATCAATTATCAAGATTTTATCATTCTCTTTAATATCATCTTTATGGATCTCAATAGTAGATTTACCGTATTCAGAACCGTAATCAATTGAAATAACTTCTCTTGGTAATTTTCCAACTTTTCTAATTGGAACAAAAGGTTTATTAACAGCTAATGATAAAGCAATACCAAATAAGAATCCTCTTGATTCAGGACCAACTATAATATCATATTCAATGTCTTTTATTTTTTCTACAAATAAATCAATAATATTTTTAACTAATTCTGGTTCTTTAAAAATAGGAGTAATATCTTTAAAAGCTATTCCTTTTCGAGGAAAATCCTTAACAGTAAAAATCTTTTCTTTTATTAAATTTAATTTGTCTTCATTCATGAATACTCCTAATGGTGGTTAATACCTTTAACATTTTGTTCATCAAGAATATCATAACTAGAAGGTCTAATTCGTTTATTTGAAATGTTATTAATTTCGTTTTGGTATTTATCTCTGAAAATAACAAAGATATATCATAGCTGTGGAAGGATATATAAGTTAATTAAATAAATAATTATACTATTTACAACAATTAACAAGAATCCTGTAATTAAACTAATTATTCCAAGTAATGACATTAATAATGAAAATGATAACAAAATAATATTTCAAATTATTAATGTTGGCTTTAATCTACCAACAATTTGAGTAATGATTTCTTTTAAAGAATCATTTGAAACACTCTTTTTACGATTTCAACTTGATTTTAAAGCTGAAACAATAATGAAAGAACAAATTGAATTTAGAACATAAATAATACTAACAAAAGCCATTGATTCAGCTCCAATTATATCAATTAAGAATCATGATAATAATAAAGATATTCCTGTTGAAAAGATATTAATTATTAGAATAGGAAGAACTGAAATAATATTTAAAGAAATAATAGATCAAACTAATAAAAACAACATGCTAATAAAGATTCCACTTGTAATAGATACTAATAAATTCTCATTAGCTAAGTATTTTAAATTAAAAGTACTTATATTATTGCTTAATAAAGGATTTGTTAAAGAAGGGAGCACATAATCATCAGTAATAGAAATAACAAGTTGATTTTCATTTAAACTAAAATCAGCACCAGATAAGTTAAGTAACTTAAGAATGTCTTCAACTTTTAAACCAATAATATCAATATTATTAATAATTAAAGTATTTCCTGCACCGTTATTAGGTAAAGGCATACCATTTGGTAAAGCTAAAAATAAAATAAATCCAGTGATTGCTATTATGAATGGAAATATTGCAATAAACATATTTCTTTTTTTAAACAAATGAATTGTAAAGAAATGCTTACTTCTTAACAAACCTTTAAACTTAGAATCTTCTAAATCAGTTTTTACAATCATATCTAAAGGATCATTATTTATTTCACTATTAATTAATAATATTTTCTTAGAAACAAATAGAAAGTCTGATTTATTTGTATAAATTCTAATCAAGATTAATAATAATGAATATAATAATAAGTAATTTAAAAATAATGAAACTAATCCACTAACTACTAACATTGCACCAAATGATGAAATTTGAGCATTTGAAAAGAAAAAGAAAGATAAAGAAATAATTATTTGAACAACATAAACATCAAGAAACATTTTGCTATATTTGAACATTGATTTTTGAAAAGCAGGAATAATTATAGAACCTTGAGTAATTTCCTTCTTGACGTTTTTAAACAATAAAAACGGAATAAAGAAATTAATAAATGTCGAAGTAAATAGAGCTGCATAAACATAAAAATTAAATGTTAGACCAAATAAATTAAAGAATAATATAGAGAAACCAAATGCAGATGCAGTTGTTATGAAAGACATAAATCCTGGGAATCTATATAAAACCGAAATAATTATTCCAATAGTTACAATTAAAATTATTAATGAAAAAATAAAAAATTCAAAAGCTGTTAAGGTGACTAAAGTTTTAGGCAATGTACTAATATTTGATCCTGAAAAAGATAATAAAGTATTACTACTAAATAATTTCCCCATATCTTCTTTAATAACAGAAGCAATTTCATCAGCTGGTTTAGGTGTTGTTTGTATTTCTCTATATGAATTAAGTAATGATATTAAATCTCTTGAATAATTACCATAATCAACTGGAATTCTAGTGCCTAATAATTTATTTTTTAAAACTGTTGTACTGAAATTTGTTGCATCAACTTTAGCATCTGGTTTTATTCTAATTGATGTATCATCAAATTCAAGAATTGGTTCATCTGCATTTTGAATAACAATATTATCATTATTAAAGAAATAATCATCGTAATTTCTATAATCAATTATTCCATATAAAGATGTACCAAAAAGATCATCTAAATCTCTATTATCACTTTCAAGAAAATATCAACCATTAATAATTGATGCTGAATATTGCTTATTAGTCGGTGGATTTGTTGCTATATCTACTTTATATGAATTATTAGGTGCAAATATTTCTGAATTATAGAATTCATATAATATTTTCATCATATTATCTTCTGTAATTATTAAATTAGAATAAACTGGATCACCAACAAATTCAACAAATAATTTTTCAACAGTATTAAGTGATTTTAAATAAGTATTGATTTTTCCATTAACTTCAGGAATAATAAATCAACGTTGGTCAGTAACATTTGATTCACCAATATCAGTTCTTCTACCATTTGCATATTCATTATATAAACTTGCAAATGTTAAATTATTTAATTTATTAACAAAAGAAGATTTATCTTTTCAAAGAAGTCAAGATTGAGTAGTTTGAAAAGCATTAGTTAAATCTGGAGTAGTTTCACCTTCACCAGTAGTTGTTTTTATTGCTTCAGGTGGAGGTTCTGGAGGAATTATTGATTCATCATAAAGATTTTTATCTTTAACAAAATTACTTGTTTCAAAAACTTTTTTAGGTGCTGAGTCTATTTGAGGTAAATCTATTTGAATAGCTTGGCCAATATTAACAAGTTCATTTTTTGATGTATAGTATTTACCTTCATTAATTTCTAATGATTTATAATTTTTATCATCATTTAAAACATAAGAATTAATTGGATTTACTTCACCTGCTATTATTCCATTAGCTCCAGTAGTTCTACCAGTAGGTTTACTATTTGTACCAACATAATCAATCCCGATATTTTCAAGTTCAACATTATAACTATTTAAAGCTTTAGTATATATTTTAAAATTATTAACAATATCATTATCAGATTCTTCAATATCTAATAATGCAAAAATTTCACTAGATGTATCAAAACTAGCACTTAAAATACCAAATTGTTTATCTACATTACCTGTTTGATTATTTTTAATATTAGATTTACCTGTATTAACTAATACTTGTGATAAACCTAGATTATTTAATATTTTTTCTAATGCATCAGCTGATTCTTTAATTACTTTATCTTGTGATTCAGGTGTTGAAAAACCATCTAATGATAGCTGAATATCGAAGGATGTTCCAGAACCAAAATCAGAACCCAAGTGGGAATCTTGATTCATATAATAACCAGAAACTGCTACTCCTGATAATCCACCTAGCATTAAAAGTGAAATTGAAGATCAACCCAATATTTTTTTTCATATATTTGAGGCTGTTTTTTTACTTTTTTTCAAAAACATAATAATTAATTATATATAATTATATAAAAAATTGTTAAATAAAAATTTATGATGAGACTGTATGATTAAAACTAAAAAAGAAGAATTACTAAAAAAAATGACTGATTTTAATTATTCAGAATCAGAAATTAAATTAGTTGAAAAAGCAGTAGATTTTGCTACTGAAAAACATGATAAACAACTTAGAAAATCTGGTGAACCTTATATTATTCATCCTATAGCTGTTGCTATATTGTTAGTAGAACTATATTTAGATACTAATTCGATATCAGCTGCTATTCTTCATGATGTTCTTGAAGATACAGAATGTACAGAAGAAGAAATTAAAAAACAATTTAATGATGATGTTGCACAACTTGTAGTTCTTGTTACAAAAGTTTCAAATATTTCAAAAATAAACAGAGGTGTTGAAGACTATAAATCTAAAGATAAAAATGATTATATTATTCAAGTTTTTATGTCAATTTCAATTGACATAAGAGCAATTATCATTAAAATAGCTGATAGATTGCACAATATGAAAACTATTGAGCATTTAAAACCTGAAAAACAAAAAAGAATAGCAAGAGAAACTCTTGAAATATATGCTAATATTGCTGGAAGATTAGGCCTGTTTTCAATCAAGACAGAACTATTAAATATTTGTTTTAAAGTTTTACACCAAAAAAAATATAATCAGTTAACTGAAACTGTTAATGCTGAAATAGAATTAAAAGGTGAAAAATTTGAATCAACTGTTGAAAATATTGAAAAAATATTAAATAATAATTCGATTAATTATGAAATAAGAAAAAGAATAAAAGGTGTTTATTCTACTTATTTAAAAAATGAATTTGAGACTAATGCAATCAATTGCACAGATTTATTTGGTGTTAGAATTATTGTAGATGATATTATGGATTGTTATGCTGTTTTAGGCTTAATACATCTTAATTATTACCATGTAAAATCTAATTTAAAAGATTATATTTCTAATCCAAAAGCTAACTTATATCAATCAATACATACAACAATTATTTTTGAAGATTCAACTATTGAAATCCAAATTAGAACTAAAAACATGGATATAAAAAATGAATTCGGAATTGCTGGACATTGAAAATATAAAGAAGCTCATGAAAAAGAACGTTCTCAACGTTTAATTCAAAATATGATTAGTGATTATTTAAGTGATGATATTGAACAAGATGAAAAATTATTAGCTATTAAAGAAATTTCAAAAAATAAAATTATTGAAGTTTTTTATAAAAATGACAAAGTATGATTACCTATTACTAATAACTCAAATGCAATTGATTTTGTTTCAAAATTTTCTAAAGAAAAATTTCCATATTTAAATGCTTTTTATATAAACAATAAGAGAGTATCTTGAGATTCAACTATTGAATCTGGCGATATTATTTCTATTGAATTTTCAAAATTCAAAACTATTAGTAGATATTGATTACAATTAACAAAAAAAACAACAACTAAAAATTTAATAAGAACTGAATTAAAAGAAATAGATAATATTGAAAAAATAAATATTAAAAAATTCTTATCTGAAATAATCTTGAAAGATTCTACTATTTCTTCTGAGCATATTCTAGAAACAATTAAAGTTGAATATAATGGATTAGAACTAGAAAACTTTATTAAAATTGTTAGTGGACTTCAAATAGAAGATATTGTTAATATTTTCTCAAATAATCCAGATAAAAATATTGTTAAAGTAGTTAAAAATTTAGTTCATAAATTTATTAATAAAAAATCATTATTTGGAGAAATTCAAAATATTGAATATGATCAAATTAAAATTACAGATTGCTGTAGTAAAATACCATCTCTTGATATTGTTGGTATTTTAGAAAATAAAACTTTAAGTATTCATAGGTTTGGTTGTAAAGATATTGAAGATAATGAAGAATTAAAAAGAGTTGTTGTTGAGTGAAATCTTGATAGAATTAAAAAAACAGATAGATATTTTAAAGCGAAAATAAGAATATGTTCACCTTGATCAACTTCTTTATCTTCAAAAATAATTAATATTTTTATTAAGTACCGAGCTAATATTTCTAAATTTTTCCTAAATAAAAATAAAATAGAAAAAACTTGTATAATTGATATTGAATTATACGTTAAGAATTATCAACATTTAGAGAAAATGATGAATGAATTAATGTTTAGAAATACTATTGATGATTGAGAGTTAATTTAAGGATAAGGTATCATTTATGGACTATAAAAGACCTCGAGGAACTGTTGATTTAATAGATACTGATGCTAAAGTTTTTAGTAAAGTAGAAAAAATATTAAAAGAAACAGCTGAAGAATTTAATATTAGTGAAATAAGAACTCCTATCTTTGAATCAAAAGATTTATATATTAAATCTGTTGGTGAAACTAGTGATATTGTTAATAAAGAATTTTATGACTTTATTGATAAAGGTGGAAGAAGTTTAGTTCTTAGACCTGAAGGTACTGCTGGAACTATTAGAGCTATTGTTGAAAATAAACTATTAAAAACAAATAATTTTTTAAAAGTTTATTATATTGGTTCTATGTTTCGTTATGAAAGACCACAATCTGGAAGACAAAGACAATTTAACCAATTCGGTATTGAATGTGTTGGAAATGTAACTTTATATGATGAAGTTGATGTTATTTTATTAGCTAAGACGATTTTAAAAAAATTAAAAATTAATAACTATAAATTAGAAATAAATAATATAGGTACTAATGAATCTAGAAATAAATGAGTTGATGCTTTAAATGTTTATTTTGATAAACATAAAGAACAATTAACTGAAGATTCACAAAATAGAATTAATGTTAATCCTTTAAGGATTTTGGATGATAAAGTTGATGGATCAAAAGAATTTGTAATCAATGCTCCAAAAATTAAAGAATTTTTAACAGAAGATGAAAAAATATACTTTGAAAATTTAAAAAAAATAATGGATTTTACGGGAATTGAATATATTGAAAATTCAACACTTGTTAGAGGATTAGATTATTATAATGGAATAGTTTTTGAGTTTATGTCAAATTCAAAAATATTAAAAGGTCAATCAACAATTATTGGTGGTGGTCGTTATAATAAATTAATTGAACAAACTGGTGGACCTGATGTTATTGGTATTGGTTTTGGACTTGGTATTGAAAGAATTATAATATCTACTCTTGAAGAAAATCCTGATTTTTTAGATGAAATTTCATTTGATGCTATTATTTTACCATTATCAGAATCAAGCCATATTCATGCAATGAAAATTCTTAATGATTTAAGAAAAAATGATTTAAAAGCAATTATTAATAATCAAACTTATAAATTATCAACACATTTTAAATTTGCAGATAAATATAAATCAAATAACATTATTATTATTGGTGATGAAGAGTTAAAAAATAATAATGTTATTATTAAGAATCAAATAGACAAAACAGAAACTCGTATTGAGTTTGATAAAATAGTTGATTTTTTGAAATTAGAAAGTAGTAATTAAAATGATTAAACATATTTATTGTGGAGATATTGACAAAGCTTTTTTAAATAAAACAATATGTATTAGAGGATGAGTAAAAACTGTTAGAAAATTACCTAATCTGATCTTTATTAATGTTCAAGATATTAAAGGTAGAGTTCAAGCAACTATTGATTTAAATTCAGAATTTTTTACTCAAGCAAGTGAATTAAAAAGAGAAGATGTTGTTGAATTTATTGGTACTGTTGTTCAAAGAAAAAGTCCAAATTTAAAAATGAAAAATGGAGAATTTGAACTTTTAATTACAAAAATTAATATTTTAAATAAATCAGAAATTACACCAATGATAATTGAAGATGAAACTGATGCTCTTGAAAAAGTTAGATTACAATATCGTTATTTAGATTTAAGAAGACCTATTCTTCAAAAAAATTTGAAACTAAGATCTGATATTATTTTAGCAATGAGAAATTTTTTATCTAAAAATGATTTTATAGATGTTGAAACTCCTGTTTTAGCAAAACCAACACCTGAAGGAGCTAGAGATTTTCTTGTTCCTACTAGAATTGGTGAAAACAACTTTTTTGCCTTGCCTCAATCACCTCAAATATATAAACAATTATTAATGATTTCTGGATTGAATAGATATTACCAACTTGCACGTTGTTTTAGAGATGAAGATTCAAGATCAGATAGACAACCAGAATTTACACAATTAGATATTGAAATGTCTTTTGTTAAAGAAGAACATATTAAATTAACAGTTGAAGAGCTTTTAAAATATACATTAAAAACAACATTGGGTTTAAGTTTAAATACACCTTTTAAAACAATGACTCATGATGAGGCTATGAGTAAATATGGAACTGATAAACCAGATATTCGTTTTGATTCAAAAATAAAAGACTTTACTTCTGAAATATCTAAAATTAAAACTCTTCCTAAAAAAATTAAAGAATCAATTGATGTTGATAAAAAAATAAAAGCTATTATTATTCCTGACGTTGTTGTTAGTAATGAAAATTTAAAAAACTTGAAAAAAATAGCAAGTGATAATTTTGCAGGTGAATTAAATTGAATTTATTTCAAAAATAAATCAGGATATGAATCTAATATTAAAAACTATGATGAAATTAGTAAAACAATGTTATTAAAAGAAAAAGCATCTAAAGGTGTGATTCTTTTTATTGCTGATGAAGAAAAAATAGTAAATACTGCTCTTGGAGCTGTTAGAAATACTGCTAGAGATGAATTTAATCTAATTAAGAACAATGACGAATTAAACTTTTTATGAGTAACTGATTGACCTTTATTTGAATATGATTCAAAAACAAAGAAATATCAAGCAACACATCATCCATTTACAATGCCTGAAGATACTTTTATTAATACTTTTTATAGTTTCAATAAAAGAAAAGCTACTGGAAAAGCTTATGATCTTGTTTTAAATGGTTATGAACTTGGTGGTGGATCTATTAGAATCCATAATGAAAAAGTTCAAAGAGCAATGTTTAAAGCTGTTGGTTTAAGTGATCAAGATATTGAAAATAACTTTAGCTATTTTCTTGAAGCATTAAAGTTTGGAGCTCCTCCTCATGGTGGTATAGCTCTTGGAATTGATAGATTACTGATGATATTAACTAATTCTCCAACAATTAGAGATGTAATAGCATTCCCTAAAAATTCAATGGGTATTGATAGAACATTTAATTCACCGAGTTTAGTAAAAGATGAAGATTTAGATATCTTAAATTTAAGAAGAAAAAATAACTAATTAAAAATTAGTTATTTTTTTTATATATTTTTATAGATTTTCTCATTATGGTATTTTAGATATTCATTTAAAAATGCAAATCTTTTTTTAATATTTAGATAACAAGGTTCATATTGTTTGAAGAATAGATTAAAATCATCTTCTAATAATTTTTTATCATTAGTTATAATATTTCATTTCTCATCAAATGTAAATAAACCTCTATCAAATAGTTTATGATGATTAGCACATAAAGTAATTCCATTATTAGAATCTACTTGTTCTATTTGATTAGAACACTGAGAAAAAGGTTTGATATGGCATGCTTGTAATAATTCAGGTCTATCAATACAACATATAATACATTTACCGTCTCTATCTTTGATACTAGCAGCAAAAATATGTTGTATACCTCCTCTTCCTTTTGAACTAACCAATGGTGGTTCTCTATATATTTTTTCTTGAATATATTCTTTAAATTGATTATAGTTATTATCTTCTAATCATTCATATGCATTTTTATTACTATCTCTTAATGAATGAATACAAACATTAATCAATTCTCTTTTATATTTTTCAATTTCACTTGAATCAATAATTAAATTTATTCTTATTATTTTAGTTTCATTATCAAAATGAAAAATAGAATTATCAGTCATTAATTTAGAAGCTGGCATTGAAGATATGTTTGTTAATACTTGTTTTTGAACCATAATGTTTTTAATTCCAATATCTCAAACTTGTTTTGATTTATGGTTGGTTGTAATATGATCTCAAAATTCATAGTTGTATGTAATGTATTCATAATATTTTTTAATAATGTGTAAATTATTTAAATCAATATCTTCATTGAACAATTTATCACTTGAAACACTATCAATTATTGATAGTAATAATGCTGGTTTATATGGATATTTTAAACCTTTGTATTCTTTGCTTCCTAGTGGAGCTTTTTTATTGATATTTTTTAAAAATTTTTCTCATTCAAAGGTATTAGTCATGTTAATTAATTATACAACTATAGTTGTCTTTTTAAAAATCAATAACTTTGTTTTTTTCTCAATTTAAAAAATGTTTTTTTATTAAATCATTAATCTCTTTTTCTTTATTTTTTCAATTATCAAAATTATAAATAGCATGACTAATTCCACCAAATAATATATTCACTGTGGGAATACTATATTTTCTTTCATTATTTTTATCATAATATCCGTTGATTATTTTTTGATAAAATTGCACATTATTTCAACCCATTTGAAAAATAAAATCTTCTATGGTTAAATCAAGTAAGTTTTTTCTTAATTCAGTGATAAATAATTTGGTATTGGGAAGATGTTGCTTATAACCCCCCCCCCCCGTTGGTTTTTGACTTGTTTTTCATTTTTTTCCATAT
>CAMQZA010000019.1 GCA_947039545.1 uncultured Ureaplasma sp. | reverse complement strand
AACTAAAACAGAAAATCTTAAAACTATTCTTAGATATGAAATAGATATTAAGAAAATAACTTAGCAATGCTTTCAAAAAGAATTAGAATAATAAAATATGAAAAAAATAGAATTATATAAAAAAATACAAAATGCTGATCCTAAGTATTTAAAAAAATTAAATATTACAGATGATGAATGAAATTTCATCAAAAATAAGTTGATAAATGATAAATTAGGTTTAACAATAAATTTTCAAGAAATAGATGAAAAAATATCTAAAAATTATTTTGGTTTTGAGGAAATAAAAGACTTAAATATAAATGCCGGAAATAAAAATAACCATCTTATTATCGAAGGTGATAATTATCATGCATTAAAAGCATTAAGTATTGCAAATGTTAAAATTGATGTTATTTATATAGATCCTCCCTATAATACTGGAAAAAATTTTATTTATAATGATGATTTTTCTACAAAAAAAGAAGTTGGCAAGGATGATCCTCATAAACATTCAAAATGATTATCATTTATGAAAAAAAGAATGATTCTAGCTAAAGAATTACTTTCTGATAATGGGATAATTTTTATTTCTATCGATGATAATGAACAAGCTTATTTAAAGGTTTTGATGGATGAAATTTTTGGAGAAGAAAATTTTGTAAGTAATATGCCTAGAAAAACACGTTCAGGTGGAGGAAGATATGGTAAAAATTATATTTCTGATGATTTAGATTATATTCTTACTTATTCTAAAAATTTTGAATATTTACAAGAATTTGTAGGAATAAACATAAAAACTGATGATTTCAATTTTGAAGATAATATTGGAAAATATAATCTTAAACACCCATTAGATGGTGGTCAAGGTCAAAAAGAATATCAATTAGAAATTTTAGAAGACGGAGTTTTATATAAACCTCGAACAAATTGAGCATTTTCAGATTCAAGAGTTAAATGATTCCATGAAAATAATATGTTAATTTTTAAAAAAAGTAACAAAGTATATGTAAAAAATTACAAAAATTTTAAAGTTGAAAAATTAGAAAAAACTTATAAATTAGTTCAAAAAGATGAGATCAACCCTGTTTATAAGTCATCATTCGCTCATAACAATGAATATTTAAATGCAAGAGGCACGTCTTCATTAAAAGAAATGGGATTAAAGTTTGATTTCTCAAAACCTTCTAAATTAATAGAACATTTGATATCTATTACAAATATGCCTAAAAATATAACTATTTTAGATTTTTTTGCTGGTTCAGGAACAACTGGTCAAGCTATAATGGAATTGAATAAAGATGATGAAGGAAATAGAAGATTTATTTTAGTTACAAATAATGAAAATAATATTGCGACTGATATTTGTAGAGAAAGAATTTATAGAGTTATTAATGGTCATGGTTCTAAAAATGAATCAATAGATTGAAAATTTTCTAAAGAAACTCCTTATTTAGAAGATAATAATGTGAAATATTTAAGATTAAAAGAAATTAATAAAATTGATGGAGAATATGAGGATATAAATGTTATGAAAAATTTATATAAAGATGAATTTAATAAAGAAATATCTATAAGGGATTTTCATGATTAAAGAAAAGAAAATATTTAATTTTCAAATTGATGCTGTTAATGCATCAATAGATTTTTTGAAGAATAACTCTGAATTTAACTTACAAAGTCCTACAGGAAGTGGAAAAACTTATATTATTGCTAATATAATCGATAGATACTTAGAAAATGAGATATTAAATAATAAACCAACTACTTTTTTATTTATTGCTCCATCTATTGGAAAACTAGATCATCAAGGATACGAAAAAATAACAAATTATTTAAATTCACAATGAGTAAAAGGTTATTCTACTCAATATATTGGATTAGTTAATAAGAACCAAAAAAGTAATTATTTGGAAAATATTGATTATTTTAAAGAAAATAAAGTTTATTTTATTGGATGAAGTCTATTCAGCAAAAATACTAATATTATGAATATGGAATCAGAAAAAAATGATCTATTCAAAGTTATTAATAATACTAAGATAAAAGGAGTAAATATTGTCTTAATAATAGATGAAGCCCATAGGGAAGTAAAAACTCCAGCAGAAGCTAAGAAAATTGCTATGGAGGAAATATCTCCATATAAAACAATAAAAATTTCTGCAACATTAAACACTATAGAAGTAGATTATAAAATAACTCATGCAAAAGTTATTGAAGAATTTGCTATTAAAAAATTAGTGGATGTACAAGGAGAGTCTTTAACAATTAATTTTGACAAATATTTAATTGAAGATGAAAGATTAATTTTAAGTGCAATTGCTAAACAAAAAGAAATTGAGAAAGAGTATTTTAAAAAAAATATTAAAATTAAACCGTTATTAATAATTCAAATTCCAAATAAAATAATAGTAGACAAAGATATAAATACTGAAGATTTATTATTAAAAAGAATTGAAAATTTATTAAAAAAAAATAATTTTAAAAAAGATTTTAATTATGCAATTTGATTAGATAAAGATAGGACTAAACTAACTAAAGAACAAATTATATCGAATGATTCGCCTATAGAGATATTAATTTTTAAACAAGCAATAGCTGTTGGTTGAGATATTCCTAGAGCAAATATGTTGGTTAGAATAAGAGATGCAAAGGGATCTTTTAATATACAAACATTGGGGCGGATTTTAAGAAATCCTTTTTTCAAAACTTATAATAATGATTTAATTGATAATGCTTTTGTTTTTACAAAAGATGATAAATATAAAGAGGTGATAAAAGAAGAATCTTTTTGTGTGGAGAATGAAGACAAATTTGAAATAATTCGTTCTAAAAAATCTAATGATATTGATATAAAAATAAATAAAATTATTATTGATAAGTATAATAATGAGAATATGATTGGTTATGTAGCAGACAAAATCTTATTACATAAAAATTTTAGTAAATATTTTGAGAAAAATCACCAAAAGGTAAAAAACGGAAATTTTAGATTAACTCCGGAAGAAATTTATGATAAAAATAACGAAGACATAATAAATAATAAGGGAAGAGATCAACAAAAATTAAGTTTTTCTCCTAAATTATCTCTTTTTGATTTATATATAAAATATAAAACTCAAATTTCTGGTGATTATATAACTCAGTTAATTATGGATGAAATATCAATTAAATCTGGAAGAAAAATTAAGGATTTTTATTCAGCTACTATATCTAGTTTCCATAAATCTATTTTTAATGAAAAAGAATATGAAACTCCTATAAGCATTAAGAAATTAATAGAAATTGAAGTTTTTAAATATCAAAAAAATGAAACTACTAAAAAAACTGAAGAATATTTATTACCATTAGAATATGCTACTTCATCAAAATATTTTAATAAAAATAAATGAGATAAGATAAATACATTTTCTGCTGAATTAAAGAAAGATTGTCTTTCTACTGGTGAGGAAGAATTTTATAAAGAAATAAAAAAAATTGATGAAGATTTAGAAAGGGTTCATCTTTTTAGAAATGGAACAGGAAATCAAGATTATTTTATTAATTATTTTAATAGTATTCAAAAAATTTCTAAATTTTTTCCAGATTTTATTTTAATAAATGAAAATACAAAAAAAATGATTATTTTAGAGATTAAAGGAAAAAATGAAAAAAATATAGATAGAGAAAGTAAAAATAAATTTAGACAACTATTCGAGAGTATTGATCTTATTTCTCATAAAAATTCATATGAAATAATTGGTGCATATGAAGTTAATTATAATTCTGAATCATTAAAAAATGAATATATAGATGAAAAAAAAGAATCTCATTATTTTGATTATATTAAAGAAAAAATAATGACTGAAAATCTAGATGATTTCTTAAATAAAAATAAAATAACACATGAAAAAGTAATAAATGCTTTGTTTGACTATGGAGTTAAAGGTAGCGCTTTAGAAAAAATAGAAAAAGATAATTTTGGCATAAATTCGAATCAATTAATTATTAATGATATTTTTAGATTATTAAAAATAGAAAAAGATAACTTCTTTAAAAGACATACAATTTCTAGTATTAATAACTGAGTTAATAACAATAAAAAAGAAATTGATAATCTAATCAAAATTTTAGAAATAACAAAATATGAAAAAAATAGAATTATATAAAAAAATACAAAATGCTGATCCTTCTTATTTAAAAAAATTAAATATTACAAATGAAGAGTGGGATTTCATAAAAAGTAAGTTGATAAATGATAAATTAGGTTTAACAATAAATTTTCAAGAAATAGATGAAAAAATATCTAAAAATTATTTTGGTTTTGAGGAAATTAAAAACTTAAATATAAATGCTAAAGATAAAAATAACCACTTAATTATTGAAGGTGAAAATTACCATGCATTAAAAGCGTTAAGTGTTGCAAATATTAAAGTTGATATTATTTATATAGATCCCCCCTATAATACAGGAAAGGAATTTATTTATAATGATGATTTTTCTACAAAAAAAAGTGTTGGTAAAGACGATCCTCATAAACATTCAAAATGATTATCTTTTATGAAAAAAAGGATGCTTTTAGCCAAAGAATTACTTTCTGATAATGGAATAATTTTTATTTCTATTGATGATAATGAACAAGCTTATTTAAAAGTTTTAATGGATGAAATTTTTGGAGAAGAAAATTTTTTAACTAATATTTATTGACATTCAAAAAATAAACCTTCTGGAAACACTTTAGGGCCTTCAAAAATAGATATTGTTGGTGAATATATTTTATGTTATCAAAGGAATATTAAAAGAGATATTTTTAATAATAAAAATAATTCTGAAGAAGATTTAAAAAATAAGAATTATTTATTGCGTGATGAATATTTTAATCTAAGAGGATTTTATAAATTAACGCCATTATGACATTCTAATAGTGGTAATTCTTTTAAATATCAAAAATCATTAGATTATGAAATAATTGCTCCTGATGGGACTATCGTTGAAATATGACAAAATCAAAATAAGAAAAATAAGGATTGTTATACTTGAAGTAAAGAATCTTTTGATGCTGGAAATAAATTAAATTTTATTGAATTTAAAAAAGATAAGCATAATAGGTGGAATGTTTATAGAAAAATTTATTCAAAATCACGATTTAATCCAAAATCTAAACAAGAAGAAGAAATAATAAGTGGTAACCCATATAAAAACTTTATTACTGATATTTGACAAGATTATGGAACAAATGAGTATAGAAATTTAAATATTGAGAAATCTTTTTCTAGTCCGAAACCCACTAAGTTAATTAAATTTTTATTAACCTTAGTAAACCATAAAAATCCGATAGTTCTAGATTTTTTTGCTGGCTCTGGAACAACTGCTCAAGCTGTAATGGAATTAAATGAAGAAGACAGTAATAAAAGAAGGTTTGTTTTAGTTACAAATAATGAAAATGATATTGCAACTGATATTTGTAGAGAAAGAATTTATAGAATAATTAATGGTATAGGTTCTAAAAGAGAATCAATAAAGTGAAAATTTTCTGAAGAAAAACTTTATTTAAATGAAAACTATGTGAAATATTTAAGGTTAAAGGTAATTAATAAAATAGATGGAGAATATGAAGATATAAATGATATGAAAAATTTATATAAAGATGAATTTAATAAAGAAATATCTATAAGAGATTTTTATGATTAAAGAAAATATTATCTCTTATAGATGAATTCATTAATAATAATCAAATTAGATTTACAGAAAAGAACATTAATTTTATAATTTTGATTATCTATAGTTTTTTAATCACTATATTTTTCAATTACTTGTTCAATAATATTTATGCATTTAGTAAATGTTTCTTCTGTAATAGAAATTTCTGCATTACCGTTAGCATGATGACCTATATTTGAAACATCTCTTATCATTTTATTTTCATCAGTAATTTCTTCTCAAAAATAAAAATATAACTTTATTTTATCTCTAGAAAAAGTAAGTGATGATAATATATCATCATTTTTTGTAATATTAATATAATCACTTTTAATAATTAATTTTAAATTAGGATTAATATTTTCTAATAATTTATGCAAATTTTTATAAAGGTTTTTGATATATTCATTATTAGAATCAATATGTTTATCAATAGTATATTCTTTATTCTTTTTTACATCTTTATATTCATCAAGTTTTTCTTGATTTAGATTAGGACGCGGAAAAACCTTTAAAGATTTTTTATATAATTGGTTAGCTCTTTCAATTATCTCGTCTTTTGTTCATTGATCACATTTATTTATATATGTATTCAATCTTAATCCTGTTTCTTTAAAACCGCCTTCCATATCTCTTTTATTTATAAAAGGGTCATTAGACATTTCAGAATTATATCTCGTTAAAGTAATGTTCCCAATTGTTTGAACATAAGTATCAAAAACATTATTTCAGTCCTCTCCAAGCATTTCTTTTCATAGTTTAGGGATGTTTTCACCTTGTGGAAGAATATGTTCAATTGTATATTCATTATAATTATGAGTATTTTTATTATCAAAATTTTCCATCATTTGTAAAACTGTGTTTTTATATTTCATATTATAAAAATTTTTGCTTTTAAAGAATTGTTCAAAGTCTTTATCAGATGGGAATTTTTGAGTATTTTCAAAATTTAATAAAGTTGCAATGATAGCTTCTTTAATATTTTTATTTTCTAATTTATTTATTAAATTTAAAAATGCTTTATTTAAAGCTGCTGTTGGTAATCCCACAAATGCTCTTCTAATAATATAAGAAGTAATTATATTAATTAAATATTCTAAATCATCAATATCTATTTGTTTATTATCATACTTACTAAATAATTCGATAAGGAATGGGTCAGGTGTATTATTTTTTAGTGACTTAAGATTTTTCATAGAATTAATAATTTTTTCATCTTCAAAACTATTAGTTATTATTTTTTCAAAAATAATAAAATATTTATGAATCTCGATTATAACTTCAATAGTTGATTTTGTTTCTTGATTTTTAAACTTTTTAAATTCTTGATAAATATTTTTTTCATTTGCTATTTTACTATTTTTAATACTTAAGTAATGTTTAAAAAACATATCTAATTGATTATATTTAGTTAATTTTTCTTCTATTTCTTTTCAATATTTTTCATAAATATCAATCTGTTCATCTGGTGATAAATCTATTAAAATAAAGTTTTTAATTAAATCACCTTGAGAAAGTGATAATCCTGTAGAATTAATTGATTCAAAAATAAGTTGGGGATTATCCATATTAGGATCTAAATCAATAAGAACTACTGTTAATTTACCCATTGTATTTATAAATTCATCAAAACTATTACCTGATGCGATAATTTCATCTCTAAAAAAATTAAAATTTTTAAAGATGTTTGAATCCTCATCACTTTTATTTATTTTTTCATTATTAATTAATTTTTTTAATACTTTCATATCTTCATCAATCAAAAGTATTTTATATTTTTGATTATCTTTTCTATGAGTATTAGTTAAATATATTTCCTTAATTTCTTCTGGAATAATTTCTTCTTTAAAAGAATCGATTAAAGCTAAAATAAACAGAATACTTGTTGTTAATCTTTGTTGTCCATCTATTACAGAATAAGTAGGTAAAGTACCAGAATAATTTTCATGATTAATTTCTACTATTGAACCAATAAAATGTTCTTTATTTTTAGCTTCTGCTTTTATTAATATTTCAATATCTTTAAAAAATTGTTTACAGTTATCTATTTTTCAAGAATAAATTCTTTGAAAAATAGGTACTATGTATTGTTTTTTACCATTCAAAAGATCTAAAATTGTGGTTTTATTTGCTTTCATATAATTTCCTATGTTTATTTAAGTACTAATACTTAAAGTTAAATAAATTATAATATTATTTATTTTTAATCTTTATTTTTTATAAATTTCTTCTGTTATACTGAATATTAATTAAAAGAGAATAATAAAACTAAATATGGAAATATCTAAAAAAACAGTGGAAGAAATACAAATACATAATAATAAATTACTTATTCCTTTTTATCAAAGAGAATATACTTGAGAAAAACATGATGTTAAAAAATTATTGAAGGATATTTTTGAGAGCAAAACTAAAAATTATTATATAGGGTCATTAGTTTTTAAAGTAAAAGGACACTCAAAAATAGTTATTGATGGTCAGCAAAGAATAACAACTTTATGATTAATTATTAAAGTTTTGACAGAGTTTGAAGATAAAATCTTAAAAGAAAATATTAGTGAAATAAAAAAAAATATTCAACATTTTAAATATGAAACATCTAATTTAAAAAATTCTAAAATTGTAAAAAAAATAATGGAAAATAAAACTCTTACAAAAGAAGAAATGGAAAGTAATTACTATATGAATTATCATGAAATTAAAAATTTCTTAATAATTAATAGTAACGAATTAAATAATTTTTATCTTAAATTAAGAACAGTAATTGTTTCAGAACTAATTGTTGAAGAAGATATTGATGAACATATTTTATTTGCTCAAATTAATTCAACAGGAAAAAAATTATCTGCATTTGATCTTGTTAAGAATTATCTTTTTTCTGGTTTTTATAATATAGATGAAATTGATGAAATTGAAAAATATATTGATGATAAATTAGTTCTTTGAGATGATATATCTACTTTTTTGAAAAATGATAATATAAAAAATGATTGAATTAGATATTTTATTTCATTTAAAGCGGGTATTTTAGTAAATGATAATGTAGAAAATATTTATAACTATTTTGTTAATTTTTTTAATATTGAAAGCCCACAAGCACTTTATTCTAATTCAGAAATAGCTTTTAAAGAATTATATAGATATGGATTAATATATAAATATATTAATAATAAAGACTGATTAAATCAAGAATATAAAGATTCTATGAATATATTGATAGAGTCAAAAAAGACTTTCTTAACTATATTAATTGATATATTCCATAAAAATTGTGAAATAGTTGATAATGAAATAAAATTTAATAAAGAACAAGAAAATGAAATTAATAATTGTCTTTTAATACTAGAGAACTATAAAGTTAGGAGGGAATTTTTTGGATTTAGTGACAGAAATATTAGTAGATATATTCCTTTACTTATCAAACGAATAGATGCATTACCTAGTGATATGTCTTACTCTCAAAAACTTTATTATTTAATATTTTATGCATCAAATAAAAAAAATATTGATTCAAACAAACAAACAACAACTAGAGCTCCAACTGATCAAGAATTCCAAAGTACTTTTATAACTCATAACTTATATTTAAAGGCAAGATTTTGTAAATCTATTTTAATGAGAATTGGAACATTTAAAAATAAAGTTTTAATTAAATTTGATGATTTTACTATTGAACACATGTTACCTCAAGATTTAAAGATGTGAAGAGAAGATGGATATAATGAACCTGATGAACTTATTACATACAAAATAGGGACTATTGGTAATTTAACACTAACTCATAAATCTTTTAATTCTACATATTCAAATAAACCATTTAAAGATAAGAAAAAATTAATGAATGAAAAAGAAGAGTGAAAATTTAATAATTACTTTAAAGAGACAGATCAATGAAATTTAAAAGAAATTGAAAAAAGATCTAAATATTTATATTCAATAACTGAAAATATATGGAATTTTTCAAAATATGAAAATATTATGGAGGAATTTGATAATAAAATAGATAGTAAAACAAAATCTCTAATTTCAGATTTAAATTTGATGGCTGAAAATAATGAAAAAATAATAAAAAATAAATCTAATTTTTTAAAAATAAAAAAAATAGGGTGTGAAGAAATAAAAAATATTTTATATGATTATGGAGTTAAAGGGAATAGTTTAGAAAGTATTGAAGAGAAGCATTTTGATATGAATTTTAATGGATGAATAATCCATTCCATACTAGATTATTTAAATATTGAGAAGAAAGATTTTTCAAAAAAATATACAAAAGAAACTATTAATGAATGATTCATTAAAAATGATAAAGTAATTCGTTATCTAAGTGAATATCTAGAAGAATTAAGACAATAGAACAAATATAATTTGATGATTATTATAATTCATTGAAAATCTATCTCTATTTATTTAATTTTATATATAATTTGTTTGTAAAATTGGTTTAGAAAATTATTATTTTATATTTCTAAATAAGTAGGTGAAAAATGAAAATAGCTAAAATTGAATTAGAAAACTTTTTAAGTTTTGAAAAAATAAGTCTAGATTTATCTGAAAATTTAAATATTATTTTAGGAAAAAATGAATCAGGAAAAAGTAATTTTTTAAAGGCATTAAAAGTATTCAATTCTGAAAATTTAAATTATCAAAATATTGCTAATAGAAATAATTATTTGGATAAAAAAGATGTAATAATTAAAATTTTTTTTGAAATTAATGATGCTGAAAAACAATCATTAGAAAATAAAATAGAAAAAGATAATCCTGGTATTGAGTGTATTTTTGGAAATTTTTTTTATTTTGAAAAAATAATTTCTCATGACAATAAAATCAAATTAAATTCCAATTTTTTAACTAATTGAAGTTTTGATATTCTTGATAAAAAAATTTTAAAAGAAAAAGAAATAGAATTTTTAGAAGCAGAACAAGAAATTAATGGTGAATTGCAAGAAATAAAAAAAATAAAAGATGCTGGTATAAAAATTGATATTTTATTTAATGTTTTTAAAGATAAATATAATGATTATGATGATTTAGAAGAACTTTCTTTAGATGAATTTGATGATGAAAATCTTATAGAAATTGAAGATATAATTAATAATATAAAAGATATGGATATACTTTATGAATCAGAAAAAATTAACTATGCTATTGAAAATATTAAATTAAAATTTTATGAAAAAATTAAATATTTAGAAGAAAATATAGAAAAGAAAGAAGTTTTAAAAAAAGAATTTGAATCTAAAGAATTTTTAATAAAACCAGAATATGTATACAAATTAGCTTGGAATATTCTTGATTTTAAATTTGTTTCATGAGAATATAAAAAAGAATATTTGTTAGATAAAAAAATATCTATAAAAGAATTTAATTTAGATAGAAAGAGTACTTCTATACCCTTATCAAATATATTTAAAAATATTGAGAAAGAAAAAAAAATAGATTTTAACAAATTAATTGATATGGCTAATAGCGAAATGCCAAGAGATCAAGAAATGCTAAAACAATTTGTTAATTCTTTTTTAAATGAAAAATTCAAAAAAAATTGAAATTCAAAAAATATTGATATTGAATTATTTAAAAATATAAATTTTATATTTAATATTTCAGGTGATTATTTTACAATAACTTTAAAGGAAGAAAGTAATGATGAGGATTTTAATAATTATTCACACTTTAATGATAGAAGTGATGGTTTCAAGCGTATGGCAAGTATACTTTTATCATTAGAGCAAAATAGTCCTAATAATATTTTATTAATTGATGAGGTTGAAACACATATACATATTGATGGTCAAATTAAATTATTTGATTTTTTATCATCTTTTTCTGAAAAAAATCAAATAATTTTTTCAACGATTAGCCCTTTTATGATAAATAGTAATCCAAATATTAATTATCTTATTTTTGATAAAGATGAAAAACATTATTCAAAAGCTGAAAATAAAAAATATTTAGAACCTAATGGAATTTCAAAAATTTATGGAGTTAATATTTATGAGTATTTTTTGAATCCTAAAAAAATTGTAATTTTTGAAGGAAAAATTGATAGAGAATTTTTTGAATACATTTTGACAAAAAATAATTTTGATTTTACTGACATAAGATTTTTAGAAGCTAATGGTGCAAGCAAAATTCCTGCTGAAATAGAATGAATAATCTCGACAAATAAAAAATTAGAAAAAATAATATCTATCGTTGATAATGATAAAGCTGGTTTATCAGCAATTGAAAATATTGAATATAAATATAAAGGTAATGATAGTAAAGTATCTTCATTTAAAATATCTAATATTCTTGGTGATGATTCTTTTAAGATATTGGAAGATATATATCCAAAAAAATTAATTTATGATTATTTAGATAAAAATGATATAAAAAGAAAAGATTTTTCCTCTTTTATAAAAATAATAAATGATGGTGTAGATGGAAAGAAAATAAAATCTGAATTTTTAAATACTTTAAAAAATGAAAGTTTTAACGATGAAAATTTTTTAAAAGATGATGAAAATTGTAAAAAAATATATGAATGATTTGTTGAAAAGATTTTAAAATAGAAGGCATATTAATGAACCAAAATACTAAAATTATAGATAAAAAAGAACGTGATATAGAAGTTAGTAGCTTTATAAAAAAATGAAGATTAAACCTAAATTAAATCATGAAATTCTTTCATCAAATATGGTATAAATGGGCGATGAGGCGATGGTAAAACTACTTTTCTAGAACAAATAAAAGAACAATTAAAAAATACTAAAGATAAAGAAATTAAGTTAGATGATATTATAACTATTAGTGCTTGGGATTATGATTTTTTAGATGACCCTATTGAAATGATTTTAGATATTATTATTAAGAATAAAGATCAAAATAAAATAATTAAAAAGATAGACAATCAAATAAAAAGTTTTTAAAAAGGATTTTCTGAAGAAATAATTAATCAAAATAAAATTTTTAAACCTTTTTATCAAGGTTCTAAAAAAGCTATTAGTTACTCAAAAAAAATAAAGAAAAAGATTCAACTAAAAACTATTTAAGCTTTATTAATTTGAAAAATAAAATTCAAGAAAATATAAAAAAAACAGATGATAATGTTTATATTTTTATCGATGATTTAGATAGATGTAATACTAATTTTGTTATTAAATTATTTGAGATTACAAAGCATTTATTTAATATTAAAAATGTTGTCATTATTTATATGTTAGATTTAAATAATATTAACCATTCTATTATTAAATATTACAATCTATTAGAAGATAATAATGCTAATGAAACTTATTTATCTAAAATTATTGATTATGTTCATAATTTAGAAGAAGTGGATAAAACAACATATTTATTGAAAAAATATGATTTGCATTGAATTTTTGAAAAAACTAATAGAAAAAAACAACTAGATATTTTTATTAATTTACAAGAAAAAACATTCAGAGAACAAAAAAATATTATTTTGAAAATAAAAAATATTGAAAGTATTTTTATTTATCAAGAAATTGAAGATTCTAAAAGAGAACTAGAAACTATTATTATTTTTTCTATTATTCAATACTTATGTGAAGATAAAATTGATTTCATACAAAAAATGTTAGATAGTGTGATTGAACAAGAAACATTTGGCAATAAAATTCCACGAGAACATAACTATTCTACTAGAAAAAACATAAATAGAATAATATCTTTTTTTGAAAATATATATAAAGAAGCAGGTATTGGTTCGACATTTCCTTATAAAAATTTTTCTTCTATTAATTTAACCCAATTTTTTAAAATTGATTTTAAAAAATTAATTCTTATCGCTATTAATACTGGTTAATAAAAAATTATTTTTTATTTTTATTTGAAAGATAAAAATTTTTTTCTACAATTGCATCCAATAGAAGTGTGTTTACCTTACCATTTGCTGCTTGATTTTTAATTGATGAAATGTCTTTTGGTAAGCACTTACCTGAAAAACCTCTTTTATCTTCATAAACAAAAGTATGACTTCTTCCAATTCTGGGATCTGCTAGTCAAATTTCTCTTGCTTTATTAAAGTCAACTCCGAGACCTTGAGCTATATCAAACATTTCGTTAACAAAAGTTACTTTTGTTGCAAGAAAAGTATTTTCCATATATTTTGCCATTTCTACATCAGCTGCATTAGATTGAAAAATTTTAACTTCTGAATTAATAATTAATTGATATGCTTTGATAGCTAGATTTACACTAGATGGTTCGCCACCAAAAGATAATCAGTCTCTACTTACATTATTGAAAGGATGATCTTGAGTTTCACCATAATATTCTGGTTGAAAAACAATTCTTTTTT
>CAMQZA010000018.1 GCA_947039545.1 uncultured Ureaplasma sp. | reverse complement strand
TATTATTTAGTTCCAAAAATTCTATCACCAGCATCTCCAAGACCTGGAACAATAAAACCATTATCATCTAATTTTTCATCAATAGAAGCTGTATAAATATTTACATCAGGGTATTTTTTTTGTAAATTATCAATACCTTCTTGAGCTGCTACAATACAAATAAAAGTAATTGAAGCTGGTTTATATTTTTTAATGATACTAACAGCATCACAAGCAGAAACTCCAGTAGCTAACATAGGATCTAATAAGATAATATGTGAATTTTCAGTATGTTCTGGCATTTTAGTAAAATACTCAGTAACTTTTTTTGTTTCTTCATTACGATATAAACCAATATGACCAATAGCTGCATTAGGAATAACATCTTTAACACCATCAACCATACCAAGACCAGCTCTTAAAATAGGTACTAATATAACTTTTTCTTTTAATTTATAACCAATAACATTTTTAACAATTGGGGTGTTAATTTCAATCTCAATAATTGGTAAATTTTTAGTAGCTTCATATGTCATTAGTTTTGTTAATTCAATTAAAGAAAATCTAAAAGATGTTGAAATAGTTTCTACTTTTCTCATTCTAGTTAACTTATCTTTTATTAATGGATGGTCAATTACTTTTAGCATTTAATACTCCTCATTGCTTATTATTATATAATATTAAAAAGTAAAAGTTGATTGTAAAGAATAATGAATATATTAAAAACATATACTGTAGAAACAAAAGATCGGTTAGATAAAAATCTTGTTAAACTAACAAATTTTTCTAGAACAAAAATTAATGAGCTTATTAAGAATAAATTGATTTTAATAAATGGTGAATATGCTTTAAAATCAGGACAAATAATCAAAGAAAAAACAGAAGTAACTATTTTAAAAAATAATGATATTTTAATTAAAGAAGAAGTTCAAGAGAAAAAATTATTTGATTATGAACTTGATATAAAATATGAAGATGACCATTTATTAATTATTAATAAACAATCAAATATTTTATCTCATCCAACACTTTTTAATGAAATTAACACATTAGCTGACGCTGTTAAGCAATATCTTAATCTAAAAAATTATCCATTTCTTGTTCATAGATTAGATAAAAAAACATCAGGTTTAATTATTTTTGCAAAAGATTATGAAACACAAATTAAAATGCAAGAATTAATGGCATTAAAATTAATTGAAAAAAAATATTTTGCACTTGTTAATAATTGTTTTAAAGAAAAAAAAATAATTATTAATTTACCAATTTCAAGATCTTTTCAAAGTAAGATAAGAATGCAAGTAATTAAAGGCAAAAACTCAAAAGAAAGTATTACTGAAGTAAATATAATAGAAAATTTTCAAAATACTGCTTTAATTGAATGTATTTTACATACTGGTAGAACTCACCAAATAAGAGTTCATCTTTCATACATTGGTCATTCTTTGTTGGGTGATGAGATTTATGGATCTAAAAAAAATAAAACAGATTATGGGCAATATTTAATCGCTTATTCTTTAAAATTTAATCATCCTATTACAAATGAGAAAATTAATATTAAAATAGATTATGATAAAGAATTTAAAGATAAAATCTTAGAATTAAAAAAAGGTGAGTATTTTCATGGGAAATAAAATTTTTATTATTGATATGTGCTTAGATAAATGTAATTTTATTATTATTATTGATAATTGTATATACAAAAAAATATCAATAAATATAAATAGAAATCTAACGGATGTTTTTATAGATATCTTAAAAGATATTTTTGATGATGAAATAAAAAAAGAAGATATTAATGAGTTATATATTGTTGCAGGTCCTGGTTCTTTTACTAATATAAAGGTTTCTAATATTATTTTAGGCTTATGAAAACATATTAATAAAAATGTGGAATATTATGTTTTAGATTCACTTTCTTATAAATCTCTTTTAAGAGGAATATCTATTTTAAAAGAAAAAAATTCATCTTATATATCTATTTATGATTCAAACAATAAAATGATAAATGAAATACAAAATTTAAAAAATGATGAAATTACTAAGATCATTGAAAATAATCCAAATATCGATATTACATATATCAATGATATTAATTTAACTGATGATCAAATTATTTCAGTACTTAGATTTTTTAAAAAAATAGATTTAGATAAATATGAACCTCAATACTATAAAATAGCATGATAAAAAAAATTGAAAATAATGAAATTATTAGAAAAATGGATGAACTTATTTTTTTAGATGAATCATATAAAATAAATGAATATGAAACAATGCAAAAATCAGATATTTATTTCTATTATGTATTTATTGAAAAAGATGAAATTATTGGTTTTTTAATATTTACAAAAATTAAAAATGAATATGAAATTATTAAAATTGGTATTTTAATAGAGTATCAATCTAAAGGATATGGAATCCTTTTTTTAAAAAGTATTTTAAATTTAGGTGTTAGTAAGGATATTTTTTTATTAGAGGTTAATTCAAGTAATAAAAGAGCTATAAATTTATATGAAAAACTTGGTTTTAAACAAATTTCTATAAGAAAACAATATTATAAGAATAATAATGATGCTATTATATATCAATTGATTATAGAGTAGTTATTTATTATAATATGATATAATACATTGAGGTTTAAATGGAAAAAATTTGTGTTATTATAGCTAATGGTAGCGATGATATAGAAACTATAGTTCCTATATCATTATGAAGAAAAGCTGGTTTTGTAGTTGATTTAATTTCTGTTGAAAATAAAAATACTTTAATCTTGGATTCTGGTATTAAAATATCTTGTAGTTATTCTATTGATAAAATTAATATATCTAAGTACAATGCTATCTACTTACCTGGTGGTAGTGGAATTGATAAATTAAAAAAAGAAAAATTGTTGTTAAAACATAGTGAAAATATTTTTAAAGTTCATAATGAAATTAAAAAATTCATTTCTGAAGATAAATTAATTTTTGGTATGAGTACAGCGCCTATCATTTTTAATGAATTAGGTTTGTTAAACGATGTTAAATTTACTGGTTTACCTAGTTTAGCTGAAGAGTTTAAAGATTTAAATTTTGTTGATGAAAGTGTTGTTGTTGATAAAAACTTTGTAACTGCAAAATCATCAGCATCAATTGTTGAATTTACTTATAAAATAATCGAAATGATGTTAGGCAATGAAGCTTTAGATAATCTTAAAAAACAGATTAATGACATTAGCTAAAAATAAAAATAATAAAAAAAAATACTATTAAAAATTTTTAATAGTATTTTTTTTATTCATTAAAATTGATTGTTTTTATATTGATCGGAATATTATTTCCATCAATACTTAAAATAACAGCATTGAATTGATAATCACCTTCTTCTTCTGTTAATCTAAATCTTTCAGATTCTCCAATAAATTTTTTAATTATTGATTCCTTGCTAGCGCCTATTATTCCATCTTTAGGTCCAGTCATACCAGCATCAGTTATATAAGCGGTATTACTAACAATTTTCGGATCATTAGTTTGAATATGAGTATGTGTACCAAAAATAGCTGTAACTCTATTTTTGAAATAATGTAGCATTGCATTTTTTTCACTTGTAGTTTCACCATGAAAATCAACAATATGAATATCTATATTTTTTTCACATTTATCTTTTTCAATTATTTCATCAAGAAGATTAAATGGATTAAATATTTCATACTTATTAAATCAATCAATGCTTTGACCTAATAAATTAGTTATTCTAATTTTTTTATTATTAACAATAACTATTCTAGTTCCTTCACCATTAATTATTTCATTTTTAGATTTAACATTATATGGTCTAATAATATTAGTTTTTTTATTAAAAATATCATAAACTTCATCTTTATGTCATGTATGATTACCCATAGTTATAAAATCAATTCCATAACTACATAATTCATTATAATCGTCAAAATTTAATCCACGACATTGCGTAGTATTTTCAGCATTAGCTATAACAAAATCTATTTTTTCATTAATTCTAATTTTATCAACATTTTCTTTAACAGCTCTAATTCCTGCTTTTCCAAAAATATCTCCTATAAAAAGTATGTTCATTTTAATTCAACTTTCTAATAATTGCTTTGTGATTAAATTTTATTGATTTTTTATAATATGGGGGTTTAAAAGATATATCAAGTAAAGATCCGTTAATACCAATGATAATACCACTTCCAAATACTGTATGAGAAATTTCATCTCCAATTACATAATTATTTTCTTGACCTGTTTCTAATTCTGCACCAATTTCTTTTTTATCTTTACTATTAAATCAATTTGAATCAAAATTAGAAAATTTTACAAATTCTCTTTGTTCAGTAATTAAATTATTCAATCCTATTTCTTTAATAAACCTTGAAGGTATTTCATTGCCTCCATAGAAATGACTATTAATACTTTGATATGGGTCGCTAAAAGTTGAAATTCTAGAAGAAATAAATAATTTTTCTTTTGCTCTTGTCAGCGCAACATAAGCAACTCTTCTTTCTTCTTCTAATAATGGTCCAAAATTTGCTCTATGTGATGGAAAGATATTTTCTACCATTCCTATTAAAAAAACATTTTTGAATTCTAATCCCTTTGAATTATGGACTGTCATCAATGATATATGGTTAATTTCTTTATTTTCATCAGTATTTGAATATAAAGATAGCTCTTCTAAAAATTCTTCAATTGTTGCATTATTAGTTTTTATAAAATTAGATAAGGCAAACTTTAATTCATTAATATTTTCAATTCTATCAAATTCATTATTATCTTTTAACATATCTATATAATTTGTTTTTTCTAAAATCAAATTAACAATTTTTGTGATATCTTCTTTTTCATTTTTTAATTCATCCATTATTTTAACGAATGATTTAATTGAATTTATTGCCATTGATGGTATTTCAATATTTTCAATCTTTTTTAATGCTTGAGAAAAAGTTAAATTATTAACATAAGCATAATCAGAAATTTTATTAACTGACACTGGAGAAATTTTTCTTTTAGGAGTGTTAATAATTCTAATATAACTTAATTCATCATCAGCATATATAACTCTTAAATAAGCAATAATATCTTTTACTTCTTTTCGTTGATAAAATTTAACTCCACCAAAAATAATATATTTCATGTTATTTAACATTAATGATTGTTCAATATTTCTAGAAAGAAAGTTTGCTCTATACAATATTGCTATATCTTTATTTTTTACACCTTCTTTTAGAAGTTTTAATATTTTGTTTGTAACTCATTTTGATTCATCATCAGCATTTGATGCTATGTAATATATTGGTTTTGAAAGATCATTATTATTAGCTACTAATTCTTTTTTAAACCTATTTTTATTAATTTTTACTAAATTATTTGCAGCATTCAAAATGCCTTGGGTTGAACGGTAATTTTGTGTTAATATTATTTTCTTTGAATTTGGAAAATCTTTTTCAAAACTTAAAATAACTCTCTCATCAGCACCTCTTCAACCATAAATCATTTGATCAGGATCTCCAACTACGAATATTCTTTTATTTTTTTTAACAAAAGTTTTTACAATTTCATATTGAACAGTATTAGTATCTTGATATTCATCAATAAGGATATAATCAAAAAAATGAGATCATTTTTCCTTCATTTCATCTAATTCAAATAATTTAGCTGTGTAATTTAATAAATCATTAAAATCTAAATAATTATTATTTATAATTCTTTTTTCATATTCTTCGAAAATTCTAAGACTATTTAAACCATTTTTATTAGAATCTAATGCATAAAATTCAATTCCATCTTTTGATTTAATATATTCAGGATTCATTCTTTTTTGTTTAATATCATTAACTATTCTTAACACTGTTTTTGGTGTTAATTCTTTTGTATCTATTTTATAAAATCTAAATATTTCTTTAATGATTGAAATTTGTTCTTGATCATCAATTATTGTAAAATTTTTCTCTCTACCTAAGTATTCAAAATCTTCTCTCAATATTCTTAAACACATTGAATGGAATGTTCCTATTCAAGTAACATTTTGAATATTTAATGATCTTATTCTTTCTTTAATTTCATTTGCAGCTTTATTTGTAAATGTAATTGCCAAAATTTTATTAGGTCTAACATCTGTATTATTTAATAAATATTCAATTCTAGAAATTAAAACTTTTGTTTTTCCAGCACCAGCACCAGCTACAACTAATATGGGTTTATTGTAATCAGAAGTAACTGCTTCCAATTGTTGTTCATTTAAATTTTCAAAATTATTATTCATTTTTTTCTCCTGTTATTTTATCTATTTCAGATTCATCCAAAATTCCTGGAACATTATTATTAAAACCTTTATTTTTTTCATTATGATCTAATTTAACATCTAATGTTGAGATACAATATATCCCAGCAAAATTATCATTAATTGTTACTTTACCTGATTTTATAAAAGACGATAACAATACAATAAGACTAGGCAAAAAAGAAAAAGAAAAAATTATTATAAAAATATTTGAAATGATTACATATGCTGGATTTGAGAATATTGTTGTTAATTTAGAAGAATTATTAAAAGGATTCAAAAAATAACATAATACTAAGGAATTTGTCACTGAAAAACTAATTAATGAAAAAAGAAAAAATGCTAATATTGGTATTACTCAAATAAATATTTCCCCTTTAAACAAATTCATAATTTTATTTTCATCTGAATAAATATAATATTTTATCTTTAGGATTCTTCTAAAGATAGTGTATCCTTTTCAAAAGTATGGAATAATTATAAAATAGATAAAATTAATTAAAAATGAAATAATAGATAAAAAGAGTATTTTTGTAGAAAAAATATAAGTTCCAACTCAATTTTCTGAATTTATTGCAATATTTATTCCTTTTTGATCTAAATCTAAAAAAAATAAAAAAAATAATAATAATATAAAAGAAAAAGTTAATATTAAATCAAAAAATCGTCCAATAAATCTTCTTGAAAAATATGCTATATTTTTTTTATTTTCTCCCATTATAAAAATCCTTTAAATGAAAAATACCCTTTTAAGGGGGTATTAGTTTGCAAACTATAAGCCATGTTTTGTACTATAAATAGTGTTAATAATTTATCTATATATCTATATAAATAGATATATTCCAAAACAATTCTTTATTATTGTTTTAAGATTCCCTTACCAAATTTTAGGTTTCTCGCTTGTGGGGTTTACCCGTTTCACTTTATAAATCACTTCATAAATTCGTCGCTGTTGCACTTTATAATTTTCAAATCTTTAAGAATAAAGATTTGAAAATCGCCGTTATTATTACTAATACTGTATTTTATTTTTTCAATACACACAAACACTATCTCCATCACAGGAAATGCGAGCATGGACTTTCCTCTACTTTTCAGCAGTAATTAACCGTTTGCAATTTAAATTATAAAATATTTTTAGTTAAATATTAGAATAAAATTCTATCAAATTCTTTTTGCATAGTTTTTTGTAAATTTTTAGATAAAATATCTCTTTTAACATTCATGTATTTAGCATGCTTAATAGGCTCTAAAATTTCTAATTTTGCAGTACTTTTATCTTTATATTTAATAACAATTGGTTGAATTGGAACAAAACTTCTATAAGCAACTTCAAAAGATCCTGATTTAAATTCTAAAAATTCATTATCTTTGTTTCTTTGTCCTTCAGGAAAAATTAAAATAGATCTACCATCTTTTAATAATTCTTTTTGTTTCTCAATACTAGCAAACATTTGTCTTAAATTATCTCTATCTAAAAAAATAACATCAATTAATTTTAATAAATTGCCAAGCAATCCTTTTTCAAGTTCTTTTTTAGCTATTATTGTATATTTTGAACCAACATTATATTTTACTCAATGTAAGATAACAAGTGGGTCTAATGCTGATTTATGATTAGCAATAAAAAGAGTTGGTCTATTAGCTACTTTTGTTTTTGATTCAAATTCATAACTTAAACTATTTACATAATAATAAAGTTTTGATGCTCTTTCAAAAATAGCATATCTTTCATCAAGAGTATACCCTTTTGGATTTTTTTGATATTTTTTAGAAACACTTGCTCCATAAGCTATCAAAAGAATCAATACTGGTCATACAAATACTATTGATATTTTTTTCAAAATTTTTAATAACAGTTTCATGTATACTCCTTATATTTTTTTATTATACAATTATTATAAAATTAAATAAAAATATTCCCTTTATTTGAATAAATTTCAACATTATTTATTAATTTTTCATAATATCAATCAATTTGATCAATTTCTAAAATTATAAAATTTGAATAATAAGCAGTAAAATTTGAACTTTTTTTAAATCAATTATTTTCTAATTTAAATTTAATATTTTCTTTATTTTCGATATTTAAATAATCTTCTTTTTCAATAATTAAATAATTAGATGAATCAACTTTTATTATTTTCCCACTTATATAATTATCAAATTTTAAAAATAATAATAACGGCATAAAAATTGCAAAAACTACAATAAATCAAATAAAAGTATTCTTAATTATTCTATTCATAAAATTCTATTGTATCTATAAAAAACTTATGCATAAATTTATCATGACTTATAGAAATCAAAAAATTATTTTTAGTAATAATAGGTTTTATATTATTCAATAATATTTCTTTTCTATAAGAGTCAACATTATTTAAACTTTCATCTAAAATAATTACTTTATCTTCAAATAAAACAAGAAAGAGAAAATTAAAAATTTGTTTAACACCTGGACTCATTTTTTCAATATTCAAATCATCAATATTTAATTTCATATCTTTGATTGTTTTTATAATTATTTCACTATATTTTGATTGAATAATTATATTGATATTTTCTATATTAATAGAATTATTAATTGACATATAAATTACATTTTTAGCTATTCAATCATTATCAATATTTTTCAAATTTATTTCATTTAAAAAAATATCACCACCATCTGCATCATATTTTTTAGTCAACATTTTTACTAATGTAGATTTACCTATTCCTGATTTACCGAATAATAAAGTGTCATTATTAATAATTGAACTAAAATCTCTAATAATATTCTTGAAATTAACATTTTCATATTGAATTTTAGTTATTTTTGATTTAATTTTTATACTTATATCATTTTGATTAATGTTAGAAACATGTAAAATATCATTATAAATATTATTATTTATTTTATAAATTGGAATATCATTGATTAAACTTAAAAATCCATCAACTGATCCAGATACTAATTGGATTAAACTTATTGAAAAAATTAATGAACCGATATTTGTTTCATTATTAATAATCATTGTATAGATACCAATAAAAACAATAAATATATAAATAACGCTTTTTAATATTGAATTAATAAAAGTTATATTACTTGAAAATTTTATAATATTTTTACTTTGTTTATTTTGGATATTAAATAATGATTCAAGATTAGTAATCTTACTATTAGTATTATCAAAATTATGATTATTCCTATTAAATAAAATATATTCATTTCAAGATTTAAATGATGAGTTACTTAAGTCTTTCATTTTTGAAATATTTTCTTTTGAAAAATTTAGTTGAATAAGAGAAAATATCATTGATGAGATAATAATTAAAATAAGAACTAATAAAAATAGTGGATTGATAATAGAAAGAATTATTATTCCAACAATAATACTTAATATATCAGCAATAATTTTATTTAAATTCATTGAATAAAAAGTAGCAAGATCATAAATAATATCTTGTAAATTTATTAAGTAATTATTGTCTATCTTGTCATAAAAATCAAATTTTTTATTTGGAATTTTTTTATAAACATCATTAAACATATAATTATATTTTTTAATAACATCATCACTCATAAATAAATTTAAGAAATGGTCTGATATTTTATTTAAAATAATTGCAATTATATAAATAATTGATAATGTTAAAAGATTTGTTATTGATTCGTTATTTAAACTTTTATCAATAATAGCTTGGATAAATGTTCCGATAAAAACAGATAAAAAAATATTAATGATATTAATAATATTGACAATTAAAATATATTTGAAATTAATATTTTTAAAATATGATTTATTATATTTTTTAATCTCTATATTTAAAAATACTTTTTCAACAAAAATAATAATCCCTGAAAAAATCTTTATAAACTCTTTAATTGATAAAGAATATATTCCACTAGATGAATCATATATTTCAACTTCTTTTTTATTTTTTCTAGCAATAATATAATGTTCTAAGTTATTTTTGTTAATAATACTTACAAAAAAATCATCAATTTTTGTTTCTTTAAATTCATCAGAATTCATTTCATAGCTATCGCATTCAATTCCATATTTCAATGCCAAATTCTCAAATTGAATAATATTCATTCCGTTATTTGTTATTTCAGAATCATCAAGAATTTGTGTTTTGCTTATTTTCTTTTTATTAAAATGATTGAATAAAGATGTAATTACACATACACCGCATTCATTACTATTTAGTTGTTCTATAATTTTCATTTTTTCCTCAAAAAATAAATAGTAGAAAAAATATATAAATTACTAAATTTGGTTTTTTATTATTTTTTGTATTTTTATTAGAAATAATTAATAAAAGTATTTAAAGTATCAAAAAAAATTATTATCATTATATTAAAAGAATGAAGATTAAAAATGACTAAAAAAATAAGCTTATTATCAATTACATTAGGTTTTGTATCCCTACTTATTTTATTACCTATTATAATGATTGATAATATGAAACCATCTTTAAATCAAAATAATTTATTAAGTATAAATTCAAAAGATATTTCTAAAATAGAAAAAATATTAACTAAAGATTTAGCTATTGCACTTATTAATAACAAATTAGCAGGTGGTGGTTGAAATGGTCATTTAATAGAAGATGATTTTGAAACATATACAAGTATTGCTGAAAGCGCCTTTGAAGGGAATCAAAATATACGTTCAATAACACTACCATTGTCAGTTACATCAATTGGTATAAAATCTTTTAGCAATTTAACTATTTTAGAAAATATTGCTTTGCCTGGTGTTACTAGCATTGGTTCTAGTGCTTTTACTAACTTACCTAAATTAACTGCTATTGAATTACCTGTTCTAAGAAGTATTAGTGAAAATGCCTTTTTTGGTGCAACTAGCTTAAAATCTATTGATTTACCATCTGCAACAAATGTAGCTGCTGGAGCTTTTACAGAAGCAAGTAGTTTAACATCTATTAATTTACCTTTAGTAACAACTATTGGTCCTAGTGCTTTTGTGGGTGTAAGTAGTTTAACATCTATTGATCTCCCATCAGCTAAAACTATTGGTCCTGGAGCTTTTCAAGGTATTAATGTAACTAGTATTACAGCAGAACAAGTAACTGAAATTGGTGCTGGTGCTTTTAGTGATTTATCTAAATTAACTAATATTGAATTATCAAATGCGATAAATATCGAACAAAATGCTTTTGCTAATGCAATTAGTTTGGAATTTATTGAATTACCTAAAGCAGAAACTATTGGTGATGCTGTTTTTAATGGTTGTACTAATTTAAAAGTTATTGAGTTACTTGTTGCTCAAACTATTGGTGCTAATGCTTTTAATGGAGCTTCAAATATAGTAAAAAATGGAATAAGATTAACAGAAAGTATCGATATAAATTTTGATAAAGCTAATCAATGAGGAACTAGTTCTGATAAATTAGATCTTTCTGGAACTATTTATCCTATTCCGACTATTCCACCTATATCTCCTCCTAATGATGATGGTATTGATTGAATACTTTGAGGTTCAGTTATTGGTGGCGTTTCTCTTTTATTAATTATTGGTCTAATTACTGGAATATTACTTTATCGTAAAAAAAAATCTGAGTAAAAATATAAAGAAAATATTTAATTTAATTAGACATTTTCTTTATATTTTTTTCAATTTTGATGATTCTTTTTAAGAAAATCTATTCTTTTTTTATTTAAAAATGCTTCAGCAATTTTTACATTTGAAATAATTTTAAATTCTCTATCTATTAAATTACCTTCAGGATTAAAAGAAAATTCATTGTCTGTCATAGTAGAGTGAATCATTTTTGGTATTAATAAACAATTATTACTATCAGCAATTCATTTGTAATCTTCGTTCTCAAAACATTTTTGAACAGAAATAATGTGAGCATGATCTTGAGATTTACTATTACCTTTTAATAAATGTGATGAGATATTTGTTTCAATTATGTTGTTTTCTTTAAGCTCTATAAATTCTATTGCAACTAAATTTTTTTGTCTAATTCTTAATCTTGTTTTTAATTTATTAGCCGTTATTAAACTTTCTTTATATTCTTCAATTGTCTCATCAATACTGTTTTCAATATCTTTTTTATTTTTTAGAGATATTTTATCTTTTTTATCTATTTTTTTTATTTCAAGCTTTGTATCATCATACTGGCATGTTGAATTTATTATTTCAAAAATTTCTTTAAAATCTTCTTCATTTCCTATTATATAATAATTAAAATAATTAAAAAAAGTTCTAGCTGAATTATATTTTTCATTATATAAATTATCTTTAAAAGTATCTAAATATTTTTTTAATGAAATTATTTCTAGATTTTCTAATTTTATTTTTTCTAATTTTTCATGTTCAAAAATATCTATTGAATTAAAAAAATCTGCGAAATTATGTAAATTAAATTCATCATTTTTAGGTTCTTTAATGTTGAAATTATAATATTTAAATTCAACTCTACTATTAATTCCTTTACTACCTGTTGAATTAGAACCTGTTAATAAATCAATATTTGTTTTAGCTTTATTAAAATATTTAAAAGATAATTCATTAAACTTTATTTTTGCTTCATTATTGAGAGTTTCTACTTGATAATTTAATTTAAAATTATCAATAGTTAAATAATCTTCTCTAAACTTTCTAGAATACTCTTTTTTTTGTAGCTGTTTATAATGTTTTGTTGGTTTTCTCATCTTTTCATCAGTAGGTCGATAATCTGCACCTTCTATTTGTAAAAATTGTTTTCCTATATTTCCTGTTAAAGGATCATAAATATAATAAGCATATCCTCAAATTTTATATTTATTGCTTTTTGAAGTAGATTTACTTGAGTAATATTTTTTTGTTGCAAATGGAACTTTAACGGCTTTAAAATTTGTACTATTCATTGCTTAAAATTCCAATTTCTTAAAAATTGCTTCTAATACATTAATTGAAATTGCATTACCAGCTAAATAAATTAATTTATTTTCAGTAATTAAACCACTCTTTGATACTTTTTGATAGTCTGAAGCACTCATCCCCATGTATCGATATAAATATGAAGATGTTAATGAATAAATATGATTATTTTCATCAATAATTTTTATTCTACTATTAGCGCCTGAAGCCGTTAATGTTGGCCCAGAAAAATTAGGATCATAAATATGTGCTTCACTGTGAAAAGTACTGTAATTTAAAAGTGATGCTTTATTAATATTATTTTTTGTTAATAGAAAATCACTATGTTTATATTTATTTAATTTTTCTAATGGTTTTTTATCATTTATTTCTGGAAAAATATTTATGCTAGTTTTTTGATTTACTGTTTCAAAAACAAGTTTTTTAAAATTAATAGTTTTTTCAAAATCATTTCTTATAGATAAAACAAATGCTCTTTCTCTATTTTGAGGAGATCCAAAAGAACTTGCATTTAATATATATATGTAGCTTTTATATCCAAAATCTTTTAATGTTTGAATTCAAATATTAAGATCTGGTTTATGTTTTACTGAAACTATATTTTTTACATTCTCAAGTAATAAATATTTTGGCATATCTTCTTGATTTCAATTTTCTTTCATATCTTTAAAAATTCTTTTTATTTGTCAAAGCAAACTACTTCTTGAACCCGAATCTTGACTCATTCCTATTTGTTTACCTTGAAGTGATAAATCTTGACAAGGAAATGAATATGTAAAAATATCAATTTCTTTTGGAATTTGATGGTATTGTATTTCATTAATATTAAAAAGATTATTGCAAACTTCTTGGCTTTTTTTAATGTAAAAAGCTTTTTCAGTTTTTGATAATCTTTTTAATATACTTTTACTTGCTAACTTTTTAGAATCAGTTGATAAAGATAAATCACTTATATCGGCTTCTAATTTTTTTTTAGGTAATTTTATTTCTGGGTGATGTAAATTAACATAACCAATAATTGCATCAATATATCATTCAACAATACCGACACTAGTTATTTTTCAATTCTTACTTTTAGCAATATTCTCTAAGGCTTTTCTTTGGGTTCCAATTCCAGCAAACGCTTCAAAAATCTTTATTTCTTTTTGATCATCGTCAGAGAGAGAGAGAGAGAGAGAGAGAGAGAGAGAGAGAGATTTGTTTTTATTAGAT
>CAMQZA010000017.1 GCA_947039545.1 uncultured Ureaplasma sp. | reverse complement strand
ATTTCTTGAAATGGTTCTTTAGTTGAATCTGATTTTGTTGGTGCAACTAGTATTGCTAACGCAACTTTTCAAGCTAATTCTCAATTAAAATCAATAATATTACCAACGTCAGTTACATCAATTGGAAATGCTGCTTTTAACGGTGCTGGTAATTTAAAAACTATCTCTGCACTTGGTGTTACAAGTATTGGTGATAATGCTTTTTTAAACACGAGTTCAATAATTACTGGAGGAATTAAATTAACATATAGTCAAAATATAAAACCTACAACAACTGGTCTTTGAGGAACTACTAATGATAAATATTCATTTACTGATATTCCTACTCTACCAATAATTACAGATGGTATTATTACTCCTGAATTTATTACTAAATTAATCACTTATAAAAAATTTCAATTAGAAATTGGTGCTCCTTGAAATGGTATTTTAGTTGAATCTGATTTTAATGGTGCAACTAGTGTTGCTGCTAATGCTTTTCAAAAAAATACCGAAATAACTTCAATAACTTTACCAGATACAGTTAAAAATATTGGTGATAATGCTTTTGCTGGAACAACTGGTATTACTGGAGTTGATAGTAATAAAATTAATCTAACATATAGTCAAAATATAAAACCAGGTAATGCTGGTCTTTGAGGTACTGATCTTGGTAAATTAAATATTATTAATCTTCCAACTAAACCAGAAATTTCTGGAGGTATTATTACTCCTGAATTTGTTAATGAATTAATTCCTTATAAAAATTCTCAAGTAGAAGGTGTTTGAAATTATTCTTTAGTTGCTTCTGATTTTAATGGTGCAACTAGTGTTGCTAATGCAGCTTTTCAATATAATAATGAATTAACTTCAATAATATTACCAACATCAGTTACATCTATTGGTGTTGATGCTTTTAGTGGAGCAGCTAATTTAACTACTTTATCTGCACTTGGTGTTACAAGTATTGGTAATAATGCTTTTAGCGGAATGACAAAAATGTCTAATGGCGGAATTAAATTAACATATAGTGAAAATATAAAACTTGGTAATGTTGAATTATGAGGAACTACTATTGAAAAAGTTCAAATAGTAGGAGAACCTAGTTTACCAACAATTACAGATGGTATTATCACACCTGAATTTGTTAATGAATTAATCGCTTATAAAAAAATTCAATTAGGAACTGGTGCTATTTGAAATGGTATTTTAGTTGCTAATGATTTTATTGGTGCAACTAGTGTAGCTAATGTAGCTTTTCAAAATAATGCTGAAATAACTTCAATAACATTACCAAATACAGTTACATCAATTGGTAATGATGGTTTTAAAGGCTCTAGTAATTTAACAAATATCTCTGCACTTGGTGTTACAAGTATTGGTGCTAATGCTTTTGATGGAACAACATCAATAACACCTGGAGGAATTAAATTAACATATAGTGAAAATATAAAATATGAGAATGCTGGTCTTTGAGGAACTACTATTGATAAATTATCAATTCTTAATAATCCTGATATACCAACAATTACAGATGGTATTATTACTTCTAAATTTGTTAATGAATTAATTGCTTATAAAACTTCTATATCAAAAAATCGTGCTGCTTGAGATGGTTCTTTAATTGAATCTGATTTTGTTGGTGGAACTAGTGTTGCTGCTGGTGCTTTTAAAAATAAAACTGAAGTTAAAACAATAAGTTTACCAAATACAGTTACATTAATTGGCGCTAATGCTTTTGAAGGAACTAGTAATTTAACTACTATTTCTGCTCTTGGTGCTACAAGTATTGGTGATCTTGCTTTTAGTGGAACAACATCAATAGTACCTGGCGGAATTAAATTAACAAAAAGTGAAAATATAACTATTGATAAATTTTCAGTTTGAGGTCTTACTAGTGATGCAAGTTTAAATATAACTGATGCTATACCTCCTATCCCTGGACCTGATGGTGGTGGATTTTTTGATGATATAAATAATATTTATATCATTGCTGGTGCTGGTGGTGGTGCTCTTTTATTAATTATTGGAATTGTTACTGGAGTTTTAATACATCGTAAAAATGCAAATGGTTCTAATTTTGAAGAGAACGAAGCTAAAATAAAAATGAAAGATGAAGCTAGAGATGAAGCAATTAGACGTTTAAAAATTGAACAAAGAATTAAAGACGCTAAAAAATCAAATAAATAAAATAATAAATTACCAATAAGGAGTAAAATCTTTGATTGGTAATTTATTATTTTATAGATATTATCATTAAAATTTTTATTAATGATTCAATTATTTATAAAAAAAATCTTATTGCAAAATAATAATATTTGATGTGATGTTTAACTAATAAAAAACTAAAAATATAAATTTTAATAACTATAAAAATTTTAAACATGATTGATAAAAAAGTTTGGATATAATATATTTTTTTCTTTATTACTAGATTTTTTTGATGATATAAACAATATTTAGACCATTGTTTATTTGTAATATTGGTATAATTTTAATAAATGATATATTTTTAGAATATTCAGAAAAGACAAAATAAGAATGAAAAAGAATTATAAAAAACATATTTTATCAACATCACTTATATTTGGAACTGCTATTACTCCAATTTTAATAGGATCTTCCTTATTAATTAGTAATTCTAATATAGATTCAAATAAAACTAATATTGATGAAAAAAATATTAGTGTTTTAACACAACCATTAGTTCCAAGTGATGGAGTCATTAATAAAGTATTTATTAATGAATTAATTGCTTATAAAAAAACTTTGATAGCTGTTGGAGATGTTTGAGATGGCGTTTTAATTGAATCTGATTTTACTGGTGGAACTCGTATTAATATTGGAGCTTTTGAAAATAATACTGAAGTTACTTCAATAACTTTACCAGATACAGTTTCAAGAATTGGTCAATCAGTTTTTAAGAACGCTTCTAAATTAACTAATATTTCTGCACTTGGTGTAAAAAATATAGAATTCAATACTTTTACTGGGGCAACTTCAATTATTAATAAAGGGATTAAATTAACGGCAAGTAGTAATATAAAATATACTGGTGCTTATAATTGAGGTACTACTCGTGAAAAATTAGATATATTAGCTCCAAAAGTACAAAAAGATGGGATCATTACTGAAGAATTTGTTAAAGACTTAGTTGAACATAAAAAAGATTTGACAACTACTTGAGACGGTGTTTTAGTTGAATCTGATTTTGTTGGTGGAACTAGTGTTGCTAATGGTGCTTTTAGCATATATGACAAATTTGATATAATTTCAATAACTTTACCAAATACAGTTTTATCAATTGGTCCTGATGCTTTTACTTATATGCTCTCTTTAACTAATATATCTGCACTTGGTGTTACAAGTATTGGTGCTAATGCTTTTAAGGGTTCAGAAGCAATAATACCTGGTGGAATTAAATTAACATATAGTGAAAAAATAAAACCGGGTAATATTTCTAATTGAGGAGTTAATTCTTTTGAACAAGTGTCAATTGCTAATCTTCCAAATAAACCAGTTGTTTCTAAAGGTATTATTACTTCTGAATTTGTTAAAGAATTAATTATTTATAAAAATTCTCTGTTATCAGATAGTGCTAGTAAAAGCTTAAGTCTTATTCAAAGTGATTTTATTGGTGCAACTAGTGTAGCTGATGGTGCTTTTCAAAATAATAATAATATTGTTGTAGTTCGTTTACCAGTAGAAGTTAAAACAATTGGTGATAATGCTTTTGCTGGAGCACAATATTTAAATAAGATTTATGCAAAAGGTGCAACAAGTATTGGTACTAATGCTTTTTCTGGAATGATAAATATATATCCAGAGGGAATTAAATTAACAACAAATACAAATATAAATCCTGATCAAGCTAGTATTTGAGGTACTACTCCTGATAAATTAGTTTTCACATCCTTAATTGAAGCACCAATAATCCCAGAAGATGGTGTTATTACTTATGACTTTGTAGATTACTTAGTTTCTTATAAAAGATGAAAAGTAGATTATGAGGATTGAGATGGTATTTTAGTTGCTGATGATTTTGTTGGTGGAACTAGTGTTGCTGCTGGTGCTTTTAGAGATAATATTAAAATTACTTCAGTAAATTTACCAACAACAGTTGCATTAATTGGTGCTAATGCTTTTCAAGGAGCTAGTAAATTAACTACTATCTCTGCACTTGGTGCAACAACTATTGGTAATGGAGCTTTTACTGGAACAAAATCAATAACTAATGGTGGAATAAAATTAACATATAATGAAAATATAAATGTTTCTAAAGCTTCTGATTGAGGTACTACTGTTGAACAATTAGATATAACAAATGAAGTTATCCAACCAATAGTTCCAGGTGATGGTATTATTACTTCTTGATTTGTTAAACAATTAATCGTTTATAAAAAACAGATAATAACTAATTGAGATGGTTCTTTAATTGAAAGTGATTTTACTAATGCAATTAGTATTGCTGATGGAGCTTTTAAAAATAATAATGAAGTGAATTCAATAAATTTACCATTATCAATTAGATTAATTAAAGATAATGCTTTTAGTGGAGCAATAAATTTAACTAATATTTCTGCACTTGGTGCAACAAGTATTGGTAATAATGCTTTTGCTGGAATGACAAAAATGTCTAATAGTGGAATTAAATTAACAAAAAGTACAAATATAAATATTTCTAAAGCTTCTATTTGAGGTACTACGGCTGAAAAATTAGATATAACAGCTGGAATAATACTACCTCCAATAATTCCACCTAATGGTATTATTACTTCTGGATTTATTGGTGAATTAATCGTTTATAAAAAAGAAACAATAACTAATTGAAATGGTTCTTTAATTGAAAGTGATTTAACTAATGGAACTAGTATTGCTGCTGGTGCTTTTCAAAATAATAATGAAGTAACTTCAATAAATTTACCATTATCACTTATAAAAATTGGTGCTAATGCTTTTCAAGGAGCTAGTAATTTAACTACTATCTCTGCACTTGGGGCAACAAGCATTGGTAATAATGCTTTTGCTGGAATGACAAAAATGTCCAATGACGGAATTAAATTAATAGAAAGTGAAAATATAAATCTTGATCAAGCTGTTAATTGAGGGATTGATGTTGAAAAATTAAATATATCACTTCCGTCTGAGCCTGGATTTTTTGACAATATAAATAATATTTATATTGTTGCTGGTGCTGGTGGTGGTCTTCTTTTAATAATCATTGGAATTGTTACTGGAATTTTAATCCATCATAAAAAATCAAATGATGAATCTGAATCTGATTATGATTAAAAAGAAGATGAAATAATTAGACGTTAAAGAATTAAAAACGTAAACAAATAATGATTTAAAAATATCTGCAATTTTAAAGAAATTTTCAATTGTATATATTTTTTTTATATATATTATAATGTATAGATATATATAAAAAAAATATAATAATTAACCTTTAAGGATATAAATAATGAAGAAAAATATTTTATCAAAAGTACTTACATTAGGAATTATTGCCACTCCTATTTTAGTAGGAACTACTTTAATTAGTACTTCAAATATAAATGCAAATAGTAGTTCTTCAAACATTATAAGCAAAAATATTTCTCCTCCAACAATGTGAAATAATCGAATTAATAAAGAATTTGTTGGAGAATTAATTGCTTATAAAAAAGCAACAATACCTGAATGAAGTGGATATTTATATGCAGCTGATTTTGATGGTGCAAAGGTTGTTGGTAATAATGCTTTTTCCACAGCTAATGATGTAAATGCAATATTTTTACCAAACTCAGTTACAGAATTAGAATCAAATGCTTTTAATAATAATAGTAGTATATCTAGTATTCAAGCACTTGGTGTTACAAATATTTATAATGATGCTTTTAAAGGAATGACCGGAAGAATATTTACTGGTGGAATTAAATTAACAGATAGTATAAATATAAAACCACTTTATATTTCTCGTTGAGGATATAATTATCCAGATAAATTTAATTTTTCTACAGCTCCAGTACTACCAGATCCTCCAATAATTCCTAGAGATAAAATTATTAGTAAGGAATTTATTGATAAGTTAGTTGCTCATAAAAAATTAACAATACCTGGTTGAGATGGTTCTTTAGTTGTTTCTGATTTTTATGATCATGTAAATAATCCGCATACTGTTGCTGATGGTGCTTTTCAAAATAATACTCAAGTTAAATCAATAGTTTTACAAACATCAATTACATCAATTGGTGCTAATGCTTTTAGTGGAGCAGCTAATTTAGCTACTTTATCTGCACTTGGTGTTACAAGTATCGGTAATAATGCTTTTAGTGGAACAAGAAGCATAACTAATGATGGAATTAAATTAACATATAGTCAAAATATAAAACCAGGTAATATTTCAAATTGAGGGAATAATAATACTGATAAATATTTAATTAAAAATAGTCCAAATAATCCATTGGTTCCTAAAGTTATTACTGCTGCTTTTATTAATGAATTAATTGCTTATAAAATATCTATGTCACCAAGTACTAATCCTTGAGACGGTATTTTAGTTGAAGCAGATTTTATTGATGTAACTAGTGTTGCTGCTGGAACTTTTCAAAATATAACTGAAATCACTTCAATAACTTTACCAGATACAGTTAAATCAATTGGTGCTAATGCTTTTAATGGTGCTAGTAAATTAACAACTATTTCTGCACTTGGTGTTACAAGTATTGGTGCTAATGCTTTTTCTGGAATGCTTTCTTTAGGTGATAAAGGAATTAAATTAACATATAGTGAAAATATAAAAAATGATAATGCTACTGTTTGAGGTACTGTTATTGATAAATTAAATATTATTGGTGCTCCTTCAATTAAACCAGAAGTTCCTGGAGGTATTATTACTCCTGAATTTGTTAATCAATTAATTATTTATAAAAAAGAGACAATAACTAATTGAAATGGTTCTTTAGTTGAATCTGATTTTGTTGGTGCAAATAGTATTGCTGTTAATGCTTTTCAAGATAATATTGAAATTACTTCAATAATATTACCAACATCAGTTATATCAATTGGTGCTAATGCTTTTAGTGGAGCATTTAATTTAACTACTATCTCAGCACTTGGTGTAAAAACTATTGGTGAAAATACTTTTGATGGAACAACATCTATAATTCCTAATGGAATTAAATTAACATACAGTACAAATATAAAACCGGCTAATGCTATTTTATGAGGAACTGTTATTGATAATTTATCAATTACTAATTCTCCAATTAAACCAACAGTACCTCTAGCTATTAATGCTGAATTTGTTGATAAATTAATTGAATATAAATATTATATGTCATCAGATTTAAACCTTTGAAATGGTTCTTTAGTTGCTGATGATTTTGTTAATGCAACTAGTGTTGCACCTAATGCTTTTCAATATAATACTGAAATTACTTCAATAATATTACCAACATCGGTTATATCAATTGGTGCTAATGCTTTTGATGGAGCACTTAATTTAAAAACTATCTCAGCACTTGGTGTTACAAGTATTGGTGCTAATGCTTTTAGTGAAACAATATCTATAGTTGAAAAAGGAATTAAATTAAGAAAAAGTACAAATATAACTGTTGATAAATTTGCAACTTGAGGACTTAATAGTGATATAAGTTTAGATATAATAGAAGGTGAAATTATTCCACCAGTTATTCAAAATGGTATTATTACTCCTGAATTTGTTGATGAATTAATTATTTATAAAAATTCTATATCATCAACTCGTGCTCCTTGAAATGGTTCTTTAGTTGAATCTGATTTTGTTGGTGCAACTAGTGTTGCTAATGTTGCTTTTGAAAATAAAAGTCCTGTCAAATCAATAGTTTTACCAAGATCAGTTACATCAATTGGTGAATTTGCTTTTAATGGTGCAACTAATTTAACTACTATCTCTGCACTTGGTGTTACAAGTATTGGTGCTAATGCTTTTTCTGGAATGCTTTCTTTAGGTGATAAAGGAATTAAATTAACAGAAAGTGCAAATATAACTTCGGATAAATTTTTAGCTTGAGGTCTTACTAGTGAAACAAGTTTAGATATAATAACTACTCCAATAACTGGAGGTGGGTTTTTCGATGATGTAAATAATATTTATATGATTGCTGGTATTGGTGCTGGTATTCTTTTATTAATAGCTGCAGGTCTTACTGGATTTTTAATTTATCGTAAAAATGCAAATGGATCAGATTCTGATGAAAAAGAAACTAAATTAAAAATAAAAGATGAAGCTAGAGATGAAGCAATTAGACGTTTAAAAATTGAACAAAGACTTAAAGATGCTAAAAAATCAAATAAATAAAATCTATTTATTTAAAAAAAGTAATTAAAAATCTAATAGATATAATTAATTAAAAATATTTTTATTAATATCTACTACTATAATATTAGTAGTATTTTTAACTAGTAATTTTGATCAAAGTTTAAATAAAAATAGATTTGTATAACCAATATTCTTATCAATAAAAATATTGATAATTATTTTATTTGAATACAAGTAGTCAAATTAAATTAAAAAAAGTGAATATAAATCTAATCATAACAAACATATATTTGATATAAATAACTTATTATTAAAGTATTTATGAATAATTATTATGATTAAAATCATAAATACAAATCAAATATAAATTAAAATAATAATAATGATTTAAATCAATTTATAATATATAAAAACATTATTATAAATATTAAGAAAAGACAAAATAAGAATGAAAAATAATTATAAAAAAAATATTTTATCAAAAGCACTTATATTAGGAGTTATAACTACTCCAATTTTAGTAGGAACAGCTTTAATTGCTAATTCTAATACAATCGCAAATAATAGTGATTTATTGATTACAAATTTAGATATAAAAAAGCAAAAACTTTCACCACCAGTAGTATCATCTGGTAGGATTAGTCCTAAATTTGTTAATGAATTAGTTGCTTATAAAGAATCTCTAGTAGAAATTGGAAGTACTTGAGATGGTATTTTAGTTGAATCTGATTTTAAAAATGAAATCGAACCTACAATTAGTGTTGCTCCTGATGCTTTTAAAAATCAAACAAAAATAACTTCAATAACTTTACCAACAACAGTTGCAACAATTCAGCTTAATGCTTTTGTTGGTACAACTAATTTAACTACTATCTCTGCACTTGGTGCAAATTGAATTATTAGTGGTGCTTTTAATGGAACAGATGGAATCATTGCTGGTGGAATTAAATTAAAATATTCTACTACAGTAAAACTTGGTAATGTTAGTAGATGAGGAACTACTGTTGATAAAGTTGATATAATAGGGCATCCACAAAAACCAGAAGGATCAATTATTGATCAAAGATTTATTACTGATTTAATAAAATATAAAGAATCTTTAATTCTAGGTGAGGTTTTTCCAAAACTAGACTTACTTTCTGATGATTTTTCTTCTGCGACAGAAATTAGTGCTAATGCTTTTCAAAGAAATACTAAAATAAATTCAATAACTTTACCAACATCAGTTAAATCAATTGGTGCTAATGCTTTTGATGGTGCAAGTTCTTTAACTTCTATTTCTGCACTTGGTGTAACTAGTATTGGTGCTGATGCTTTTATTGGGACAACATCTATAGTTGAAAAAGGAATTAAATTAACATATAGTGAAAATATAAAAAATGATAATGCTACTGTTTGAGGTACTGTTATTGATAAATTAAATATTATTGGTGATCCTTCAATTAAACCAGAAGTTCATGGAGGTATTATTACTCCTCAATTTGTTAATCAATTAATTATTTATAAAAATGCTATATCATCAACTCATGCTCCTTGAGATGGTTCTTTGGTTGAATCTGATTTTATTGGTGCAACTAGTGTAGATGATGGTGCTTTTGAACAAAAAATGGATGTAAAATCAATAATATTACCAACAACAGTTATATCAATTGGTGCTAATGCTTTTGATCGTGCAAGTTCTTTAACTTCTATTTCTGCACTTGGTGTAACAAGTATTGGTGCTAATGCTTTTAGTGGAACGACATCAATAGCTAATAAAGGAATTAAATTAACTCAAAGTGCAAATATAACTATTGATCAATTTGAACTTTGAGGTCTTCCTAATAATACAAGTTTAGATATAATAATAGCCGGAAGTGGATTTTTTGATGATGTAAATAATATTTATATGATTGCAGGTATTGGTGCTGGTGTTCTTTTATTAATAGCTGGAGGTATTACTGGATTTTTACTTTATCGTAAAAATGCAAATGGCTCTGATTCTGAAGAAAAAGAAGCTAAAATAAAAATGAAAGATGAAGCTAGAGATGAAGCAATTAGACGTTTAAAAATTGAACAAAGAATTAAAGACGCTAAAAAATCAAATAAATAAAATACTTGTATTAGAAATTATTATCTTTAAATTTTAAGTATGAATTTTTTAATGAATAATTATAATACACTTTAAAAAATCATTTAATAACCAAAGATAAAACTTAAACCATTCAACCATTAATTCTTTTTCATGATCTTATTAATAAATTTTTTACTAATAAATTAATTACTCATAAAAAATTTATAGTAAAAATGGTAAAATTTGAATTGGTGTTTTAATTGCTAATGATTTTATTAATGTAACTTATGTTACTATTGGTGCTTTTCAAGATAATAAAGAAATAAAATCTATACATTTGCTGAAAATAATCATATTAATTACTATTTTGTTTTTCAATATATAATTAATTTAATTGACACTTATATACTTTTAGTAATTGTTATAATTAATTACTGGAGTTTTAATTTATTATGAGAAAACAAATATAGAATGATATCAATTAGAAAATATATAATAACAAAAGAAGCTAAATTAAAAATAAAAAATGAAGCTAAAGAAGAAGCGATCAAACGTTTTCAAATTGAACAAGAAATGAAAAAAGAAGCTAAGCAAGAAGCTATAAAACGTTTTCAAATTGAAAAAGAAATTAGAGAAGAAGCTAAAGAAGAAGCAATCAAACGTTTTCAAATTGAACAAGAAATTAGAGAAGAAGCTAAAGAAGAAGCAATTAAACGTTTTCAACTTGAACAAGAAATGAGAGAAGAAGCTAAAGAAGAAGCAATCAAACGTTTTCAAATTGAACAAGAAATGAAAAATGAATCTAAACATGATCAAAAAATTAAATATGAAGTAAATAGAAAATCTAAAATTACAAATGATATTGAGAAGTTAGAAGCTTATATTATAAAAATTGAAGAAGAAATGAAAGATGTTGAAAATTAAATAAATAATCTTTTTTTATATTGATTATAATATAAAAATATAAGACATTAAAACAGTGAAAAAAGCTCTTAAATATAATTACTCAACCTAGAACTTTATTTTTGATAATATCAATAATATTTATATTATTGCTGGTGTTGATGGTGGTCTTTTATTAATTAATGCAATTATTATTGGATTTCTAATTTATAATAAAAAAAGAAAATAAATCTAATTAGAATAAAATCTAAAAAATATTAGATAAGAATAAAAAAATTATAAGTAGCTTTTTTAAGTTCATTATAATTTTTTTATTTTTTTTGATATATAATTGATTAAATACATATTAATAAGATAATTAATCTTTAAGGATACCAAATAATGAAAAAAAATATTTTGTCAAAAATAATTACATTAGGAGTTGTTGCTACTCCAATTTTAATAGGAACTACTTTAGTAAGTAATTCTAATGTAATTTTAAATGAAAACAATTCAATGGTTAAAATGGAAACTAAAGCTCCAGTACTACTTGAAAAAACAATTACATCTAAATTTGTTGGTGACTTAGTTCATCAGAAAGTTTTAGAAAATCCTGGTGTTACTTGAGATGGTATTTTAGTTGAATCTGATTTTACTGGTGCAATCAAAGTTCAAGCTAGTGCTTTTTCAGAAAGATTAAATCAAATAACTTCAGTGACTTTGCCAGAATCAGTAGTAGAAATCGGAAGTGCAGCATTTGCAAGAATTAGAGGTAATACGGTATTAACTAATGTTACTGCTCTAGGTGTAACTAGTATGGGGGCTGATGCTTTTAAAGACACAACTACTATAGCTCAGCGTGGAATTAAATTAGTAGAATCTGAAAATATAAAAATAGCTAATGCTACTCTTTGAGGAACAACTCCTGATAAATTAAATATAATAAAACTACCTAAACCACCGGTTCCTGCAGATGGAATTATTACTAAAGAATTTGTTGATAAATTAATTAAATATGAAAAATATACAGCAGCAGATATTGGTTCTACTTGAGATGGTTCTTTTAATGCACTTGATTTTATTAGTGCAACTAGTGTTGATACTGAAGCTTTTAAAGATAATGTTGAAATAACTTCAATAGTTTTACCAGAAACAGTTAAAAAAATAGAACCTGTTTCTTTTACTGGAGCTATTAATTTAACTACTTTATCTGCACTTGGTGTAACAGATATTGGTGCTTCAGCTTTTTCTGGTACTGTAGGTTTAACTAATATAAGCATACCTAATGTAATATCTATTGGTATTAATGCTTTTAGTGGATCAACATCTTTAACTACTATTGAATTACTTAATATAAAAAGTATTGGTCGTGGTGCTTTTAATCAAATGTTAGGTATCTTACCTGAAGGAATTAAATTAACATATAGTGAAAATATAAAATATGCAAATGCTTCTGCATGAGGACTTGATAAGAGTTTCTTTTCAATTGCTAATTTTCCAACTAATCCACCAGTTCCAAAAATTATTGATAAAGCATTTGTTGATAAATTAATTGAATACAAAAAAGCATCTTTTTCAACTTCATTTCCTTGAACTAATGTTTTATCTGCTACTGATTTTACTGGTGCAACTAGTGTTGCTGATGGAGCTTTTCAAGATAATGCTGAAATTAGAATAATAACTTTACCAGATACAGTTTTATCAATTGGCGCTGATGCTTTTAAAGGAATGACTCTTTTAGGTGCTAAAGGAATTAAATTAACATATAGTGAAAATATAAAATTACCAAATGCTCTTTATTGAGGAATTACTGATGAGACTAAATTAGAAATTAGTAATCTACCAACTAATCCAATTGTTCCAGAAATTATTACTAATGAATTTGTTAATCAATTAATTACTTATAAAAAATCTATGCTACCAACTGCTAATCCTTGAGATGGTATTTTAGTTGCTGATGATTTTACTAATGCAACTAGTGTTGCTGCTGGAGCTTTTCAAAATATAGCTGATGTGAATTCAATAACATTACCAGAAGCAATTACATCAATTGGTGCTAATGCTTTTAACGGAGCGAGTTCTTTAACTACTGTTTCTGCACTTAATGCAACAAGTATTGGTGCTAATGCTTTTACTGGGACAACAAGTATGTTAGCTGAAGGAATTAAATTAACATATAGCAAAGATATAAAACTAGGTAATGCTACTGCTTGAGGAACTGATATTGAAAAATTATCAATTGCTAATTCTCCAGCTAATCCACCGGTTCCAAAAATTATTGATAAAGCATTTGTTGATAAATTAATTGAATATAAAATTTCTCTATTAGCAAGTACTGTTGCTTGAGATGGTGATTTAGTTGATGCTGATTTTACTAATGCAACTAGTGTTGCTGCTGGTGCTTTTAAAAATAATACTCAAGTTAAATCAATAACTTTACCAGATACAGTTAAATCAATTGGTGTTGATGCTTTTAATGGATCAACTGCTTTAACTACTGTTTCTGCATTTGGTGTTACAAGTATTGAGGCTGGTGCTTTTACTGGAACAACAAGTATGTTAGCTGAAGGAATTCAATTAACAGAAAGTGAAAATATAAAAGCTACTCAAGCTAATGCTGATATTTGAGGGACTACTCTTGCTAATTTAAAGATAACAGCGCTAAAACCTCCTGTAATTCCTACAGAGATAACATCTGTTTTTGTTAATGAATTAATTCTTTATAAAGATGCTACAGCAACAGTTGCTAATCCTTGAGATGGTGATTTAGTTGCTACTGATTTTACTGGTGCGACTAGTATTGCTGTTGGAGCTTTTAAAGATAGAACTGAAATAACTTCAATAATTTTACCAGAAACAATTACATTGATTGGTGCTGATGCTTTTAATGGAACAAGTTCTTTAACTACTATTTCTGCACTTAATGTAACAAGTATTGGTGCTAATGCTTTTGCTGGAACAACAGCAATAGTTAATGAAGGAATTAAATTAACATTTGGTGAAAATATAAAACCAAGTGAAGCTAATACTTGAGGAACTACTTTTGATAAATTATCAATTGCAAATACTCCAGTGAAACCTTCAGTTCCTGAAAATGGAATTATTAACAAAGCTTTTGTTACTGATTTAATTAATCATAAAAAAGAACTATCAACGATTGCTAATCCTTGAGATGGTATTTTAGTTGAATCTGATTTTACTGGTGCAACTGTTATTCAATTTAATGCTTTTAAAGACAATACTGAAATAACTTCTATATCATTGCCAATGACAGTTAATGATATTCAAGCTGATGCTTTTAATGGTGCAAGTTCTTTAACTTCTATTTCTGCATTTGGTGCAACAAGTATTGGTAATGGTGCTTTTGCTGGAACAACTGGTATTACTGGAGTTGGAGATAGTAAAATTAATCTAACATATAGTACAAATATAACACCGGCTAATGCTATTGCTTGAGGTACTACTGAAGGTAATTTAAATATAGTAGAAGGGGATATTCCGATTCCTCCTCCAACTCCTCCAGGATTTTTTGATAATATGAATAATATTTATATGATTGCAGGTATTGGGGCTGGTGTTCTTTTATTAATAGCTGGAGCTCTTACTGGATTTTTAGTTTATCGTAAAAATGCAAATGGATCTGGTTCTGGTTCTGAAAAAGATAAATCTAAAGATTCTAAAGATAAAAAAGATAAATCTAAAGAAAAAGATTCTAAAGATAAAA
>CAMQZA010000016.1 GCA_947039545.1 uncultured Ureaplasma sp. | reverse complement strand
GAAACTAAAGTAATTAAAAAACCAGCTGTTGAAAAAATAGCTAAAGTTGAAAAAGTAACTAAAAAACCAGCTGTTGAAAAAATAGCTAAAGTTGAAAAAGCAACTAAAGTAACTAAAAAACCAGCTGTTGAAAAAATAGCTAAAGTTGAAAAAGCAACTAAAGAAACAATTGTTGAAAAAGTAGCTAAGAAAATTAATAAAGCTAAAAATAAAGGAATTTAATCAATGAATAATATTAAAGAAACCGAAAGAAATCAAAGAAAAACTTTTGCTGGTATTGTTGTTAGTGATAAAATGCAAAAAACAATTGTTGTTAGTGTTGAAAGAAAACAAAAACACCCTTTATATAAAAAGTTAGTTATTTTTCATAAAAAATATCATGTACATGATGAAAAAGAAGAAGCTAAAGTTAACGATAAAGTAGAAATAATCGAAACAAGACCTCTTTCTAAGACAAAAAATTATCGATTAAATAAAGTATTAGAAAAAGCAAAATAATTGCTTAATAATTACAAAGGAGAAATAATATGGTTCAACATATGACAAGACTAAAAGTAGCAGATAATTCTGGTGCTAAAGAAGTTGGAATTATTAAAGTTTTAGGTGGTTCTAAAAGAAGATATGCTTTTATCGGTGATACTATTGTTGTTTCTGTTAAAAAATGCGCACCTAATTCAAATGTTGTAAAAGGTCAAATTTTTAAAGCAGTTTTAGTAAGAAGTAAAAAAGGCGTTAAGAGAAATAATGGAGCAGTTTTAAAATTTGATGAAAATGCTTGTGTTTTGATCAAGGAAGATAAAAACCCAAGAGGAACACGTATTTTTGGACCAGTTGCTCGTGAATTAAGAGATAGAGGATACAATAAAATTGTTTCCCTAGCTCCAGAAGTTTTATAGAAAGATTATAATAATATGAATAGAATTTTAAAGGGCGATAAAGTTAGAGTTATTTCAGGTAAACATAAAAATGCTGAAGGTGTTGTTTTAACTGTTTTTCCAAAAGAACAAACAGCTATTGTTGAAAATGTAAATAAAGTTAAAATGCATAAAAAAGCAGGTCCTAATCAAGAAGAATCTGGAATTATTCAAAAAGACGCTCCAATTAGACTTTGTAAATTAGCACTAATAGATCCAAAATCAAAAAAATCATCAATAACAAAAGTTAAATTTGAAATTGATAAAAATGGTAACAAAAGCAGAATAGCAAAAACTAGTGGCCATAATTTCACAGTAAAAACTAAGTAATAGGGACATATATGAATAATATTAAAATAAAATATAAAAAAGAAATAGCACCTGCACTGCAAAAAGAATTTAATTTATCTTCTGTTATGGAAATTCCTAAATTAGAAAAAATTATTATTAACTCAGGTGTTGGTGAAGCTGCTCAAGATGCTAAGAATATTGAATTAGCTTCAAAAGAACTTGAATTAATTTCTGGCCAAAAGCCTTTAATTACAAAATCAAAGAAATCAATAGCTACATACAAACTAAGACAAGGCCAAGCAATTGGTGTCAAAGTTACATTAAGAGATGAAAAAATGTGAAACTTTGTTGACTTATTATTTAATATAGCTTTACCAAGAGTTCGTGATTTTAGAGGAATTCCTATTACTTCTTTTGATGGTAGAGGGAATTATACTATGGGTATTAAAGAGCAAATCATATTCCCGCAAATTAATTATGATGATATTAAATCAATTAGAGGTTTTGATGTAACGTTTGTAACATCAACTAATGATGATTTACAAGCTGAAAGTCTTCTAAGAAAACTTGGTGCACCATTTAAGAAAAGAAAAGAAAGTTAATTTATGGCTAAAAAATCATTAATTGAAAAACAAAAAAGAGGAAGTAAATTCCAAGTTAGAAATTATACAAGATGTGCTAGATGCGGAAGAACACATGCTGTTATGAGAAAATTTGGTCTTTGCCGTTTATGCTTTAGAGATTTAGCATATAAAGGCGCTATCCCAGGTATTAAGAAAGCTTCTTGATAAGAAGCTATAGGAGAAATTTAAAATGCATGATCCAATATCAGAATTATTAACTAAAATAAGAAATGCTAAAAAAGCACACAAAAAAATAGTAACTATACCAACTTCAAAACCTAAAATAGCTATTTTACAAGTTTTAAAAGACGAAGGTTTTATTACTGATTTTATTATTGAAGAAGATAAACAAACAAACAAATCTTTTGTTAATATTAGCTTAAAATATAAAGATAAAACTTCAGCAATTCATGGTTTGAGACAAATATCGAAACCAGGATTGAGAATATATTCAGAAACTACTAAACTACCAAAAGTATTGAATGGCTTAGGAATAGCTTTAATATCAACTTCTAATGGTATTATGACTGATAAACAAGCTAGAAAGGAAAACATGGGCGGTGAAGTTATCGCTTATGTTTGATAATAAGGTAATTATATATGTCAAGAATAGGTAATAGAGTTTTAACAATTCCAAATAACGTTGAAGTAAATATTGAAAAAGATTTAATCAACATTAGCGGACCTAATGGTAAATTAGTTGTTAATTATCCAAAAAGTGTTATTGAATTATCAAAAGAAAATAATTCAATAACTATTAAAAGAAAAAATGAACTTAAACAATCAAAAATGTTCCACGGAACAGTTAATGCTAATTTAAATAATGCAATAATAGGTGTTTCTATTGGTTTTAAAAAAGAATTAGTTCTTAAAGGTGTTGGTTATAAAGCTAAAGTTGAAAATGATAAATTAACTTTAACATTAGGTTTTTCTCACCCTGTAATATTAGATATCCCAAAAGATATTAAAATTGAAACCCCAACTCCAACAGAAATTATTATTACTAGTAATTCTAAGGAGAACTTAGGTCAATTTGCTGCAATTATAAGAGCATATAGAAAACCTGAACCTTATAAAGGTAAAGGTGTTTTATATAAAGGCGAACAAATTATTAGAAAAGCTGGAAAAACAGCTGATAAATAGTATCAAGGAAAAAAAATATGAAACAAACAAATATTGATCGTAATAAGCAAAGATTATTAAGACAAAAAAGAACTCTTAATAGAATTAAAAAAATTGATAACCCAAAACTTCGTTTATTAGTTACTAAAACTAATGCTCATATTTTTGTTCAATTAATTGATACAGAAAAAGGAATAACAATTACTTCTAGTTCTTCAGTTTCTTTAAAATTGAAGAATGGCAATAAAGAAAATTGTAAAAAAGTTGGTGCTGATATTGCTAAAAAAGCTTTAAAAGCAAAAGTAACAGAAGTTTCTTTTGATAGAGGCGGATCACTTTATCATGGTAGAATAGCTGCTTTAGCAGATGCTGCAAGAGAAAATGGATTGAAATTTTAAGGTATATGATGAATGAAATAATTGAAAAAAAAGAAATTAAACTTGATGATATTAATTTAAATGAAAAAAATATTGAAAAAAATGATGATTCTAAAATAATAGATAAATCAGATTCTAAAAAATTTGTTAAATCTACTAAAAAACCTTCTTTTAATAAAAAACAATCTTTAACACCTCCAGGTTTTGAAGAAAAAGTTGTTCAAGTTAAAAGAATTTCAAAAACAACAAAAGGTGGTAGATCAATGAGATTTAGCGTACTTGTTGTTATTGGAAATAAAAAAGGACAAATTGGTTTTGGAATGGGTAAATCAATTGAAGTTCCAGATGCAATTCAAAAAGCAATTAAAAATGCTGCATCAAATATTTTTGATGTTAAAATTACTAAAAATGGAACACTTTTCCATGAAAATATTGGTAAACATGGTGCAGGTAAAGTTTTAATAAAACCAGCACCAAGAGGTACTGGAATTATTGCTGGTGGAGCTGTTAGAGCTGTTGTTGAGTTAGCAGGATATCATGATATTTATACTAAATCACAAGGTTCAAATACACCAATCAATGTTATTAGAGCAACAATAAATGGATTAACAAGTCAGTTAACACCAAGTGATGTTCAAAAACTAAGAAGTAAATAATTTTTTAAAAAAAAGAGGGAACTTATGGAATTACATAATTTAAGCTATACTCCAAATTCAAGAAATCACAAACCTAAAAGAGTAGGTAGAGGTCATGGATCTGGAATGGGAAAAACTTCTGGTAGAGGTCAAGATGGTCAAAAAGCTCGTAAATCTGGTCATGTTAGATTAGGTTTTGAAGGTGGGCAAACACCTTTATATAGAAGATTACCAAAAGTTGGTTTCAATAATTATAATTTCAGAAATAATTATAATGTTATTAATATCAAAGATCTTAATAAATTAAAAATTACTGATATTGATTATGATTCGCTATTAAAAATTAGAATGATTAGTGATAATCATTATCCTATTAAATTAATTGGTAACGCTACTATCGAAAAAAAGTTTGTTGTAAAAATTCAAAAGATTTCAAAACAAGCTGAAGAAGCGATTAAAAAAGCCGGCGGAAAAATTAATATCATATAATTTTAATTAGTTATTCATCGGGATTAAAATGATTGAAAATAAACAATTTACAGGAAATAATAATATTAAAGTAATCAAGGGACTTCTTAAAAATAAGAATGCCCTTATTTCTATATTTATTACTCTTATTATTTTATGTGTTTTTGTTTTTATTGCAAATACAACTTTACCTTTTATTACAGTTTCAGAAAATGGAATAACTGGTAATAGTTTTCTTGAAATGATTAGTTTATTAGGTGGGGGGGGACTTGGTTCAGCTTCTCTTTTTGCTATTGGTATATCACCATATATAACTTCTCAAATTATTTTTCAAATATTGTCATCTGAATTAGTTCCACCAATTTATAGAATGATTAAGCATGATGGTGAAAGAGGAAGAAAAAGAGTTGAATCTTGAACTAGAATATTTACATTACCATTAGCCTATTTACAATCTTTTTCAATTCTTCAATTTGCATTATCAAGTGGAATATTTCAGTTCTCTGGACCAAATGGTGAAACTGAATTAACACCATTCTTTACTTTCTTTTATTTAACAGTTATGACTGCTGGAACTTTTATTGCAATTTTTTTAGGAGATTTAATAACTAAAAGAGGTGTTGGTAATGGGATTAGTTTAATAATTCTTTCAGGTATTCTTTCATCATTTATTAATGGTTTTATTTCGACTTTTCAAAGTATTTCACTTGAATTAGGTCAAGGTAAAATTGATAGCATTATTGCTTTTATTGTTTATATTTTATTTTATATGTTGTTATTAAGCGCTGTAGTTTTTATAACAGGTTCAACTAGAAAGATCCCAATTCAACAAACAGGAGAAGGATTAATTACTAATTTAACAGAGTTACCATATTTACCAATAAAATTAACAAGTGCGGGTGTTATTCCTGTTATTTTTGCTTCAGCATTATTAACAATTCCAAGTACTATTACTAGTATTATTAATGATGTTAGTAATCCATTTAGTATCTTTGTTTCAAATTATTTAGAATTAACAACACCAGTAGGGTTAGTCATCTATATTATCTTAATTATTTTATTCACTTTCTTTTATTCATACATTCAATTGAATCCCGGAAAGATAAGTGAACAATTTAAGAAATCTGGAAAATATATTCCAGGTATTCAAGTTGGAAAACCTACTGATGCTTATATTACTAAAATTCTTTTTAGAATTAATTGAATAGGTAGCCCATTTTTAGCTTTTATTTCAGCACTTCCATATGCAGCTAGTATGATTACTAATGATGTTATAAGTTCAAATTCTGCTCTTGGTGGAACAGCTATTATTATTATTGTTTCTATAACACTTGAATTTTGAGATTCAATTAAAGCAACAGCAACAACATCTTCATATGTATCAAAAAGAAGAACAATACAACAAGAAACAAAAACAGTTAATGCAATTGAGGACTCATTATGATAAAAAATAAAAAAATAAAAATACTTTTCTTAGGACCACCAGGTTCTGGAAAAGGAACAATTGCTGATTTAGTTAGTGAAAAATTAAAATATGTAACAATATCAACTGGTGATTTATTTAGAAAAACTAAAGATCAAACAGATCCATTATCAATTGAAATTCAAAAAATAATGAATTCAGGTATTTTAATTAGTGATGAAATTACTAATAAATTAGCTGAAAAAGCAATTAAAGAAACAATAGAAAATGATGTTGGATTAATTCTTGATGGATATCCTAGAACAGTTAATCAAGCTGAATACTTAAAAAACATTATTAATGTTGATTTAGTGGTATCATTTATAATTGATAACTCAGTTTTAATCAAACGTATTGTTGGTAGACAAAATTGTCTTAAATGTAAAAAATCTTTCAATAAATTTTTCATGCCAACAATTAAAGAAGATATTTGTGATTATTGTCAATCTTCTTTATCATCAAGACTTGATGATAAAGAAGATGTTGTTGCTGCTAGAATAAGTGAATATAACAAAAATACAGCACCTTTATTAGAATATTATGAAAAAGTAATTTTCGAAATTAATGCTGAAAATTCTGTTCATAGTATTGTTAAAGAAATTTTGGAAAAAATCAATGAATTTAATTAAATCGAAAAAAGATATTGAATTAATTAAAAAAGCTTGTGATATTTGAAAATTAGTTAGAGAAGCTATTACTGCAAATGTTAAAATTGGAATAAGTCTAAATGAATTAGACTTAATTGCTAAAAAAACAATTGAAGAAAATAATGGAACATCTGCTTTTTATAAATATTTAAATTTTCCAAAAAATATTTGCATTTCTGTTAATGATTGTTTAATCCACGGGGTACCTAATGATTACTGTTTAAAAGACGGTGATATGGTTACTTTTGATGTTGGTGTTAAATATGAAAATCATTTTTGTGATGCTGCTTTTACTATTATTATTGGTAATGCATCTGCTGAAACAAAAAGAATTAATGAGATTTGTTATAACAGCTTAATGAAAGCAATTGAAATAATAAAACCTGGAATATTAACTAGTGATATCGCTAGTGTTGTTCAGGATTATACCGAAGCTAATGGTTATGAATTAATTAGGAATTTTACTGGTCATGGATGTGGTAATAAAATCCATGAGGACCCGATCATTCCTAATTACCGATCATCTTTTTTCAAAAAAGAAAAATTGCTTAGCGGAATGGTAATTTGTATCGAACCAATGACTATGACAAAGTCAAACAAATATTATATCGACCCAAAAGATAATTGATCAGTTATGTCATTAAATAAAAAAATAACATGTCATTGAGAACATATGATTTTAGTTACTGACACTGGTTATGAAATCTTAACAAAATAAATATTAGGAGCATTATGAAAGAAGAAAAGATATCTCTAAAAGGAAAAGTTATAAATGTTTTTTCAGCTAATGATTTCAAAGTAGAATTAATTGATAATAAACAAATTATTTCAGCTCATGTTTCAGGAAAAATGAAAGTGAACAAAATAATGATTCTTCCTGGTGATATTGTTGATATCGAGATAAGTCCATATGACTTAACTAAAGGTAGAATAACATTCAGACATAATAGTGCAAATGCTATTAATACATATAAAAAAAGAGGTAAATAATGAAAGTTAGAGCATCTGTAAAGAAAATATGCAATGATTGCAAAATTATTAAAAGAGAAAATGTTGTTCGTGTAATTTGTAAAAACCCAAAACACAAACAAAGACAAGGATAGGAGTTTTATGCCACGTATACTAGGTGTAGATATTCCAAACGATAAACGTATTGTTATTTCATTAACATATATTTATGGTATTGGAAAAAAAACAGCTTCAAAGATTTTAAAAGAAGCTAATATTGATGAAAATATAAAATCAAAAAATTTAACAGAAGAAAATATAGCTAATATTAGAAAAACAGCTTCAGCATATCAAATCGAAGGTGATTTGAGAAGAGAAGTTGCAATGAATATTAAACTTGCTATGGAAATTGGAAGTTATCAAGGACTTAGACACAGAAAAGGTTTACCTGTTAGAGGTCAGAGAACTAAAACAAATGCCAGAACAAGAAAAGGTCCTAGAAAAACTGTTGCTAACAAAAAAATGGAAAGTAGATAGGATTTAAAATGGCTAAAAAGAAAAAACTGACTAATCCAGAAGGGATTGCTCATATTCATGCGACAAGAAATAATACAATTATTTCAATCACAGATTTACAAGGAAACGTAATTTCTTGAGCTTCATCAGGTTCAAGTGGTTATAAAGGTTCTAAGAAAAAAACTCCATATTCAGCTGGTATAGCTGCTGCTAATGCTGCTAGAACTTCTAAAGATTTAGGTCTTAAGATTGTAACAGTTAATGTTAATGGAATTGGTTCAGGTAGTGAAACTGCTATTAGAAGTATTGAATCAGCTGGGATCTCAATTAAAGCAATTAGAGATGTAACACCTGTTCCACATAATGGTTGTAGACCACCAAAAAAACCAATATAGGAGATTTTAAATATATGAAACAATTTATAAAATATGATCTAGAACCAGAAATTAAAGCTGAGAATGATTATAAAATTAATGTAGAAATATCTCCATTAGAACTTGGTATGGGAACAACTATTGGAAATGCTTTAAGAAGAATTTGTTTAAGTTCAATTCCAGGAGTTGCACCATTTGCTATTAGAATAGAAGGTGTTAGTCATGAGTTTACATCTATCAAAGGTGTTTATGAAGATGTTACTGAAATAATTCTAAATATTAAAAAATTAGTATTAGAAATAGATGAAGAAATTTTCCCTCATTATGAATTAATGGATACTCCATTAGAAAAATGACCTCTTTTAAAAATAAATAAAAACACAAAAGGAATTATTACTGCTGAAGATATAGTTTGTCCAATGGGTTTTAAAATTATTAATGAAAAACTAAAAATTTGTGAATTAAGTGAAGATATCAAATTTGATATGGAAATTTATGCAACAAGTGGTAGAGGTTATACTTCTTTCAATGAAAACAAAGAAGGTATCAATGTTATTGGTATTATTTCTGTTGATTCAAATTTTAATCCAGTATTAACTTTTAATTATCGTGTTGAAGAAGAAAAAAATTCTAAATCAGGTTTAAATGATAAATTAATAATTGATTTAGCAACTAATGGATCAATTTTAGCTTCTGATGCTTTATCATTAGGTTCAAAAATTTTAATAGAACATTTAAATCCTATTATGTTTATCAATGATAAAATTCAAGAAGAAATTATTTTCAAAAATGAAAGAGAAGAAAAAAGAAAATCTACTTTATCTGTATTAATAGAAGAATTAGATTTACCAGTAAGAGCATATAATGCACTTAAACATCTTCAAATTCACACAATTCAAGAATTAACTGAAAAAACACTAAAAGAAATTCAAGAAATTCGTAATCTTGGTAATAAATCAATTAATGATATAATAGAATCATTAAATAAATATGGTTTAAAATTAAAAAAAGAATAAATTATAAAAGGAGCTCACTAAAATGTCTTTTCAAAATAAAAAAGGTAAAACAAGTGCTAGAAATAAAATGATCATTCGTCAACAAGTTTCAGATGTTTTAGCTAATAATAAAATTATTACAACACATACAAAAGCAAAAGAAACTCAAAGACACGTTGATAAAATTATTTCTTTGACAAAAAAGAAAAATACTTTAGCTGCTAAAAGAGCTGCAGCTAGTATCTTACTAACAACATCTAAACTAGATTCAAGTGCTATTTTAAATCGTTTATTTACAGAATTAGCTGATAAATATAAAGATAGAAATGGCGGTTATACTCGTGTTCTTAAACTTGGTTCAAGAAGCGGTGATAATGCTGAAGAAGCTATCTTAGAGTTAGTATAAAAACAAAAAAAAATAAAAATTGATATGTGTAATTTTGTATTTGCAAAATTATCACGAACATGCTTAGGAGAATAAAATGGCAGTATCATCAGAAAATAAAAAAGATTTAATTAAAAAATTCGGTGCAGATGTTAATGATAGCGGTAAAACAGAAGTTCAAGTAGCTATTTTAACAGCTGAAATCGTTTCATTAACTGAACATATGAAAATAAATAAGAAAGATACAATTGGTAAAAGAGGACTTCACCAAAAAGTATCTAAAAGAAAATCACTTTTAACTTATTTAAAAAATAATGATATTGAAAGATATCGTAAAATTATTAAAGACTTAAATTTAAGAGGATAATAAATAAAAAAAAGAAGGTTTTAAAACCTTCTTTTTTTTATTTATTTTGAATTTATTATTTTTCTAAAACATTTCTGTCTTTATAATAACCACATTCTTTACAAACTCTATGTGGTTGAATACTTTCACCACAATTCTTACAAGCAACAACTGTTGGTAAATCTAAGTGATCATGACTTCTTCTCATCCCTTTTCTTGATTTAGAGACTCGTCTTTTAGGTACTGCCATTACATTGTCCTTTTCTAAAATATCAATAATTAATATATAAATTTTACACTATTATTATAATAATAACAATATATAATATTGAAATCTTATATTATTATTTCATAACAACAATATTATAATATATTTATTGTAGAGATATTAGGAGTTTTTATAAATATGCCAAAATTAATAATCATTTGTGGTGGTTCAGGTTCAGGAAAAACAACTTTTGCTAAAAAACTATTTAATCATTTATCAAAAACATCAAAACCACTTCTTTTGTCACAAGATACATATTATTTAGATAAAGAATTAATACCAAAAACAAAATTAAATAATCTCAACTTTGATCATCCAATGTCTTTTGATTGAGAATGAATAAAAAGTGATATTGATAAATTATTAAAAAATGAACCAATAACAATTAATGAATATGATTATGAAAACAATGCTCTTATTCACAGTAATGAGAAAACCAAAGAAATAGATTATATTATCTTTGAAGGTTTATTATCATTATACGACCATGAAATTAATTCAAAATCAATTTTAAATATTTTTATTGATGAAAAATCTGATGAATGTTTAATTAGAAGAATTAAAAGAGATATAAAAGAAAGAGGTAGAGAGTTAGATTCAATTTTAGAACAATGAAGAGATTCTGTTGCAGAAATGTATCATGTGTATGTAAAAAATTTAAAGTATAAAGCTGATATAATTTGCCCTCATATAAATTCTAAAAATTTTGTAAACTTTATTGAAAATGTTTTAGAGAAATAAGATGAGAACTTTTAGAAAAACAATTATTACAAACCATGCAATCTATCGAATAAAAGAAAGATTAAAACCATTTTTCAATATCGATTCCGAAATTCTTTTATTAGCTAAGGCAAGAGAATTATTATGTAATTCATTCTTTGTTTGTTATTCAAATAACAATGAAATTTATCGTTATAATTTAGAAAATAAAAATTGATTAAAGTTTGTTTATAATCCAAATAGCGATATTTTAGTAACAGTAGTAGAGGTTTGTAATGAGTAATAACGATATGATTGATAGAATCAATGACATTATAGATTCAATGAGACCATTTATTAATCAAGACGGTGGTGATCTTGAATTTGTTAAATATGAAAATAAAGTTATTCATATAAAACTACTAGGTTCATGTATTGGATGCAACCTTGTTGATGTTACTTATGTTGATGGATTATTATCAATAATTCAAGATGAAATTCCTGAGATAGAAAATATCGAAATTGTTGAATAATATACCTTTATTTTATGTTATAATTTGTTAAGTTAAATAACTTATAAAAACCATGTTTTTATAAGTTATTTTATTTTAATGAATTACTTGAATAATTTTTGATTATTCTTTATAGGATATAAATGAATATAGTAAGTATTATTAATAATAAAAAAAATAAAATTGAATTATCTGAAATTGAAATAAATTATTTCATTAAAGAATTTACTATTAATAAAACTATTCCTGATTATCAAGCAGCAGCTTTATTGATGGCTTTTAATATCAATGGTTTAACTGATGATGAAATATTTTTTTTAACTAAATATATGATTGAATATTCAAATAAATTAGAATTCAAAAAAACAAATTTAATAATTGATAAACACTCATCTGGTGGTGTTGGTGATAAAGTATCATTAATTATTACACCAATTCTAAGATCATTAGGTTTTTCTATTGCTAAACTTTCAGGAAGAGGTTTAGGATTAACTGGTGGAACAATTGATAAATTAGATTCAATAAAAGCTAACACTTTTTATAAAAATAATAATGATATTATGAAACAATTTAATGAAAATCAAATCATTTTTTTACAACAAACAGATGACATTGTTCCAGCTGATAAAATAATTTATGCTCTTAGAGATGTAACTGGAACTGTTGATACAGATGGTTTGATTATTTCTTCTATTCTTTCTAAAAAATTTATCATTAATTCTGATTATATTTTCTTAGATATAAAAATAGGTGATGGAGCTTTAATAAAAACTAAAGAGCATGGCAATATTATTGCTAACAAAATGCAAATAGTTGCAAAGAAATTTAATCGTAATTTAAAAATTAAATTAACTGATATGAATAAACCACTTGGAAGAGCTATTGGAAATAAACTTGAAATTATTGAAACGATTGAATTTTTGAAAAATAAAAACGTTGCTATTGATTTAAAAGATAATATTTATGAATTTATAATTTCAGTATTATTAGAAACTAAAATAACATCTTCAAAAGAAGAAGCTATTAAAATGATTGATAATGTTCTTAATGACAATTCTGCTTATTTGGAATTTACTAAGTGAATCAATTCTATTAGTGAAGTTAATGTAGATAAAATAATTGATGATTATAATCCTAAAAATAGTATTGAGATCAAATCTTCTAAGTCAGGAACCATAGATTACAATGATATTGAAAAAATAGCCCTTGTTAATTTAGAATTAGGTGCTGGTAGAAAAAATAAAGATTCTAAAATAGATTTTGATGCAGGGATTTATTTAAACAAAAAATCAGGTAATAAAGTTGAAAAAAACGATATTATAGCAACATTGTATAGTGACAAAATAATAAGTGAAAATTTAATAGAAATATTTAATAATTCATATGAAATTAAATAAATAAGGACAATCATGAAAAAAACAAACAAACTAACATCAAAATTTAAATCTAATAAAAAAGATATTAAGAATGATGTAGATATATTTTCTAATACAATAACTTCTCTTGAAAATAATATAACATTTCTTGACGATAATGGACCCTCTCTTGATGTGAATATTACTACTGTTCTTGATGATAATATTATAGATTCTCTTGATGAAAATACAACTATGATATCTAATACAATCGCTTTAGATGAAAAAGAATTTCTTAATTTAAAGAATGATAACGATTTATTAATTGATAGTTTTATTGAAAATATAAATAATAAAAAACCAATTATTGACATTGAAGAAGATTTTGAAAATGAAAATGATTTTTCTCTTGATTCGCAAAATGATAGTGATGATGAGGATGATGAAAAAGATGACGATGATGATTCAGTTGATTTTGAAGAATTAGATATTAATAGTGAAAATAGTGAATTAGATTTATCTATTTTAGACGATGATGAAGAAGATGAAGTTATTGAAGAAACTGTCGAATTTGAAGATGAAAAATCAAAAATCAAATCAAAAAATAAATTAAAAAGAGATAAATTTATTAAAGAATTTAAACAATCTGATTTAAGTGCAACAAGATCAATTGAAGATGATAATGATTTTAGATCTTTAGCTTTAGGTGTTTCTGAGATGGGTCTAGATACTTCTAAAAATAAGAATCTTGTTTATGATGTTGTTATTAGATTGATAAAAGAATCTGAAAATGCTAAAAAACCAATGCTAAATGTTATTGAAAAGGTTAAAATAGATAGAAATTTAGCTAAATTTAAATTAAGTAAAAAAGAATATGAATCTATTTATAAGCTCTTTGAAAGTCTTGATATTAAAATTTCAACAGATAAAAAAGCAGCACAAAAAAGTGATCATTTAGAAGATTATGATGTTGATGATTTAACATCAAATTACGGCGCTGATAAATCTGGTGATGCTATAAAAATATTTTTAAGTAATTTAGGTTCATCTAAAATTCTAAAAAAAGAACAAGAAGCAAAAGTTTCTCAAATGTTAAAATCTGATAATCTTGAAGAAAGACAAATAGCTAATAATCAATTAATTCACTCTAATTTAAGATTAGTTACTTCAATAGCAAAAAAATACCTAGGTAAAGGTCTTGATATTGATGATTTAATTCAAGAAGGTTCTTTAGGTTTATCAAAAGCAATTGAAAAATTTGAACCTGAAAAAGGTAATAAATTTTCAACATATGCTACTTGATGAATTAGACAATCAATAACAAGAGCAATTGCTGATCAAGCTAGAACGATTAGAGTTCCAGTTCATATGGTGGAAACTATTAACAAAACAACAAAATCTGAAAGAATTTTGTTACAAGAATTAGGCAGAGAACCAACTGTTGAAGAAATTGCTGAATACATGGATAAAAATTCTGTAGGAAAAAATCAACATTTCACTGCAAAAAAAATAGCTGAAATAAAAAAATTAAATAATGAACCAGTTTCACTTGATAAACCAGTTGGTAGTGATGAAGAATCTAAATTCTCTGACTTTATTTCTGATACAGAAATTTTAACTCCAGATAAACATACTGAAAAAATGTTCTTAAATGAAGAAATAAATGAAATGTTTAAGAAATATTTAACTGAAAAAGAAGAAGAAATAATTAGAGCTAGATATGCTTTACCACCATATAATCAAGCTATGACGCTTGAAGATGTAGGTAAAAAATTTGATTTTACAAGAGAAAGAGCAAGACAAGTTGAATCAAAAGCTTTGAGAAAACTAAAACATCCTTCTAAAATTTCTAAATTATCAAAATACATGCCACATAATAATGATTAATGAATAAAAGAATAGACTATCTTTCTAATTTTATTAAAAAAGCTAATTATGTAATAGATATTGGCTGTGATCATGGATATTTATCAGTTTTATTACTTAAAAAAGAAATAGCTAATCATGTTATTAATATTGATATTAATAAAAAACCATTAGATTCAGCCATTAGTAATTTAACTAAAAATAATTTATTAGATAAAACAACAAATATTATTAATGATGGATTAAAAAACATTAACTTTGATTTTGTTATAGACTATTGTTTTATTTCAGGACTTGGTTCAAAAACAATCATTAATATTATTGAAAATAATGAAAATATTATTGAAAATTTCATTCTCCAAACTAATACTAATTCACTAGATTTGAGAAAGTATTTATTAAAAAATAATTTTGAAATTATTAGTGAAGATAAAATAGTTGATAATAATATTTGATATGAAGTTATTCTTGCTAAAAAAACAAATAAAAATTTTCTTGATTGTTTTAGTATTTCAGAAATATATTTTGGAAAAATTGAACATCACTTAAGTTTAGATAATTTTAAAAAATTTATTAATTTTAAATATGAGAAAAATTATAAAAAACAATCTGATAAAATTTCTTTTAAATTAAAAGAAGAGTTAAAAATTATTGAGAAAGTATACAATGAATATTCAAAAGATAATTAATTTACTAAATCATAAATATCCAATTGAGACTCAAGAAGATTTTGATCAATGCGGTTTATTTTTAGAACATAATAACAATATTGATAAAGTGTTAGTTTGCTTAGATATCAGTATTGATATAGTTAATTTTTCAATAAAAAATAATATTAATTTACTAATTTCTCATCATCCTATTTTTTTAGATAATGAAAAGTATCCATTAAATGAATATAATCAAAAGATAATTGATCTTCTTAAAAAAAATTCAATAGCAATCTTATTCTTGCATACATGTTTTGATAAATCTGATGAAGGTATGAATTATATTTTAAGCAAAAAAATAGGTTTAGAAAAAATACAAAGATTAGGAAATAGTGAATATTTGTTTAAAGGGGAATTAAATAATAAAATACCATTAGATGCGTTTTTATTAACATTACCAGAAATTTTAAATATTAATTATGCAAATTATCATAAATATTTTGAAAAAAAAATAATTAAAACAATAGCAATTTGTGGTGGTAGTGGTTCTAGTTTTATGAATGAAACTAAGGATAAAGTAGATTTATATATTACATGCGATATGAAATATCATAATTGATTAGATTCTTTTAATAGTAATATTTGCATCTTAGAATTAAATCACAATATTGAAAATATTTTTATTAATAAAATAAAAGAAGATTTAAAAAAATTTAATGATTTAAAAGTTTTAACATTTATATCAGAAATAGATATTGTAAGAAAAAGTTTATAAAAACTATGTTTTTATAAACTTTTTATTTATTACATTAGAAACAGTTTTAGCTTCTGAAAAACAAATAGTTAAATTAAAACCACCAGTTAAAACCCCTGTTGATAAAACTTCACCAATAGCAAATAAACCAGGAATTTTTTTTGATTCAAATGTTTTAGTATCAAAGTTCTTAATATTTGTTCCTCCACCAGTTGAAATAGAATCAAGAAAACCTCTTGTTTCTAAAATATCTAATTTATTGTTTAAAACAAAATCTTTAAGTTTTAAATATTCACTTTTTTGAAGATTAGCTATTTGTTTTTCTGGATCTAAGTTGAGTTCATCTAGAATATAATTTTTTAATTTTTTAGTTAAATTAGGAAAAATATTATTTAATTTATCTTTTTTATTTAAAAAGTTTGTTTCAAATTCTTCATTTGACATTAAAGAGAAAATAAAATCATAATTATTATTAATATCAAAATAGTGTGAAACCCTTCTAATTAAAGGTCCACCCAATCCTACATGAGTAATCATTAAATCATGAGTTTCTGATTTAATTAATTTATTATTAAGTTTTACTGTCATAACTGAGTTTTTTAAAGACGTTCCACTTAAATTTTTAAATTGATTATTTTTCAAGATAAAAGAACTTCCAATTGGATAAGTATTTAATAATTCATGATCTAAATCTTTTAATAAATAATAACCATCACCAGTAGCACCAGTATTTCTATGACTTAATCCACCTGTTGAAATAAGAACATTTTTTGCTACATATTTTTGATTATTTGTTGATATATAGAATAAGTCATTTTTATGTTGAATATTTTTGACAACTTCTTCAAATT
>CAMQZA010000015.1 GCA_947039545.1 uncultured Ureaplasma sp. | reverse complement strand
GATTAGCTGAAGAAAAAGCAAAACAAGAAGCTGAATTAGAAGAAACTAGATTAGCTGAAGAAAAAGCAAAACAAGAAGCTGAATTAGAAGAAACTAGATTAGCTGAAGAAAAAGCTGAAAAAGAAAAAAACAAACAACTTTTATTAGAACAAATTCAATTAGAAAAAGAAAAGACTAAACAACTTTTATTAGAACAAAAAGAAGCTGAATTAGAAGAAGCAAAATTGTTAAAAGCTAAAGAAAAAGCTGAAAAAGAAAAGACTAAACAACTTTTATTAGAAGAAGCTAAATTTCTAAAAGAACAAGAAAAAGCTGAAAAAGAAAAAGCTAAACAACTTTTATTAGAACAAGTTCAAGCTGAAAAAGCTGAAAAAGAAAAGACTAAACAACTTTTATTAGAACAAATTCAATTAGAAAAAGAAAAGACTAAAAAATTAGAAGAAGAAAAAGTAAAACAAGAAGCTGAATTAGAAGAAGTTAGATTAGTAAAAGAAGCAGAAGAAACTAAGAAATTAGTTGAAGAAGCTACTGAAATGTTAATGGAAGATGATAATGATAATAACGCTTTAACAGATACTCTTTCTATTGATTTGGATATTGATAAAATTATTGAACCTAATTTTGATTCTAGTGCATTAAAGGAAAATAACTCTATTTCTAAAAGTAAATTAATTGAATCTATGGATTTTGCAATGGATGATTTATCATCTTGAACTGAAGACTCTGAAGAAAATAAAACTATTAATTTAAAAAATATTGATACTATTGATAATGATGAAGGTCAAGAATTAGATATAAGAACTTCTGATTTTAATACTATTAATCTTGAAGATGATATAAAAACTAAAATTATCGAAGAGAATAATATAACAAATGAAGATTCAGAACCAGAACAAATAACATCTACACAAGTTAGTACGACAACTGTTTTAACTTCAAGACTAAATTTAGAATCAGTTAAAACTAGTGCAAACACATTAATGGATAAAATTATCAAGTTTTTAACTCTTAAAAGAGACGGAAAACCAATTAAAAATATTCTATCTACAATTGGCAATTTATCTTTTTTAGATAAAAATGATAAAAAGAAATTTTCAGAAATTTGAAAAAAATTAGAATTTATTTCTTCTTTAGACGATGAATCAAAAATTTCAAAAGATCATGTAATTCAAATTTTTGATGCTGAAATTTGAGTTGAAGATATCATTTTATTGAATTAATTTTAAAAAAAGGGAAAAAGCTTCTTTGAAAGAAGCTTTTTATTTATATATGAAACAAAAAAAAGTAATTATAGCCTTAAGTGGCGGAGTTGATTCTGCTGTTGCTTGCTTTTTATTAAAAGAAAAATATAATAATGTTGAAGCAATATTTATGGACAATTGAGATAGTTTTATAAATAATGAATTTAATTATCAAAATGATGAAGATGGATGTAATTCTAAACAAGATTATCTTGATGCTCTAGAGATAACAAAAAAAATGAATATTAAATTACATAAAGTTAGTTTCACAAAAGAATATTGAGATCAAGTTTTTGAAAAATTAATAATTGGATATAAAAATGGAATAACACCTAATCCTGATATTTTATGTAATAAATATATAAAATTTAAAATGTTATTAAATTATGTAATTGATAATTTTGATGCTGATTTTTTAGCAACTGGGCATTATGCTAATATTGAAGAAAAAGATGGAATTTTCTATCTTTTACAACCAAATGATAAATCAAAAGATCAAACTTATTTTCTTTCTGAATTAAATCAAACTCAACTTAGTAAAATAATTTTTCCATTAGCAAATATTTTTAAAAAAGATGTTAGAGAAATTGCTAAAAATAATAAATTCAATATTTGAGATAAGAAAGATTCAACAGGAATTTGTTTTATAGGAAAAAGAGATTTTCAATCTTTTCTATCAAATTATATTCAACCCAAAATAGGTTATATTATTGATATTGAAAATAATAAAAAAATAGGTGAACATAATGGAGCATTTTATTATACTATAGGTCAAAATAAAAATTTAAATCTCAGTGGTTTTAATTCTAAATATTATGTAGTTAAAAAAGATATTGAAAAAAATTATATATATGTTTCTAAACAAGAAACATATCGCAATAGTTTTGTAAAAGAAATTATAGTCAGTCCTAATTTTAATTGAATAAGTGATATTCCTAAAGACTTTAATAATATTAAAGTTATTACAAGACATCTACAAAAACACATGAATTGTGATATTGAATTTAATAAAGATAAGTTTATTATTAAATTAAAAGATAATATTTTAAACTCGGTTTCAGAAGGACAGCATGCTGTTTTATATAGAGATGATATTTGCCTTGGTGGTAGTGAAATAATTAACTATACTAATTGAAATTAATTTTAGTTATTACACTAGTAGAAATATGTTTAAAAAATAAATCATATGCTCTTGTATAATCATATTCATTATTTATTTTTTTAAAGTTATATTTTTCACAAAAAAATATAAGAAATTCATCAAAATTTATTTTTTCTTTTAAATTATAGAAAATCATTATTTTTTCATAATAATTATTAATTAAGAAGTTATAACCATATTCTAATATTTTTTCAATTGGTAAAACTTCTTTTTTAATGCAATTGATAAGAGCTAATTTATAACCAGTTTCATAATCATCTATTCTTTTAAATAAAATACCAGGAGTATCAATAATACTGAAAACTTTATTTATAATTCTTGTTTCTTGACTTTTAGTGACACCAGCTCTATTTTCAACTTTTAAATTTTTTTTCACAGAAATAAAGTTTATTAAAGAACTTTTACCAACATTAGGTATCCCAATAACCATAATCAAAAATTGAGGATTAATCAAACCCTTTCTTTTTAAATTTTCAATTTTATCACTAAAAATATTAGTTAACTTATCAATTATTTTTCTTTTAAATTTATGATCATATATACTACCAAAAATAATATTATCTTCATTTTTAAAATTATAATCAGTCAAGTCAGATTTTAAAGCTATTGTTAATTTTTTTTTATTATTAAGCATTTTGTCTAAATCTGAATTTCTAGTTAATTCAATACCTCTAGCATCAACAACTTCAATAATTAAATCAACAACTTTTATTTTTTTATTAATATCATCTGTAGCTTTTTTCATATGACCAGGATATCAGTTTATTTTTATTTGATCATCAATCATCTTAAAAGTTATTTCCAAAAGGATTTTTACCTTTTTTAATCATGTTACCAATATCTAACATTTTTTTATTAGCATCTTCTCATTGTTTAAGAAGTTTATTTAAATCATCAGGTTTTTTCCCAGATCCTTTAACAACTCTAACTTTTCTATTAGGATTTTTCTTAAATATTTTTGGGTTTCTTCTTTCTTTTAATGTCATAGACGACATTAAAACTTTTCAATCAAGCATTTTAGATTCAATTAATGCTATTTTTGAATCAGATAAAGTATTTAATCCTGGTAACATAGAAGCCATACTTCCAATTGATCCCATTTTATTCATTTGTGAAAATTGAACCATTAAATCTTCTAAATCCATCTTTCCAGACATCATTCTTTGTAATTGACCCTTTAATCTATTTTCATCAACAATATCAGTAACTTTTTCAGCTAATGATGCAATATCACCTAAACCAAGAATTCTATCAGCCATTCTATTAGGATAAAAAATATCTAAAGAACCTAATTTTTCACCTGTTCCAGAAAATTTAAAAGGTAAATTTAAAGCAGAAGCAATACTTAAAGCGGCTCCAGCTTTAGCATCTGAATCTAATTTAGTAATAATTACACCTGTTAATTTTAATTTATTATGAAATTCTCTAGCAACATTTACAACATCTTGCCCAGACATAGCATCTACAACTAATAAGATTTCATCTGGTTCAAATTTTTTCTTAATTTGAACTAATTCATCCATTAATTTATCATCTGTTTGTAATCTACCAGCAGTATCAACAATTATTACATCATTATTTTTATTTTTTGCAATTTCCAAACTTTCTTTAATTGTTAAAACAGGGTCTTGCTTACCTTTTTCTAAAAAATCAACTTTAATTTCATTTGCTAATGTTTCTAATTGATCAATAGCAGCTGGTCTATAAATATCACAAGCAACAAGTAATGGATTTTTTTCTTTTTTATCTTTTAAATATTTTGCAAGTTTTCCAACAGTTGTAGTTTTACCAGAGCCTTGTAAACCTACAAGCATTATCTTTACACATTTTTTATCAAGAACTAAATCAGATTTATTTTTACCCAAAATTTCAATTAGTTCTTCTTTAATAACTTTTAGAACAAATTGCTCAGAAGTTTGATTTTTATCAACAATTTGACCAACACATTTATCTTTTATTCCAGATATGAATGTTTTTATTACAGAAATACTAACATCTGAATCTAATAAAACCATTCTAATTTGCTTTAATAATTCAGCAATATCTTCTTGAGTTATAGTAGCATTTAGTAACTTTTTTTTCATTGTTTTTTGAACAATATTACTCATCATTGATTTCAACATAAAAATCCTTTGTATTAAACTTCAATTATAATTATAATTGATATAATAATTAAAATTAAGGAAATTATGCCTGAGCTTCCAGAAGTTGAAACTGTCGTTAGATATTTAAATAAAAATATCTTAAATAAAGAGATAGTTGAAATCATTATTCATAAAGAAAAAATTATTAAAAACATTGATAAAAATGGTTTTATAAATTTTCTTATCAATGAAAAAATATTAAAAGTTGAAAGAAAAGCAAAATATATTATTTTTGTTTTTAGTAATAATAAAAATATGATTTCTCATTTAAGGATGGAGGGGAAATTTTTTGTTGAAAAAAATGATTCAGAATTAATTAAAAATAAACACTCACACATTTTATTTAAATTTAAAGACGGTGAATACTTAATATATAACGATACAAGAATTTTTGGAACTATGAATATTTATAGTAAAGAAGAAATGATTAATAATAAAGAACTTATTAGAGTGGGGTATGAGCCATTTGATGAAAATTGTAATGTTGATTATCTATTTCAAATTTTTAAAAAAAGTAATAGAAAAATAAAAACAATTTTATTAGATCAAGGTATTATTTCTGGTATTGGGAATATCTATGCAGATGAAATTCTTTTTCAAGCAAAAATATTACCTTTTAGAGAGGCTAAATCATTGAATAAAAATGATATTGATAATATTTTATCAGCTTCAATAGAAATATTAAACAAATCAATTTTAAATAAAGGAACCACTATTCATAGTTTTAAATCTAATAGTCTAGAAACTGGTAATTATCAACAATTCTTAAAAGTACATACTAAGAAAGATGAGGAATGTTTAATTTGTAAGGATAAAATAATCAAAATAAAAGTTAATAATAGAGGAACATATTATTGTAAAACATGTCAAAATTAATTATTATTTTCAATAATTAATTTTGCTAATTCAAAATCTTCATAAGTTGTTATTTTAAAATTTAATTTTTTACCATAAATAATTTTAGGAATATATTGATTAATATAAAGGCCAATAGTATCAGTTATTTTATTATTAATATCAAAATCATTTTTAATATTTTTTATTACTTCATATTTAAAAGTTTGAGGTGTTTGAAGTGAAAAAAAATCATTTCTATTTAAATTTTTTAATGTTGATTTATCACAAATAGTATTTTCAATTTGTATATAAGTTCCTATAATTTTAGTATCTTTTATATTATCTAAATGATTATTAATAATTTGATTATCTATTAAAATACGATTACCATCATGAATTAAAATACAATCATTATTTTCTAATTTTAAATTCATATTAATTCATTCAATAGCTTTTATTAAACTTTTATGTCTAGATATATCTCCATTTATTAACTTAATTTTATTATGATATTTTTGATTTAATAATTGATGATATTCAGTTTGAATTACTACAATAATTTTATTAAAGTTTTTATTTGAAATAAATTTATCAATTGTATATTCAATTAAATGCTTATTTTTAATTAATTCCATTTGTTTTAATTTATTATTGTTATTAACAAATCTTTCACCAATACCATTTGATAAAATAATTCCTATTTTTTGCATGGTTTATCCTATGTACAACTATCACATATTTCTTCAATACTATCTTTTTCAGTTTTACAGTAATAAAATGTCTTTATTCCAAGATGAAATCCATAAAAATGGAAAAGAGAAAAATCTGTTAATGATTTAACTTTAGTAAAATAACTATTAATTGATTGAGATTGATCTAAATAACATTGTCTTATAGCAGCGTTTTTCAATAGCATATATTGGTCACAATCAGTTGCAATTTTATAATATTTTCAATTATTTTTTAAATTAGGAGCAAGTGTTGGTAAATTTATTTTTCCATCCTCTTTATAAATAAAATTTTGAATTGGTTCAATAGATTCAGTTGCATTAATTATTTTTCCAGAAGTAGCAGTTGGAGCAATTGCCATTATTTGAGCATTTCTCAATCCTGATTTTTTTATTTTATTAGATAATTCTTTTCATTTTTTCATATCAGGTTGATAATTAGTTAATTTTAAAGCGTTTTCATTAGCTCTATATATAGGCAAATCACCATCGGCTCATTTTGTTTTCTTAAAGTTGTTAAAGGCTCCTCTTTCAATAGCTAAATCAGCAGATGAATTAATTAATTCATATGAAATTTCATCCATTATTTTATGGTTTTCTTCCAATGCTTCTTTTGAATCAATAATAATTTTTTTAGTTGCTAGATAATTAGTTAAATTTAAAATACCAACTCCTAAATATCTAAAGTTTTGATTAGTTTTTTGAGCTTCAATTACAGGATACATAGCAATATCAATAGTATTATCTAATGCTCTTATGATTAAATTAGTAATATTTTTTTTAGTTTTAGTATCAGATGAAAAATAATTCAATAAGTTAATAGAAGCTAAATTACATAAACTAATATCACCAGCATTTTTTTTATTAATAATAATTTCAGGATTTTCAGGATCAAAATAAGTTTCAATCTCTTTTGATGCTGAGCTAGGTAAAGTTATTTCAGTACAAAGATTAGATGAAGGAATATATTCATTTAGCATTGAAGGTTCATTTACATTTTCTTCATGGAATAAATATATATTACCTGTTTCAACTCTTTCTTTAAACAATAAACCAATAATTTTTCTTGCATTAATAGTTTTTTTAGATATCTTTGGATCATTTTCATATTTAATATATAGTTGATTAAATTTATCACCATAACAACTTAAAAGTTCTGGTACATCTTTCGGATCAAATAAAGAAATTTTTTGATTTTTTAAAACTCTATCAATTAGTAATTGGTTTATTTTTACACCATATTTTAAGTTTCTAGCCCTATTTTCTTCTGTACCATTATTGTTTTTAAGTACAACTAAATCTTGAAAATTACTATTTCATCATTGAAAATATAAAGCACAAGCCCCAGGTCTATGAGAACCTTGATTAAAAGCTTTTATAGTTGATTCAAATATTTTGACAAATGAAACAGGTCCAGTACTATAATCGCCATTATTACCAATTTTACTACCACTACTTCTAATACTAGAAATATCAATAGCAATCCCGCCTTTATTTTTTGAATATACAGCTAAATTTTTAGCTGTATTCAAAATTGAATTAGTATCATCATCCGTTGACATTAGTACACATGATGCTAATTGCATTTTATTAGTTCCAGAATTTAACATAATAGGTGTTGCTAATGTAATATCATGATTTGAAATTATCTCATAAAAGTTTTTAATATACTCTAATCTTTTGTTTTTTTCTTCAGTATAAAAAAGAGACATAGCGACTCTCATATAAGCATGTTGTGGAAGTTCAAATTTTTTAGTTTTTGTTATGTTTTTACAATATTTTTCAAAGAACATATAAAGACTTTTATATTTAAAAAGAGTATCTCTTTGAGGTTTAATAATTTTTTCTAAAGTTTGAATTTCTTCATCAGAATAAGTATTATAAATATCATTATTATAGATATTATTATCTAATCCTTTTTTAATAACATCCTTAAATTTTGGATAATAGCTTGTCATTTCATTTTTTAAATTAATATTTTTTTCATCTCATGTTTCTTTATAAATTTTTAATAATAAAAGCTTAGAAGCAATATCTTCATATTGAGGTTGAATTCTTGAAATATTATTTACAGCAGTTCTAATAAGCTCATCATAAACATCACTTATTTTTATTTCATCATATAACTTTATTCTAGTAGCTGTTAATAAATGTTGTACATTGCTTTCATTATTATCACATGCTCATAAACACACTTTATGCATTTTTTGAATATCATATTTAACAATTCTTCCATCTCTTTTTGTAATTTTTAAATTATCAATTAATTTTTCTTTTTCAAAATCAAATTGTTCAGCAATATTATTATTACTTTTTTCAACGTCTATCAGACTAATTTTATTCTTAGACATAATTGTTACCTTTATTTTTCTTTAATAATTTCTTCAAGCAAAGATTCTAGATCTTTTTCTCCAATATCAAATTCCATTGTCCCTATATTATAGCTAATAGATGTTTGTTCTTGTTGAGCTGTATTATCTTTATTAATATCTTTATAGAATTCAAATCATTTAACAATTTCTATATCATTATTAATTTTATAAATTGGTTCTATTCCTATATTTTTAAGTCTTAAATTTGCATAATATTTAATAAATTCTTCAATAATATTTAATGTTAACGATTTAACAGGTCCAAAGTCTAAAAGATATTTTGCTCATATTATTTCTTCATCAACTACTTTTTTAACAATTTTTATTGTTTCTTCTTCAAATCATTTTTTCTTAAAAAGATCTTTAAAACCTTCACCTTCATCTTTTTTTAAAATATTTAATAAACTTCCAATAACTGCAACATGCTTGTCTTCATCATAGTTAATTAATTTAATAATCTTTGAAATACCAGGAATAGCATTTCTATATGAATCATTTATGATATACGTAACAAGAAATGAAACATAAAATTTTATTCCTTCAAGAAAATAAATTTGAATTAATAATGATAATATTGTTTTTCTATTTTCTTCAGTATCAGTTAATAAATCTTTTTTTAATAAATCTTTCACCTTGCCATAAGCTTCTATTTCAGCACTTACTCTATTTTTAATAGCATCAAGTTCATATATTCTATTAAAAACATCAGTAGCATCACTTGAAAACATTTCTCTAATAATATGAGAATAAGAAAGAGAGTGAATCAACTCAAAATATGCTTGAGACTTGAAAACAGATTCTCATTCACTTGAAGTAACAATTTCACTCATTATTGAATCTAATCCTCTATTTTGGGCACTATCCATTAATGTTTGAAATAATAAATTATTAATTATTATTTCTTGTACATGATTAGGTAGATTTTCAAAATTTTCTTTATCATGAATTAAAGAAATTTCTTCAGGAGTTCAAAATGCTTGTCGCATAGATCTCTCAATATTTTTTGTGATTTTATTTTTATAGATGTCATATCTTTGGAATCCATTATAACTTCCGAAAAATATTTTTTGACTATCAATTGGAACAATCAATTCTAAATCCACAATTTTTTTCATAATTATTCTCCATATATGTGTTACATTACAATAGTAATATGATAAAATTTTTTTTTAAGATTTGGATTTAAATGTTTGTTGGTTTTGGTAAAGATATACATAGATTAGAAAAAAAAAATAAAAAAATATTGCTTGGTGGAATTGAAATTCAATCAGAATATTCAATTATTAGTCATTCTGATGGTGATATTTTATTTCATGCGATATCAAGAAGTATTCTTGGAGCTCTTTCTCTTGAAGATATAGGAATATATTTTCCAAATGATAAGAAAAATATAAATTTAAATAGTTATGAAATTCTAAATTTTTCGATTAATAAAATGAAAGAAAGTAATCTTAATATTTCTAATATAGACATTACTATTACTTGTGAAAAAATTATTTTAAAAGATTTTTTGTTAAAAATTAAAGAAAAATTAATTAAAGATTTAAATTGTAAAAATATTAGTCTTAAAGCCACTAAATTTGAAGATAAAAATAATGATTTTATCTTATGTGAAGTAATTTTAATTTTAACTTAATTTAAAATTATCAAATTTTTTCAATAACTTTAATATTTAATTCTTCTGCCTTTTTTAATTTACTTCCAGGATTTTCTCCTACTATAAGAAAATCAATTTTCTTTGTTACTGTCGATAAAATTTTACCTTCATATATTTCTTCAATAATTTTCTTAATTAAATTTCTATCAATTTCAAAAGTGCCTGTAATAACAAAACTTTTATTAAAATATATTTCATTTTCAATATTTTTTGAATTTTCAAGATAAATCTCTAAATTTGAATTATTTGATAAATAATTAGTATTAATTCCATATTCAATAAGTTGATTAATTATTTTAATGTTTTTTTCATTTTTAAAGAAATCAAAAATATTTTTAGCTGATTTTTCACCAATAATAAAAATATCATTTAGTTCATTTAATTCAGCATTCATTAAGTTATTAATATTTTTAAATTTTTTAGCTAAAATTTTTGAGACAGAACCACCAATATTTTTAATACCAAAACCAGTTATTAATCTTTCAAGAGAATTTTTTTTAGATTCATTAATTGAATTAATTAATTTATTAAACATTTTATCTTTAATTGAAATTTCAGCATTAATTATTAAATCTTTATGATTTTCTAAATTATATAAATCTGAATAATTATTTACAATATTAAGTTTCATAAATTTTTCAATATATTTTGATGATAAATTCATAATATTCATTGCATTATTTGAAGCAAAATATTCAATACTAGTTAATATTTTTTCATGACAATTTTCATTAATACAAAATTGATCTACAACAATATCATCATTAACTAATATTGAATTACAAGATGGACAAAAAATAATTTCAGAAAATTTTTCTAATTCTCTTTTTCTCTCATTTTTATCACTACTAATAATATATGGGATAATATCACCAGCTTTAATTAAATTAACAATATCACCAACTCTAATATCTTTACTCTTTATATAATTAGCATTATGTAAAGATGCATTCATAATATTTGAACCTGATAGAAAAACAGGTTTTAAATTAGCTACATAAGTAATTTTTCCAGTTCGACCCACTTGTGCAATAATATCTAATAATTCTGTTTTTATGCTTTCAGCAGGGAACTTATATGCTGTTGCTCACTTAGGGAATTTACTAGTATAACCTATTTCATCATAATATTTTGTTTGATTCAATTTAATAACAATACCATCAATATCATAATCAATATCTTCTTTTTTATTTTGAATTTTTAAAATATTATTTCAAACATCATTAGGACTAGAAAGTTTAATTAAATCAGAAACCGGAAAATTATTCTCTTTCAACCAATTAATAGCATCAATATGGTTATCTAAATTTAATATTGAAATATTAGGGATATTATAAAGAAAACACTTTAAGTTTCTTTCCTTAACAATTAAAGAATTTAAATTCTTTAAAGTTCCACTAGCAGCATTTCTAGGGTTAACAAATTTTTTATCATCATTTAAATTTTCATTTATTTTCAAAAACTCACTTTTAGGTAAGTAAATTTCTCCTCTAATTTCTATCTTTAAATCTTTATATTTTTTATCAATATAAATTGGAATATTTTTAATCATATAAACATTACTAGTAACATCTTCACCAAATTCTCCATCACCTCTTGTTATTGCTTTAGATAATTTTGAATTTTCATATATTAAAGAAATAGATAGACCATCTACTTTGGGTTCTATAACAAAATCAATTTTTTTATCAATTACTTTTTTATTATCATCAATAAATTTCAAAATGTTGTCTTTATTAAAAGTATTTGATAAAGACAACATTGGAGTATTATGTTTTATTTTTTTAAATCCAGTACTAATATAACCTGCAACTTTAGTAGAAGGAGAGTCTGAATCTTTAAATTCAGGATTATCATTTTCTAATTTTATTAATTCAAGCATCAATTGATCATATTCAAAATCAGAAACAGAAGGTTTACTTAGAACATAATATTCATAGTTTCATATATCTATTTTTTCTTTATATTCAGTGATGATTTTTTTAATTTCTTTTTTATTCATATATTTCACTAATTAACTTATAATTATAATAATATTTTATTTTTAGCAAGGTTTTATGGAAAAATTTGATTTATTAATAATTGGTGGCGGTCCAGCAGGTTTTACCAGTGCTATTTATGGTGAAAGAGCTAATTTAAAAACAGCATTTATTGAAAATGATGTACCTGGTGGAAAAGTTACAAAAACTGCTGTTGTTGAAAATTATCCAGGTTTTGATTATATTCAAGGACCAGATTTAGCTTTAAAAATGTTTTCTCAAGTTGAAAAATTGAATTCAAAATTTATCTTTGCAACTGCCCAAAAAATTACTATTGAAAAAAATTTAAAGATAGTTACCCTTGATGATGGTAAAAAAGTAGCTGCAAAAGCAATTATAATAGCTATTGGAACTATTAATAGAAAACTAGGCTGTAAAGGTGAAGAAGAGTTCACTAATAGAGGAGTTTCATATTGTTCTATTTGTGATGGACCATTTTTAAAAAATAAAATAGCAGCAGTTATAGGATCTGGTAATTCTGCTATGGAAGAATCTTTATATTTATCTGAAATAGCTAGTAAATTATATTTAATTAATAGATCAGATAAATTTAAAGGCACACCTTCATTATTACCAAGACTTGAATCTAAAAAAAATATTGAAATTATTTATAATACTTCTGTTATTGAAATTTCTGGAACTAAAAAAGTGGAACATATTAGTGTTCAAAATAAAGATGGAAAAATCAAAAAAATTGAAATTTCAGGAATATTTCCCCTTGTTGGTTTATTATCAAAAAATATTGAAATTGAGAATGAAGAATTAAAACTTTCAAAAGATGGGTTCATTATAGTTAATGAATCTATGGAGACTTCTATTCCAGGAATATTTGCTGCTGGTGATATTGTAGATAAAAAAATAAGACAAATTTCAACAGCTATAAATGATGGAACAATAGCAGCATTATCTGCTAAGAAGTACATTAATGATTTACAAGAATAAGTTTTTTATATTTTTTATATATAATAATATTAATTAATTGCGGATAAGTATTAAATATATGAACAAAAAAGAAGATCAAATTAGCGATATATCAATGTCAAAAAAAGTTAAAAAATTAAATCCAAATTTAATTATTAATTTAGAAAATTTAAAAAAGACATATATAACTGATAATAATGAAACAACAGTTTTACATGATATTAATTTGCAAATTGAAAAAGGCGAATTAATTGTTATTCTAGGTCCCAGTGGATGTGGTAAAACAACTCTAATGAATATTATGTCTGGACTTATTAATGCAACATCAGGTTCAGTTAAAGTTTGTGATATAGAATTAACAGAATTATCTACTAACGAGAAAACTAAATTTAGACGTGAAAATATTTCTTTTATTTTTCAACAATATGGTTTGGTTCAAAATTTAAATGCTAGTGAAAATATAGAATTAGGTTTATTTCTTTATTTGAAAAATATTAAGTTAAATTATAAAAATGATTTGTTATCTTTAAAATTAAAATTAAAAGAAAATTTAATTGATAAGAGCGAATATACTGAAAATTATATTTCTTTAAAAGAAAAATATAAATCTAAAAAAACTAATAATCATGAAGAAATTGATAATTTATTAAAAACTATGAATCTTGAAAAACATGGTAAAAAAATGATAACAAATTTATCAGGTGGTCAACAACAACGTGTTTCAATAGCAAGAGCTCTTGCTAAAAAACCAACAATAATTTTTGCAGATGAACCAACTGGTGCTCTTGATGAATCAACTTCAAAAATAATTCTTGAAGAATTTTTGAATATTAATAAAAAATTTCATACCACAATAGTTATAATTACCCATAACCCTATTATTGCAAAACTTGCTAATAAAATTATTTATTTAAAAGATGGATATATTAAAAAAATTATTGAAAATGAAAAACCTGCTACTGTATTAGAATTAGATTGGGAAATATAAAATGAGCAATAATAACGAATTTACTTTTAATGATATTAAAAATTCATTTTCTTCAAAAAACAGAATCTTAAAGCAAGCTAAAATTATAGCTAATAAAGTTTTGGAAAAAGAAGATTTTTATTCGAATTTGTCAGATGCTGAATTAAGGGCTGAATCTCAAAGAATAATGGACGAAGTTTCGATGGGAAAATCTACTGATGATTTTTTAGTTGAAAGCTTATCTCTTGCAAGGGAAATTATTTATAGAACATATAAACAAAAAGCATATAAAGTTCAATTAATAGGAGCTATTATTGTTTATTTTGGTAATTTTGCTGAAATGAAAACAGGTGAAGGTAAAACACTAACTTTACTTTTAGTATCTTATGCTACAGGTATAACAAGAAAAGGTGTTCATATTATTACTGTTAATGAATATTTAGTAAAAAGAGATGCTGAATTTTCAAATGGTGCATTGAATAGATTAGGTTTAACAGTTGGTTATATTACTTCAAATATGGATCAAATTGAAAAAACTAGAATGTATAATTGTGATATTACATATGCACCAAATACAGAACTAGGATTTGACTATCTAAGAGATAATATGGTTAAAGACTATCATGAAAAAATGCAAAGAGGTTTGAATTTTGCGATTGTTGATGAGGGTGATTCTATCTTAATTGATGAATCAAGAACACCATTAATTATTTCTGGTATGCCTAAAAATGAATTTGCTTCTTATATCCAATCCGATATTTTTGTTAAGAGTTTAAAAACATCTGGTTTCATTATTGATAGTGAATCTCATACAATAACATTAACAGAAGAAGGTATTGAAAAAGCTGAAGATTTTTTTAAATTTAATAATTTATTTCATATAGAAAATAGTTCTACAGTTCATAGAATTTTAAACTCTCTAAGAGCTAATTTTCTTTTTACAAATGGTAAAGAATATATAGTTAGAAGAAATAATGAAAAAGATATTGATGAAATTGCTTTAGTCGATCAATTCACTGGAAGAATTTTAGAAGGTAGAAGTTATAATGCTGGTCTTCACCAAGCAATTCAAGCAAAAGAATATGTAAAAATTGAACCTGAAAATGTTATTGTAGCAACTATTACTTATCAATCATTATTTAGAATGTATAGTAAACTTTCAGCTGTTTCAGGAACAGCTGCTACTGAATCTGAAGAATTTTTAAATACATATAATATGGCTGTTGTTCAAGTTCCAACTAATAAACCAGTTATAAGAGAAGATAAAACAGATTTTGTTTTTGCTAATAAAAGAGCAAAATGAAAAGCTGTTATTCTTGAAGTAAAAAAACAAAATAAAATAGGTCAACCAATATTAATAGGTACAGGTTCTGTAGAAGATTCTGAAATTCTACATCAAGTTTTTACAAAAATGAATTTAAAACATACTGTTTTAAATGCAAAAAACCATGCAAGAGAAGCTGAAATTATTAAAAATGCAGGACAAGTTGGAGCGATTACAATTGCAACAAATATGGCTGGTAGAGGAACAGATATTAAATTATCAAATGAAGCAAAAGAACTAGGTGGGTTATATGTTGTAGCTACTGAAAAAAATGAATCAAGAAGAATTGATAATCAACTAAGAGGAAGATCTGGGCGTCAAGGTGACGTCGGGAAAAGTAGATTTTATATAAGTCTTGAAGACGTTTTATTTAAACGTTTTGCTACAGATAAATTTGAAAAAGCTCAATTTAAATTAGGCGGAGATGTTATTGATTCTAAATTTTTCACACGTCTTTTAGATAAAACACAAGAAAGAGTAGAAAATTTAAATTTTGATAGTAGAAAAAACTTATTAGATTATGACTATGTTTTAAGCAGTCAAAGAGAATTAATTTATAAACAACGAGATAAAATATTAATTTCTGATAATTTATTAAATACAGTTTTAAAAATGTCTAAGTATTTTATCTCTAAAATATTTTCAGAAAATAAACATGAACAAAATATTCATATGCTTGATAATAAATCAATTGCAAGAATTTTAAATGATAAATACTTAGATGAAGATAATAAAATAGATATTCAAAAAATTAAATTAATGAAGAGTGATGAATTTCATGAATTTATTAGTGAAATTATTAATGAAAAATTAAAAATAATTTTTCAGTTACATTCTCCTAATAATCAATGAAAAAATATAATTATTAGTATTTTAGATTCGACTTGAACTGAACATTTAAATACATTATTTAAATTAAGAGAAGGTGTTTTTTTAAGACAATATGAACAAAAATCACCACTTAATATTTATATTTCATCAGCTGATATTCTTTATAATATCATGGTTTCAAAAACTGGATTTGATATTATTTCAACAATATTAACTAAAGAACATCATAAACCAATTGAAAACCAAGAAATTCCTAGAAATATTAATGATATTTTTACAATTGAAAATAAAGTTATAGGAAGTGTGAAAACACCTCAAAATATTCATAATATTTTAAAAATAGAAAACGAAGAAACACCTCAAAATATTCATGATATTTTAGGAATAGAAAATAAACCTTTATTTGATATGACAAGCTCTTTTGATGATGATGATGATGATGATGATTTTAATCCCCAATATCTTTTAGAAACAAGAGAATTAGAAGATTTAATTCCTACAAGAACTATAATTTTTGATACAAATGAAACAAAAGAATTAGAAGATTTAACATCAACAAAAATTATAATTTCAGATATAGAAAAAATTGAAGATGAATGAGAATTATCTCCATTTAAAATTGAAGATGAATGAGAATTATCTCCATTTAAAATGGAAGATGAAATAAAACCTAAAGTAAAAGATATTTCTCCTAAAATATTTAAAAATATCAGTCAAAAAATAAACAATTCATTCCAAACATATTCATTAATTTTTGATAATGAAATAATTGATAAAAATTTAGTTAGTAAAAATATTGATATTCCTAAAAAAATGAATAATTCATTCCAAACATATTCAATA
>CAMQZA010000014.1 GCA_947039545.1 uncultured Ureaplasma sp. | reverse complement strand
ATTTTTATAACATTATCAATTATTTCAATATGCACAATTCCTTTAGCTATAGTGCTTATGACTGTAATTATTGCTGTTGTAGATCATCCTGATTATATGTTAAGTCCAATGTTAATAATAATACCTATATTATTATTTTCAATTACTCCAATTCTTAGTTTTATTTTAGGAATTATAATTTTAGCTACTGATTGAAAAAATCAAGAAATTAATAATAATAAAATACTATGGGGTGTCTTAACATTACTTCTATTAGGACCAATATCTTCTTTAGTATTTTCTATTCAATCTAGAAAGATTTATAAATCTATTGATGGTATTTTAGACGATGTTGATAAAGATAATGAACAAGAACCTCAATATGAGGAAGAATTTACTCATGATGAAGAAGATAATGAAGATGAGTAATGTTAAAAATAAAATAATTATTTATATTATTTAGATAATACTTATTAAGAATATTGAATAACGTGTTTTAATTTATTATTTTTAAAAAAGAAATGATTTAAATGACTAAAATTACAGATAATGAAAAAAAATATTTAATAAAAAAACTTTCTATTATTAAGACATTATCAATTGTTTCGTTATGTATAATTCCTTTGATTATAATAACTACAATTGTAATTATTATAACTTCAATTACTACTACTGGTTTTTTAAATCCATTCCTAATGCTAATACCTACGTTCTTTTTTTCAATTATTTCGACTCTTAATTTAGTTTTAGGAATTATAATTTTAGCTACTGATTGAAAAAATGAAGAAATTAATAATAATAAAATACTATGGGGGTATCTTAACATTAGTTCTATTAGGCCCAATAGCTTCTTTAATATTTTCTATTCAATCTATAAATATTTATAAAAATATTAACGATATTTTAAATGATGTTGAAAAGTATGAAAAGCAAAAAACTCAATATGATAAAAAATCTAATAATGATAAAGAAGATAATCTAGAAAATAATAAAGATGAATAATCTTTAAAATATAATAATTATTTAGATTATTTTAATACTACTTATATTAAAATAATATCTATATGATTAAAAAAATAATAAATTAATAATACTAAATTATGATTAGAACTGTTTTTCTTTTATTTTACTAATTTTGTATTAGGTAAATTAGATAAAGATATTCACAATTTTAATAATACTTATTAAGTAAAAATAGTATAATTTATAAGTTAAATAATGAAATAAAATTCATTATTTTTTTTAAAATAAGGATATAAAAATGAGTAGAATTACAGAAGATGAAAAATCATTTTTGTTAAAAAAGGTTACTATTATGTTAATAATATCAATTTTTTTAACATGTACATTTGTATTGGGTTTAATATTAGGTTTTTCTTTTAATGAACCTAATAAACCTCCTAGTTCTAGTAATATTTATCATCCAGGTTTTATTGCAGGACTTATTTTTACATCAATTTCTTTTATTATTAATTTCTTTGTTTTAGGAATTATAATAATTACTAATAATTGAAAAAATGATGAAATTAATTATTTAAAAAGAGCTACTTTTGGACATGTATTAATTTTTATTATATTAGGACCTATAGCTTCTTTAATATTTTGTATTAAATCTATGAATATTTATAAATCTATTGATATTGATAGATCTATTGATGATTTTTTTCCTGAAGATATTAAAAAATCTAATTCTAATCAAAAAGATAATCATGACAGAGAAGATAATCGTAATTAAGAATATAATAAAAATCAAAAAATATAAATATGAGGTAATCAAAATATGGAAACAGAAAATTTAGAAATAATTAATAATCCACTTATTGATGAAGCTGCTAAAATAAAAAAAATATCAATTGTTGGTATTGTCCTTATTTTTACAATTATTGGTTTTTTTGTAACAATTATTATTTCCATAATATTAGGCATTAAAATAATATCTACTGATTGAAAAAATGAAGAAATTAATAACGATAAATTATTATGAGGACTATTAACATTGTTATTATTAGGCCCTATATCATCATTAATTTTTGCTAATATTACTTTAGATAAATTAAACAATGATGCTCAAATTTAATAGTAATTTATTAAATAAAAATAATATAATTTATAAGTTGAATAATGGAGTAACATCCATTATTTTTTTATCTTTTTAAATAAATGAGGTTTTTAAAAATGAACAGTAATTTTGAAAAAATTAGTTTAGAAACATTGGCATTAGTTGCTTTAGAAACAGAAGTTAATATAGGAAAATTAAAAGGTTTTAAAGTTCACCGTTTAAACAATAATGATATAAGATGTTTGGAAATTCCAAGAAATTTAATTAGATCTATAAAAAATGAAAAAAATATAAATAATTCTGGTATTTATTTTTTAATTAATGATGATAATAATAGTCTTTATGTTGGTCAAGCAACTGATATTTTAAATCGTTTAACTGATCATAATAGACAAGAAAAAGATTTTACAAAATCTATTGTTTTTATTAGTGATACTAATCTTTTATCAAAAACATTTATTGATTATTTAGAATGACATTATATTTCAGAACTAAAAAATGGAAAATCATGAAAAATGATGAATAAAGATGAAAGAAATAAAAAACCGAATGTTACTAAATTCGAAGAAATTAAATTATTAAATTTGATTTCAGATATAGATATTCTATTATTTTGTGCTGGAATAACTTTAACTGAAACAAAAAATATCAATAAATCTAATGAAGTATTTAGTTGCAATAAAGCAAAATCTATCTTCGAAAATGGAAAAATAACTATTTTATCTGATTCTGTTCTTCCTCTTATTACTGGAAAAAAAGAAAAAATGGATGTTAATACTAATTACTATAATGAAAATTATAAAACACTTCAAAGTATGGAAAATGAATTAATAGATTGAGAAAAAAATAGCATTATTAAAAGAGACAATCTAGAATATAAAGTTTTAATAGATATTAAATCATTATCTCCTTCTAGAGCAAGTAATTTTGCAAAAGGTTATTATACAAGTAGTGGTTGAGAAGACTGAAAAAATCAAAAAGGTGAAACACTTGATAAAGTTTATAGAAAATAATAAGAATTAACTTAAATTATTACAAAGACATATAGAAAATAATGAAATCAATAAATATTAATTGATTATAATTATAGTAAAGGATATATAAAATGGACATAATTAAAAAAGATCTTGATAAGATTAAAAAACTTTCAATTGTTTCACTTATTTTTATGGGTGCTATTTTTATATCATCTATTGTGGGATTCACACTTTTAATCATTAAATATGAACCTTTATTATGAGAGTTTATACTTTATTGCTCATTAATAGGTTCTTTTATTTTAATAACTAATATTATTGATATTTATTTAGCTATTAAAATAATAAAAACAGATTGACAAAATGAAGAAACGAATCTTCAAAAGAAAAAGAGTGGATGAAAAACTTTATCAATAATAGGCCCTATATCATCTCTTATCTTTGTTAAAAATAGTTTAGAAAGTTTAATTAATATTAATACACCTGATGATGAATAAAACCTTTAACTTTAATTATAAAAATAGAAATAAATCTATTAAAGAACAACTAAGAAATATTAAAATAACATCATATATTATGCTTCCTATTATTCTTATTTTTGAAATAATAGGAGCTATTTTAATTGGATTTACTGCTACTAATACTGGTGGTCTTATTCTTATTGTAATCGGATTAATAATATTATTTGTTCATGATATTGAATTGGCTTATAAAATTATAACTACTGATTGAGAAAATGAAGAAATCAATAAAGATAAAATGCTATGAGTGGGAATGACTATTATTCTTCAAGGAGCAATAGCTTCTATTATCTTTGTTATTAAAGCTGAAAAAGCATTAAATAAAATTGAAGAAACAAAAGAAGGATCGGAGATAGAAAATAATATTTAATTTTTATTAATAATTTTTCTTTTTTTTCTAAATATTTTTCTATTTTTTCTAATAAATATATTTTCTTTTTTTCCATAGTTTATAATTTTATATTAATTAAAAATTAAAATAAGGAATATATGATATTTGAAGTATTAACTAACGAAGAAACAAAAGTAGCACGAAATGAATTTATTCAAATAATAAAAGAAGTTAGAGAATTATTAAGTAAAAAATATAAATTTATTATAAAAAGTGCTGGATCTGATAAATATAATTTCAACATTAGAAATAGTAATGGTGAATATGATCTTGATTATTTAATGATACTTACAAAAAATTCTGAATCAGAATATTATCCAAACAACCCAACAAAAATAAGAAATGAAATTTTTCAAACTTTTCAAGATGTTGTACAAAGAAAAAAATATCAAACTTATAATACTGAAGAATCAACAAGTGTTATAACACTGATTAAAATGGATGAAAAGAAAAGAACATGAAGTTATGATATTTGTATTACAAAAGAATTTTCAAATAATAAAGATGCTAATATGGATAATATAGTAAGAAACTCTTCAGGAAATAATAATGATGGCGCAAATACTTATACTTGAAACCAATTAGGTTTAATTAATAAAGGTGAAAATTGATTTGAAAAACTTAAAGCTGAAAAAAGAAAAGAAATAGTAAATAAAATCATTGAAAAGAAAACTGAATCTAAAAAAATAGGAAATAAAAATGATTCTCAATATAAAACTACTTATCAAATTTTCTTAGAAGTTTATAACGAAAATAAATAATTATATTTTGATATTTATTTAACTATTAAACAAAAATATAAAAGGACTAAAAATAAAATGACAAATAAAAATAACGAAATAGTAATTACTACATTATCTGATATTGCATATAAAGATTATAAAACTATTGGACTAATAGGAACTTCTATGCATTGTTCTGCTGGTAATTTCTATTTAGCTTTAGAAGATCTTAAAAATGAATTAAGACAAATTGCAAGTCAAGATAGTTATAAAACTATAGATAACTTTCATTGTAATGCTATTATTGATGTTAAAATATTTTTTGAAAATCAAGAATTATGTATTACTGGTATGGCAATCTACATGCTAGGTATATATAGTATATAAAATAATAAAAAACATATTAATAATTTAAAAAATTAGGATAGGAAATAATGAGTGAAATACAAACATTATTAAATATGAATTATGATGATTGTTGTAACTTTTTAAAAAATAAATATGGAATCATTAATGGATCTTATTTTGCTACAAATACATTTAAATCAATTAATAGTAAAATTAAAAGAAGTAAAGATGGTCTATATATTCATCATATTGATGAAGATAAAGCCATAATGTTATCTACTAAAAAATTTGCCTTAAACAATCCTTATTCTTATCAACAAGGAGATAGATTAGTTTATTGCAATTTATTAGAACATTTAGTTCTTCATATAAAAATATTTCAATTTCCTCATAAAGACAAAAATAAAAATGAAAGCGTTGGTGTTGGAGGAATATGTAATTTCATCATTCCTGAACTTAATGATATTTATAGTGGAATAGAATATCAACAAGAATGAAAAAAAGCAATTGTTAAAAATGTTATTGATTTAGAAGATGATTATTTAAAATGTATTAAATTTTTAAATAATTTAGGTTTTTGAAAGATCAAAGAACATGTTTGAATACCTTCTTTAAATTTTTGATTTGGAAATTGAAAAATTGATAATAATAAAAAAATTATAGATAAAATTAAAAAGATAATAGATTAAATAATCTCTTAATTTAAATTAAGAGATTATTTAATCTATGAACAAACTACCTATTCTTAATTTAAAAGAATGTATTTAAAAATAGATATAAAAAGGAATAATTTTAATGAGTATAGATAAAACAAAATCTGAACAATTAAGTGATGAAATAAAAATTGAAGAATTAAGTCGTGAAATAGAGATTGAACAATTTATAAAAAAAATGAAAGAAAAGAAAAAATTTAATAATGAAATGCTTTCTTATAATATGGTTATAAATGGTCGTTGGGGTGATGGTAAAACTACATTTTTAAAACAAATAGAAGAACATATAAAAAATAATAAAGATTTAGGAATTGATTCTAATAATATTATAAAAATTAGTGCTTGAGACTATGATTTTTTAGATAATCCTGCTCAAATGATTTTAGATATACTTGATAAAAAAGAAAATGAAGTTATTAAAAAAATATCTAATGTAATAAGTTCATTTTCATTTAGTTCATTAGATAGAATAAGTTTATTTTCATCAAGTTTATCAGATATAATAACTTCATTTTCATCAAGTTTATCAGAAGAAATGGTTGAACAAAATATTATTTGAAGAATAATTAAAAGAACTAAGGATAAAATAAAAGATAAAAATGAATCTGGAAAAAAACATATTTTAAATTTCAATGATTTAAAATTAAAAATTAAAAATTCTATTAATACTAGTGATGATGTCTATATTTTTATTGATGATTTAGATAGATGTAATCCTAATTTTATAATAAAATTATTTGAAGTTTTAAAGCATCTATTTAATATTGAAAATGTCGTAATTATCTATATGTTAGATTTTGAAAATATCAATGAATGTATTATGAATTACTATCATTTACCAATAAAAAATGATGCTAATGAAAATTATTTATCAAAAATTATTGATTATGTTCATGATTTAGATGAAATAGACAAAACATCATATTTATTAAATAAATATGACTTGTTAGGATTTCAAAATTTAAAGGATCTAAAAGATTTAAAAAAATTTTTAGGAGATTCTTGATTTCATTTTTGAAATGATTTTTCAAATGATATTTTGATTACTAATTATCATAAAAATATTATGACCATTTTAGAAGAAAAATCATTTAGAGAACAAGAAAAAATTGTTTCTAAAATTGCAGATATTAATCATATTTATAATATTGAAATAATTGAAAAAAATGCTAATATTTTACGTTTTAATTACCAAAAATTAGCATTCTATTTAATAGCATTTTCTCTAATAGAATATATATCTAATAAAAATATTTTAGATGCTAATAATATGTTAAAAAAAATTAATGAAATGCTTTTCCCAGATAAAAATTCATTTTATTTTATTAAAGAAATATATATATTTTTTGAAAATATATATATTCATTTAGGTTTTGATATAGATATTAAAGAACATTTAGGTTATATTGAAAGTTTAAATTTTAATGAATATTTAAATTATATAGATAATGATTTTGAAAAAGATTTTCTAAATTTAATTAAAAAATGTTGTTAAAAACAAAAGTAATATTTTATTATTATCAAATTTATAAAATATGGTGATAACATTTTTATATAATAAATTTTTAAAATAAAAATAAAGGACAAACATGAGTAACTTAAACGTAGTATTAGCAAAAAATACTGACAAAGTAGCTAAGGGGATTTGTGATTTTTCACAAACAGTAGCTTTTAGTCATTATAACCATCTTTCAGCTCAACTACCATTAGATTCAAAAACAAATGAATTAGTGAGTGGTGGAATTAAAGAACAAGCAATTCAATCATTTAAAAATCTTGAAGAAATCATTACAAGTATTAACCATGTAATGAATGATGTAATTAGAATTACAATCTTCACTAAAAATATTAAAGATATGGAAGCTGTTGAAGAAGTTTATAAAACAATCTTTAAAACTCATTTACCAACTTTAACAGAAGTAATCGTTAAAGATATCCCATTAAATGCTTTAGTTCAAATTGAAGCAGTTATTACTTGTGGAGAAGGAACTATTCCTAATGCGCCTCAAGCTGGTGATATTGTTCAAGTTGTTACTAATACTGAAAATGCACCTAAATGTGAATTATCTTCACAATCAATTGCTTTTAGCCATTATAATAACATTACAACTCAATTACCAATTGATCCTAAAACAGGAAAAATAGTTGGTACTACAGCTAAAGAACAATTAAAACAAGCTTTAACAAATGTTAAAAATGTTTTATTAAACATTGATGTTCCATTTGATGACATTGTAAAAGTAACTATTTATACAAAAGATTTAAAAGAAACAGTTGCTATTAAAGAAATGTATAAAACATTCTTCCCAGATTCAGCTATTGCTAGAGCAGTTGATTACTTACCAGCTTTATCTATTGTTGAAGTTGTTGACTTAGCTCATGGTGCTTTAGTATCAGTTGAAACAGTTATTTCACATGGTGATGGAACACCTCCTCAAATTGTTGAAGACCGTCACGGAATCGTTATTGAAGCTAATAATTCTTGTAAAGTTTATAGATGTAGTCATTTATCTCATTCAGTTGCTTTTAGTCACTATAATAATCTTTCTTCTCAATTCCCAGTTGATCTTGATAATAAATTAGTAAGTGGTGGAATTAAAGAACAAACTACTCAATGTTTAGAAAATATGAAAAATATTCTTGAAAACGTTGAACATGAAATGGCTGATGTTGTTAAATTAAATATTTTTGTTAAAAATATTTCAGATGTTAATACAATTTCAGAAGTTTTAAAAACTTTCTTTCCTACATTAATTCCAGCTGGAAGAATTGTTGAAGTTGCTAACATTCAATATGATGCATTAGTTCAAATTGATGCTGTTGTTGGTAATGCTGAAGGAACTCCTCCAGTTTCTAAACAATGTTGTAGTAAATAATTTAATTAATAGTAATTAAATGCAATATAAAAAAAACACTAATTAATAATTAGTGTTTTTTTTATATATATTATAGATAAGTTGTAGTAGAATAAATACACAAATATTTTTATTAAGGATCAAAATAATCATACTCCCTTTAACAAATGAAGAAATTAATATAAAAATATCTCAAACTGAAGATTATTGTATTTTTAGTAATGAACTTAATAAAACAATTAATGATTGGAAGTCTGAAAAAAAATATCCTAAAAAATCATCTCTATCAAACTTACCAGATTATAATATGAATAGTTTTTATTTATGAGGAGATTCCGGTTCTGGCAAAACAGAATATTTAGAAATATGAAAAAATAATAAAGAAGATATCAAACAAATAAAAAATTTATCTGAAATTAAAAATAAAGGTATTTATTTATTTGATGCTGTTAATGAATCATCAAACTTTTCAGAAGAAGATTTAAAAAAAATATTAAAAAATGATAAATTTTTTATTATTTATGCAGGATGAGATAGATCAAATATTTTTTTTGGTCATAATATTAATCCATCTGAAGAAATAATTATATCAAAAGGATGGGGTGAATTTAAGGAATTTCATAAAATTAATGAAAGCTTTTCAATTCGTGAAAAATTTTTAATGTGTGACATTAGAAATTTTGATACCTTTAATAAAAGACAAAAACATAGCTTAATCTGAAAAGCATTTGAAAATATAATGCCATCTAAAAAAGAAGTGAATTATTATAAAAAAATAGTAAAAGAAAATCCGATAAATATAGAAGAAGAACAAAGTTCTGAATTTAAATTTTTATTAGAAAAAAATATAATTCAATGAAATCAAAAAGGACAAAACTATATATATTCTCATCAAAATATTGTTGCATACTTATATCTTAGAGAATATGTTGATAAAATTAAAGAGTTATCTATTGATTTGCCTATTAATTTAATAAAAAAACAACCAACACAATTTATTTATTGATGATTACAAGTTAAAAAAGATGGGGATATTTTAAATTTTTTCAAAAAAAATAATATTTTAATATCTGTTCAAGATCATCAATTGATTGATGAAAAGTTAGATGATGATGAAATTTTATACTCAAAATTAACTTTTAATGATTTGAAGATATTATCAAATAAACAAAAATATCAAAGAGTTTATATTGAATATCTTCAAGAAAATATAGACACAAATAAAATTTTAAATAGTAATGATTTATATGAAAAGGATATAGCATATTTTGTATATTCAATTATAAGTCCGATTAGAAATGGTGGTGATGATTTATACCCTTCTATAATGAATTCTATGAAAAAATCAGGATTTGAGAAAAATATAAAATGAAATAATGAAAATAATAAAAATAGAATGCTTAACTATGTTTTAGGACGTTATATTCAAGGATATATAGATAATAATTTCTCCTCATTAGATGTTTCAGAACTTCATGATATTATTTTTTGCAATTGAGATCATAATAATTATTTTGAATTTTATGATTTTGTAAATAAATATTGAGAGGAAATTGAAAAAAAATATTTAAAAAGTGAAACAGAATATTTTGATGGCGTTTTAAATTCTGGAAAAGGAAGAACATCAATTTTAGATGCTTCTCGTAAATATAAAAATTTTGATAAAAGATTTAAAACATCAAGAAATGCTTCTGGATTAGGTATTTTTTCAAATGGTCATAAGAGTGTTAATTACTCAATGTATTTAAAATTTGAAGATAAAAAAAATAAAATTGAAATTGAAGAAATGAAAATATATCATGAAAGACAATATGGTATAGGAACATTTTATTCTGGAAAAGAAATATCTGATATTTTTGAAAAATTCATGATTCTTTTTTTAAAAAGATATATCTATTTTTTTAAAAATGAACCTGTTTATATAGATGAATTTGATTATAATATAAAAACATTGCCAAAAGAATTGCAACAGACATTTATTCAAAATAAAATTAAAGAATTATATTATGAAATAAAAAAATATCTTTTAGAAAACAAAAATTTAATTAGTCTTGAATGAGAGATCGATAAAATTATAAGTAAAAATAAATCAAATTATCTTTGAATAAGAAATTATGAATCATACTCTATTTATGATAACACTGCTCCAGAAAATTCAATACTTCAAGCTCAATATATATATGATTCAAGTGGAACAAAATATGTAATTAAAGATGGACAGACAATTTTTTTATCAAATGAGAAAAAATTTGATAAATTTATTATTTCATATAGATTAGAAGACCCAAATAAAGAGATAGATTATGATGCTTCTTTTATTATAGACTTTAATAATAAAGATGAAAAATTAGAAACTATAGAATATGAAGATATAACATCTTGACATATATCTGATGATGAAATAGTTGAAAGAGAAGATAAAAAACATGAAGATGAAATATTAAATATTATAAAAACTACTTCTTCTCTTGATAATTTTTAATAAACCCACTCAAATATTGATTTTGTTCTAAAATAATTGGTTCTATATTAAAATCTTTTGCTTGATTATATGAGTATTCAAAAGAGCTTTCAGCCATTTCTTTTGTTAATGTTATTTCTGTTTCTGATTTTCTTTTATTTCATTCTTCAGCATAAGATACTGGTTCTCTAAGAATAAAATTAATATTATGACCATCAAGTATTAAAGAATCTATTTTTTCAATAAGCTCATTAGGTAAAATAGAAAAGAAAATATATTCATAATCTGATTTTATTAACTTTTTAAAAGAAATGTTTATTAATTTTCTAGAAAGTTTTGGATCTTCTTTAAAAGAATTTCATTTTTCTTTATTTAATTCTGAATTTAAAGAATAAATACATTCTGAATCAAAAACATTATTATTTTGAGAAAAATATGTTTTACCAACTGTAGGCATCCCGAAATATATATTTTTCACTTTTTTATTTTTGGTTTTTAGAATAAAATTAATTTTTGTTCTTGTTATTATTACAAAAATAATAGTATTAAGAATAAAACCAGTTAACATTGTCATTCCGAACATTATTGCAATTTGCATAACATCAGGAACTCAAATATTAGACATTAATGCTGAAAAATAAGGAATATAAACTAAAATATTGACTAATATAGATTGATATAAAGTGATATCACTTCTTCCTCAACCAATAATCATTGAGTTAATAATATTATTTAAAGCAAAACAAATATAAAATGGCAATAACATTAACACTATATTTGTTACTAGTTCACTATTTTTAACATTTAAAATATTATGGATAAATAATTCATATGAAGGAATTGTAACTAATCAAATAAAAATTATTCCTAATGTAACTAAACCATAAATAAAAAGATATTTCATTAAATTATTTTTAGTTTTATCTCCTTCACTTTTTATAACATTGCTTAAAGAAATAATAGGTAATAACATTCAAGTTCAAATAAAACCGTTAGCTAATCAATAATCTCCAGCAGCACTTATCCCATTTAAAATTTTAAGAACCATAAATACAAAAAATAGATTTCTTATTAATGATTCTAATCCTGAAAAAAATCCAATTTTTCAATAACTATAAGCTCATTCAAAATTCAAACCTTTTAAGCTTCATATTTTTATTCTTATTCTTAAAAATAAAAATATTATAAAAACTGATAAAAATATATTTGTTATTATATTTGAAATTCCGATCCCTTCAACAGATAATTTAAATGAAAAATACAAGTTACTTATGAAGAAAGTATCAAAAAAAATAATTAAAAGTGCTTGTGCTAAAAATATTAATCCTACAATAAAATGTTTTTTTAAAATAATAAAAATAACAATAGAATATTGAACTATGGAGAAAAAAAATAAACTAGTTGTTTCTAAATACATATAATTCAAACTTCTATTTAATAAATTAGGGTCAGTAATCATTAAACTGGCTAATCAATTAAGAGAAACAAAAACAATTATTGTATAAATCAAATAAATTCCTATATTAATTAATAATCCTGATTTAATACGATTATCTAGAATTAATTTAATATCTTTTCTTCTAGAAATTAAGAAAAATAATGGTACTAAGATAGCTTCATTAATAATTTCATAAAAAATATTAAGTCATTGAATTTGAGCAGCAATACTATATGCGTAAGGATCATCCATTTCTCCTAATCAAAAAATTCTAGTTGTAGAATAAATTGCTGGTATTAGAGATGTCAATATTAATGTAAGAAAAAGTTTTCAATTAAATAATTTAAAAGATTCTTTAATTCAATTTTTAGATATTTTCTTTTCAATAAGCAAATTATTAACCATTTTAAAATCCTTTACTAGATAAATAATACTTAAAAAAAATAATATAAATATCAAAAAGATTGAATAAAGATAATTTTGAATAACATTTATTTTGATAATAATGATTAAAATAAGAAATAAAAAAATTTATATAAAATTAACTAGGTTTTATAAAAAAAAGATAAAATTTAATTATTAGAGATAAACTAAAGATTCTTCTAATAAAATAATTAATTAAAAAAATGAAAGTAGAAATATAATGTCAATAAGTGGAAAAGATAAACAAGTTTGAGATAAAGCTAGAAATTGTAATTGTAATGATAAAGATTGTGGTCCTAAAAGTCATAAATTATGTGATATAAAAAATTGTAATAGAACGATATTATATGGGTCACATGAAAGTCAACAACCTAATAGTGAATTTGCTTGAAACATAGATCATATTACGCCAATTTCTAAAGGTGGTACTAATGATATCTGAAATTTACAAGCAGTTCATGTTACTTGTAATAGAACTAAATCTGATAATTAATATTTAAAAAAAACTCATTTTTAAAAATGAGTTTTTTTTATATAGAAATATAAATAATGATTGATTCTATATTAACTGAAAATAGAATTAGATATACAAATATATCTAGCAGAGAGTGAACATTATATAAAAATATTTTAGATCTTCTTTCTTTGTGTAAAAATTAATTTGATGAAACTTTAATAATAACAAATGGTTATCTTATATTTAATGATATTAATAAATTAGAATAAATAATTAAAATAGTAGATGTATTTGGATTAAGCATTGATTCATTATCTAAAGAAATAAATAATATAAGTGGCAGAAATATAAAAGGAAAATCACTTGGTATATCTGAAGTTAATAAAATAATTGAATTATGTAAAAAAAATAATACGAAAATTAAAATAAATATTGTTATCAATGAAACTAATTTAAATGATGATTCAATTTTTGAAATAAATTGAAATGATATAAATAGAATTAAATTATTAAAAAATCAAGAAAAATATTAAATATAACTGATGAAGAATATAAAAAATATATTAAATTATTCAAAACAAATAGTCAAAATAATGAAATTATACTTGAGCTGGATATGGATAATTCATACTTAATGATATATTCTAATTTAAATATTTCTATTAATAAAGAAAAATATAATTTGGAAGAAAATTCTAATAAAATTACTGAATTGACTGATTTAATATCAAAGTCTAAATTATATAAAAAACGTTATTAAGTTATAGTAAGTATATACTCATCCTTCTCTATTCTCAACCTTTAGAATAAGATTCAAAATATGTTGTGTCTTTATTACTTTTTTTAGGAATTTTTCCATGAATAATTTGAGGATTTTTAGTTTCAAATATAGAATCAATTAAAATACATTTTTTTTGATTATTCACCATTTGTTTTTTGGCTGTATTAACTGCACCACCTGCGAAAATAACTTCCTTAACATTATTTTCATTATTATTTATTCCCACAATAATCATAAGTTCTTCTTTTTCAGCTATACTTATTCTATAATTTTTTTCTTTTCAATAATTCATTAAATAACCATTAATATCCATTGCACAATCAAAAATTTTTATTGCATTTTCATCATTTTCAAAAAGTGTAGGTAAAACACCAAAAATTCCATCACCTTGTATTTGTATATGTTTTAATTCATATTTAATCATGATATCTAAAACGCCTTCTTGAAAAGTTCTTATGATAGTGCCTATTTCTTTATGATTTTTTTCTTCACACATTTTTGTATATCCAGAAATATCAACAAATAGACAAGTTATTCAAAATTTTCTATAATTATTTTTACTAAAATTATCGTTATTAGGAAATTCATCAGAAATGATTATTTCTGTTTCTCTAATTTGATTAATTCTATTTTTTATATCATTTCTTCAGGTCATATTTTCCTTTTATTTTAATTAAATAAGATCAATATACTTTTCAAAAAATTCTACTATTCTTCTTATAACTCTTGATTTTTTTCCACTTCTATCGTTATTTTCACCAAATCTACTTATTTTTGGCATGATTTCACTAATATCAGTACCATGTGTTTTTATTTCATAATCTCTAAAAGAATTTTGAATATATTTATGTGTTTTTTCTACATCTAACTTTTCTTCGTTTATGATTAATTCTAAATCGTTATTTTTTTGATTTTCTATGAATTTTTGTCAATCTTTTTCGCCATCACTTTTATTAGATACTTGTTCAACAAATTTTTCAATTAAATCTTTTTTACTTAATAAAAAAACACTTGAATTAATAGCTCTAGTAATTTCTATTGGAATTTCTTTAATAGTTTCATTCTTATTTTGATATTCTTCTATTATTTTTAAAATATAATCAATGTTAATTTCAACTTGTTTCATAAGTTCAATTTCAAAAACAATATCTTCATTAATTCTTTCTTTTTCAAGATCAGTTTTTTGTTTATAATCTTGATATATCATAAGGTACATACCCTTATATTCTTGAAAATCAAAATCAGGTAAAATTTTATTATCGATAAAATTATCGAAACATGAAATAATATTTCTGCATGATAAAAGTTTTCCAAATAACATAATGAATTTTTTTCTATTTTCTTCACCATTTATTATTTCTCCTGGAGAGAATTTTTCACGAAGATCATTTACAATTTCAATATAACCATCATGATATCTATTTTTATTATCAGTAAAACCATTTAAATATTCTTCATATGTTCTTAGAGTTACTATTTCAATATCTTCATCATTACCGAAAATACTTATTGCTTCTTTAACTTTTTCTTCAAGGTTTCTAAAGCAAACAATATTACCAAATGTTTTTACAGAGTTTAATATTCTATTAGTTCTTGAAAAAGCTTGAATTAATCCATGTTGTTTTAAGTTTTTATCAACTCATAAAGTATTAAGAGTCGTAGCATCAAATCCTGTTAAAAACATATTAACAACTATTAATAAATCAATTTCTCTATTTTTCATTCTTGAAGAAATATCTTTATAATAATTAGGAAATTTATCACCTGATGTATCATATGAAGTTTTAAATAATTTATTATAATCTTCAATAGCCATATCAAGAAAATCTCTTGATGATTTATCAAGACCATTTACATCAAAATTTTCATCTTGTAAAACATCATCAATGTCAAATTTATCAACTTCTTCTTCATTTGGATTGAAACTAAAAATAGTAGCTATTTTTAGTTTTTGATATTCAGGATCCATTTGTTTCTTAAATTCATTGTAATAGTCTATAGCACTAGAAATTGAATCAACACAAAAAATAGAATTAAAACCATTAACTACTTTTAAGCTTTTTTCTTCACTAATAGTATTATTTTTAGATTTTGCCATAGCATTAATATTAGTTATTACTTTATGGTAATAATTTGATTGATTTTGATTACGATATGTTTTTTGTTCAAAATGTTTTAGGATATATTCAGTAACTAAACTAATTCTTTTAGGATCTTTAAAAACAGCTTCTCTATCAATTGTTTTAACATCTTTATCATTAATATTATCTTTAGAACTAAATGTATTTATATAATCAATTCTAAACGGTAAGACATTCTTATCATTAATAGCATTAACAATAGTATAAGAATGTAATGCTAAAGTATTTTGACCATTTTCATCAAGTTCTCCACCGAATGCTTGATAAGTTGTTTTTAAATTTGGATCTTTATAACTACTACTTGAATTAACAGAAAAAATTGGAGTTCCTGTAAAACCAAATAAATTATATTTTTTAAAATGTTTTGTAATGTTTTTATGCATTTCACCAAATTGTGATCTATGACATTCATCAAATATCATAACAACATGTTTATTATAAATTTCATGTTTAGGATTTTTTGAAACAAAATTACCTAGTTTTTGAATAGTTGTAATAATAATATTAACATTAGGGTCTTGTATTTGTTTTTGTAAAATTTTAGTTGAAGTATTACTGTTTGCAGCGCCTTTTTCAAATTTATCATATTCTCTCATAGTTTGATAATCAAGGTCTTTTCTATCAACTACAAATAGAACTTTTTGAATAGATTTTAATTTTGAAGCAATTTGTGCTGTTTTAAAACTTGTTAATGTTTTACCAGAACCAGTTGTATGTCAAATATAACCACCAACACCATGTCCAAATTTTTTCTGATTTGTTGAAATTTCTATTTTATTAATTATTTTTTCAGTTGCTACT
>CAMQZA010000013.1 GCA_947039545.1 uncultured Ureaplasma sp. | reverse complement strand
TTTGTTGAGCAGGTTTATCATAGTTTACATATTGTTTTGGAGCTAAAGAAAAAGGGTCACGTACTATAAGCTCATAATTTGATGCTGATCTTGGTGATTCAGATTGATAAAAGTCATCATTTTGATTTTCATCAAAAAAAGTAGTATCCATTTTTTGTGTATCACGTGAACGATTAAATAGACTACGTCCATATAATTTTTTAGTTTTCATAACTTTCTGTTCCTTTATAATTATTATTATTATACATAAAAAAATATAAAATTCACCTTATTATTTATGTATAATTAACATTAAATAATATATTTGGAGATGATATGAAAGATTGAGCAATTGTTATAGATACAACATTTAATGAGGAATTATATGATTTAGAAAATTTATTTTTTATTCCTATTGAAATAACATCTATTAATAAAGAAACTAATGATATAAAAACTTATAAAGATTATATTGACTTAAAACCTGCTGCTCTTTTAGAATTAGTTAGAAATAAAAATACATTACAAACCTCTCAAATAGCTCAAGAAGTTTTTAGAGAAAAAGCAGTAGAGTTATTAAAAAAATATAAAAGAGTAATATTTATTACACTATCAAAAGGTCTAACAAAACAATTTGATTCTTTACTTTTAGTTGAAAAAGAATTAAATGATGAATTAGGAACAGAAAGAGTTATTGTTCTTGATACTAAAGCAGCATCAATGCTTGGTGTTTATATGACAAAATCTGTTATTAAAGAATTAGAAAAAGATTCTAATGTTAGTAAACAAGATTTGCAGTTATTAGCTGATAGTATCTTTAAAAGATCTTCACTTCAATGTTTAGTTACAGATGTTAATTTTTTAATTAATGGCGGTAGACTTACTGGTCTTAAAGCTTTTTTAGCTAAAACATTAGATTTAAAAATTATTGTTGGTGTAAATGATGCTGGTGGAATTGATAAATTAGATCAAGATAGAGATATTAAAAAAGCTCTTGATAAAATTTGAAAAGGCATTAATAGTAAATTAAATACTAAGATTAATAAAATTCTTGAAATTTATTTAATATCATTATGACCTGAAGAAGAATGTATTGAATATTTGGATTATATTCAAAAAAAAATAACAGATCAAAATATAATAATCAAACATAAATATATGCCATCAACAATTGCATCACATACTGGTGAAGTTTTAGCAATTTGCATAATAACGGAATAATTTTTATGTATATGTCTAAATTTTACTTAAAAGATATCATTGAAGCTCAAAATTGAAATATAATTGATTTAGCGATTGAAAGTGGTTTATCTATTGATTGATTAGAAAATTTTCTTGATGAGACTACTATTAGTCTTATTGGAAAAGAAGAAGATGAGAAGTTATGTAAAGCAACTAATCAACAAATTGGATATTTTTTCGAAATAGATAAAAAATTCAAAATTTTTTCAAAGGAATAATTATAAAATGGCAAATCATAAATTTTGTGATAATTGTGAAAAAAAAATTCCATCATCTCAAGTTTGAGATAATGAGTTTTTTTCTAAACTAGCTCTTTGTAATAATTGTGCTACCGATGAATATCTTGAAGAGAAAGAACAATTAATTGAATCTCTAGAAAATGTTGAAAGTGGTTTAGAAGAATTAGAAAAAGCAGAAGCATATGCAAAAAAATTAGTTTCAGCAATTGATGAATTTGCAAAAGGTAATAAATCTCAAGATTTATCAGAATTTGCTGATATAGGCGATTTAGGAGATTTAACTCTTGAAGAGGCTGAAGCTTTATTGAATAGTGATGTTGATTTTGTTAGAGAAAAAAATCTTCAAAAAGAAAGAGAAAATCAAAGAGCAAATGAAAAAAAATTAAGAGAACAAAAAGATAATTTAAAAAACAATAAAAAAAATAAGAAAAAAGAAGAAAAAGAAAAGAAAAGAAAACTAAAAGTTGATTTTTCAGCTTTTTCAGAAGAAGATGCTGAAAATTTCTTAGTAAGTGAAGGAGTTATTAAAGGAAAAAAAAATAGTGTTATTGATTTTGAATTAGATGATAATGATTTCGGTGATTTCGGTGATTTAGACGATTTAGATGATGAGGATTAGTGAAGGTTTTATTTTCTGGTAGTTTTAATCCTATTCATGAAGGTCATCTAGATATTATTTTAAGAGCAAGTAATTTATTTGAAAAGGTATATATTGCTATTAGTATTAATGAAAATAAAAAATATTTAAAAAATATTGATGAAAGATATGAAGAAACTAAAAAACAAATATTTCTTTTAAATCTTGAAAACGTTTATGTTTTAAAAAACGAAGGCTTGACAATTGATATTGCTAAAAAATATCAATGCAATGCTTTAATCAGATCTATTAGAAATTTTGAAGATATGGATTATGAATTTGAGTTAGCTAATAAAAATAAAAATCTTTCTAAAGAATTAAATATAGAAACAATTTTTTTAGTTTCTAATAAAAATTTTTATGATTTAAACTCAACAAAATTAAGAAAAGGTAAATAAAATTATGGAATTAAATAAATCTCAAACTTGAAAAAATTTAGAAACAGCTTTTGCAAATGAAACAAAAGCACATGTTAAATACCAATTCTTTGCTAAAAAAGCTAAAAAAGAAAAGTTAAATATTATTTCTTCTATTTTTCAAGAATCAGCAGAAAATGAAAAAGAACATGCAAAAATTTGATATAAAGCAATGCATAATGATGATATTCCACTTACAAAAGAAAATTTATTATCAGCTATTTCAGAAGAGAATTACGAAACAAATATTATGTATCGTGAATTTGCTAAAAAAGCAAAAGAAGAAGGTTTTGATAATATAGCTGATTTATTTAACTTAATTGGTGATGTTGAAAAACATCATTCAGAAAGATTTCAATCATTATTAAAATCTTTAGAAGAAAATTCATTATACGAATCAAAAGACCCTGTTTTATGAATTTGTACAAATTGTGGGCATTTACATTTTGGGAAAATCCCACCAGATTTATGTCCAATTTGCATACATCCAAAGGCATATTTTGTTAGAGAAAATAAAAGTTTTTAATAATAATATAAATATGAATATATCATTATAGATAGAAGGTAGTTATAAAAATGTTTAAATTTAAAAAGAAAAATAAAATTAAAAATATTGAACTTGAAGAAAATCTTGTTAATTATGATGTCCCTGATAATGATAATAAACAAAAATATGAGTCAACAAAAATTTTGGATATAGATTTTTTTGATGAAGAAATAAAAAAAGAAAAATAAAAGTTTTAAACCCCATTAACTCATAATGGAGTTTAAAACTTTTATTAAAAACTTCTTTATAAGAAAAGGGAATATTATGAATAATATACTAAATACAATAATTGAGGTAGCTAATAATAACAAAATTAAGATTAGTGAAAAAAACCTTGATGTCTCTCTAAAAGATCTTGGTATTGATTCGCTTTCAGTAATGAATCTAATCATTCAAGTAGAAGAAAAACTTCAAAAAACACTAGATGACGATGTTTTAGTAAAAATAAAAACAATGCAAGAATTAGTTAAGGCTTTTGAAGATATTAAAAATTAATTTTCAATGATTACTTTTGTTAAAAATTTTTTTATTAAAAATATAGGTAATTATAAATTATCAGATATAGAAAAAATAGAAAAAATAGAAAAAAGTTATAGTAATAATATTTTTTATTTGAAAACACTTGATAACAAAAAATTTTTTATTAGAATAGTTAAAAATAATAATTTTATTAATCGTAATAATGAAATTAATTACTTTTTAAAATCAATAGATAATAAACCATTATTTATTGATCAATATGGTAATATAATTGCTAATTGAATTGATAATTTTTTAGATATAGAAAATCCTAATAAAGAAGAAGTTAGTTTAATTATTCAAAAAATATTATTGATACCTAATATAGAAATAAATAATATAACTAATTTTGATTATTTTAAATATCTTAATAATAATAAAATAGAAAAAAAATATATCGATAAATATAAAGAAATTATCAAAAATTATAAAGATGAAGAATTAGTTTTTGCTCATAATGATTTAAATCTTTCTAATATTTATTTTTATAATCAAAAAGTAGAATTTATTGATTGAGAATGATGTTCAATGAATAATAATTACTGAGATATAGCTTATTTCTTAAAAGATTTAACTTTGAATAAGGATATTATTCTTTCTATTTCAAAAGAATTTTCACTTCTTTTGAATAAAATATATGACTTTCTATTTGTAACAGTAATTTATACAATTTCTTGAATTGAATTCTATAAAATAAAAAAAATTAATAACTACTATGAACACTTAAATAATGTTTTAAATTTTATATGAAATAATTTTTAAAAATATTATTTTTTGTATAATAAATATGATGGAAAATAATAAAAGAGCTAATATCTTAAAATCCTTATTTTGAATTCTATTAATTATTCTACCTATTTTTTTAATTTGAATTCTTTTTGGAGAAATTAATATTTTAGGTTTGAATTGAATCGTTAGTTTTAATGGCAGATGATATGGAGATGGAGAACAAAACGGTATTTTAGATTTTTATAAATGAGATGGACAAAATATTTTTAATCCATTATTTCTATTATTTCCTTTTATTCTAATTCCATTTAATATATTTATTTTTTTTATATTTTATAAGAATAAAATATTTGAAATAAATCAATTTAATTCTTGATTTTCCTTTTTATTAACTGGTTTTGTTTTTATTATTTCAGCATTAATTGGAAATGAATGATGACACATTATAATTAGGACATTCGTAGTAATATTAACTTTAGCAATTCTATTTTTTACTCTTAATTTCATTATTAATAAAATTATTTTTAATTCAAAAAATAAATATAGATTTCTTTCAATGATTATTAAAAAAGAAGATGATGAAAAAGAATATCATGATGAATTAGAAAATTTAAAAATATATAAAAAAGAAAAAGAAGATTCGGACATATCTTCCATTATTATTGAAGATATGTAGAAGAAGGAGTCAATTATGGCATTAATAGATAAATGTTCAATTCTTTTTGTTGCTGGTAACGGTGGTGATGGGATTGTTTCATGAAGAAGAGAAGCACATGTTCCTCTTGGGGGACCAGATGGCGGGAATGGCGGGAATGGCGGTAGCGTTATCCTAGTTGGTGATTATAATGAAACCTCATTGCAATATTTAAAATTCAGAAAAAAAATAAAAGCAGAAGATGGTGAAAAGGGTTCTATTAAAAAATGTCATGGTAGAGCTGGTGATGATATTTATTTAAAAGTTCCATTAGGAACAATTTTAATAGACGAAGAAACCAATGAAGTTATTGCTGATATTACACAAGATAAAGAACAATTTGTTATTTGTAATGGTGGTATGGGTGGTAATGGTAATGCTAATTTTAAATCAAACTTTAATTCTGCACCAAGTTTATATGAATTAGGAGACTTTGGTGAGCAAAAAACAATATTATTAGAATTAAAAATAATTGCAGATATTGGTATTGTAGGATTACCTAATGCTGGTAAATCAACATTTATATCAATGATCTCTAATGCAAAACCAAAAATAGCTAATTATCAATTTACAACTCTTTCACCTTCTCTTGGAACAATATATAAAAATAACCAAAGAGTTATTTTTGCAGATATTCCAGGTTTAATTAAAGGTGCTTCTGATGGTATTGGTCTTGGTCATGATTTTTTAAAGCATATTGAAAGAACAAAAGTACTTATACATATTGTTTCAATGGATAATTTTGATAATGAAGATGTTATTAACTCTTATAAAATAATTAAAGAAGAATTAAAAAAGTATTCAGAGATATTAGATAAAAAACCAATGATTATTGTTGCTAATAAAATGGATACTCCTTCTGCTGATAAAAATTACTCTATTTTTAGTAATTTCTTAAAAGGAGAAAAGATAATAAAAATTTCAGCAATTAACTCTGAAAATCTTTCACAAGTAGTTGATCTAGCATTTAAATTACTTGAAGATATTAGAAAAAAAGAAAATGCACAAATAATAGAAGTGAAATATATTAATGAACTTAAATCAAAAGACAAAAACCTTGATAAAACAATGTTACTTAAATCTATTGGTGAAAATTCTTGAAGAATAACTAGTGAATATTTAGAATATTGAACTCATAAAATACCGATTAATACTCAAGATAATTTAGTTCGTTATAATCAAAAATTAACTAGCGTTAATTTTTCTTCCTTTTTATCAAAAAATAATGTTCGGATAAATGATACTATTCATGTTTATAATATTTCTTTAAAATTTGAAGGATAATAATGAATAATGATGTATATAAAAAATATTTAGATTATTTGAAAGATTATTTGAAAGATTATTTGAAAAACAATAATATTGAAAATGTTATTATTGGCATTAGTGGTGGAATTGATTCTATTTTAACTTTAAAGATATTATCTCTTGTTCTTGATAACAAAAATATTCACCCATATTTTATTAATGTTGAAAAAGAGCTTTCAGATAAATTTTTTAAATCAGAAGAATATTTAAAATCTCTATCAATTAAAATTAATCTAATTGATATTTATAAGGAATTTGAATCTCTTTCAAATAAAATTGAAATAACTGATAAAAACAACTTAGGAAATTTAAAAGCAAGATTAAGAATGAATATTCTTTACTCAAAAGCTTTTGAAAAAAATGGAATAGTTATTGGAACTACGAATTATACAGAGGCATATCTTGGTTACTTTACTAAGCATGGAGATAATGCAGTTGATTTGCAAATGTTAAGTGGACTTCTAAAAGAAGATGTTTATAATTTATCATCAATGGTAAATATACCTGATTTTTTTATTAAACAAGCACCATCAGCTGATCTTTATTTGAATCAAACAGATGAAAAAGAATTAGATGTTTCTTATCTAATTATTGATTCATTTTTAAACAATAAAAATATTTTTAAAGACGATATGGAAAAGATAATTAATATTCATAAAAAAAATAATCATAAATTATTTTTTCCAATATCACCAAAAGTCATTAAAAATAGAAAAAAAATACTATAATTTATATTTAATTAGGAAATAAAATGGATATTAAAAAATTAAAAGAAGATTTTATACAAGCTCAATCAGTAAATCAAATAATAGAGACTAAAAATATTTTTATGAAGAAAAATATTAATCCTCTAGTTGAAGAGCTAAGTATTGAAAAAAATATACAAAACAAAAAAGAGTTAGGTATTAAAATAAATTCCTTAAAAAAGGAAATAGAAGAGATGACTAAGGAAGCAATTTCTAATTTTTCTTCAATTAAGAAAGAATTTCTTAATTCAAATATGGATAAAACCTCAATTATTCAACTTTATAATCAAGGTAAAAGAAATATTTTAGTTACTTTAGTTAACGATATTAATTATTTTTTTAACAAAATAGATTTTAAATTTATACATGGTAATGAAGTACTTTCTTTAGATGAAAACTTTTTTAATTTAAATTTTTCTTTCGATCATCCATCTCTAAGTAAAAATGAAACTTTTTATATAGAAGATAGTAAAATATTAAGAACTCATTGTACACCAACAACATATGCAGAAATTTATAAGAATAGTAATGTTGAAGAATTAAAAGTTATGACTGTAGGAACTGTTTTTAGAAGAGATGAAGATGATGCTACTCATACTCATCAATTTAATCAACTTGATTTTATATGAATGAAAGAAAATCTTAATCTTGCTAATTTAAAATGAATCATAGATTCATTTTTAGAGTTTATTTTTGAAAGAAAAATTACTTCTAGATATCGTTTAAGTAATTTTGCATTCACATCTCCTTCATTTGAAGTAGATGTTAAATGTTGAAATTGTAAAGAAAATAGAAAATGTAAAGTATGTAAAGATTCAGGTTGAATTGAAATTCTTGGATCTGGAATGGTTCATAGAAATGTACTTGATAAAGCTGGTGTTGATAAAAAAATGGAATGTATAGCAGCTGGCATTGGAATTGAAAGAATTGCAATGATTAAATATAATATTTCTGATATTAGAAATATTTACATTAATGATATAGATATGTTCAGACAAATTAAGGAATAAGTAATATGATAGTTAGTAAAAACATGTTAGTGGATATGTGTCCTGATATTGAAAGAATATCTAATGAAGAACTTTCAAATGCATTTATCGCTATTGGTATTGAAGTAGAAAAAACATATAAGCATCCAAAACTTAAAAATTTTTGTATTGGTTATGTTAAAAAAGTTATTAAACATCCTAATGCTGATAATTTAAAAATAGCAACAGTTGTTGTTGAAAAGAAAAAAGAATTAACAATCGTTTGTGGTGGAAAAAATCTTATTAGTGATAGATATGTAATTGTTGCTAGAGTAGGTGCAAAACTGCATGATGGAACGCTTATTGGAGAAAGAACAATTAGAGGAATTAAATCTTCTGGAATGATTTGTTCTCTTCCTGAGTTAACACCATATATTAGTAATAATTTTGATCCGAATGAAAATAATAATATTATTTTGATTAAAAAACAAAATTTAGAAAAAAATGCTGGTGCTGGTGATTCTTTTGTTAGTAAATATTTTAATTTAGATGATAGTTTTTTTGATTTATCAATTCCAACAAATAGACCAGATCTTTTTGGGCTTTACTCTTTAATTAAGGAAATATCTACTAAATTAAATTTTAATTATAATTACGATTTCAAAAAATCTGAATTATTAGATGATATTTCTTTTAATAATGGTACAAAACCAACTTTATTAATTGAAACTGATAAATGTACTTCATTTGGTTATTTAAATTTCAAAAATAGAGGTGTTGATGTTAGTTTAACTCAAAAATCTCTTCTTGTATCATTAGGTCATAAAGTAGAAAATAATATAACGGATTTAATAAAATTATTTTTTATTCAATTTGGTATCCCTTACTTAGTTATTAATAAATCTATTAATGAAAATTCAACTATTAAAATAACAGATTCAAAAGAAAAAATTAAATTTACTGACGTTGATAATAAAAATTATGATATTCCGGCTAAAACACCATTAATTTATTTTAATGATGAGTTAGTATCAGTTATGGGTGCAATCCATAATATTGAAATAGAAAAAAATGAAGAAACTTCTGTTCTTTTATTTAATTTTGATAAATCATCACTTTATGAATTCTTTAGTAAAGTTGAAATTGAAACATATAATAGTAAATTTTTAAAAAGAAATCATAATGATTTAATTAATAAATTAGCTATAATAGGGTTAATTAATTTAATTGCAATAACATTAAAACAAAAAGCAAACTATGATTTTACTTTTAATAAACCTAGTGAATTACCAAAGAAAATTTTCTTTGATTTTGAAGAAGCTCAAAGATTTTTAGCTATTCCAATGGAAAAAGAAGAAATTTATAACAAATTAATAAATTCATCATTTAATTTTGATGATGATCATATTTTTCCTCCATGAAATAGATTTGATATTAATTCTAAATATTCTATTTATTCTGAAATTATTAAATATTTAGATTTTAATAATTTAAAACCAGAACCAATTGTAATGAAAATTGATTCAATTACTAAAAATAATAAATATAATTCAACAATTTTTAATTTTTCTCAAAAACTACTATATAAAGGTTTTAATGAATTGGTTACTTATAAATTGATTTCAAATGAAGAAAAACCATATTTTAACTTTTTCCATTTCTATACAAAATTAGAATTAATGAATCCAATAGTAAAAAATAAATCATTTATTAGAACAAATCCTATTATTTCTATTTTAAAAGTTATTCAATACAATATTGAACACAAAAGAAAAATTCAACCATTATTTGAATTTTCATCAGTATGAGATAAAACTAATAATAAATATGATGAATTCTTATCATTAGTAATTACTGAAGATTTAATTGTAAAAAATAATTTACTTGATTCACAAGTAAAAACAAACTTAAATTCAGTTAAGTCATTTATTTATGATTTATTATTATATTATTTTGATTCTATCAAATTTAAAGTTGTTCCAAATTCAAATGTTTTAGGTATCAATCCAGAATCATTACTTTCTATCAATATAGAAAATGAAAAGATTGGTTATATTGCTCAATTTTCAAAAGAAATTTTAGATAATTTTAAAATCAAAAATCAAAATAGTTACGTAGTAGCAATTAACTTTACTAAAATCGAAGATTTTATTAGTGCAAGACATAATAATAAAATTATTGAACCAAGTATCTATCAAGATTCAATTAAAGATATAACTATTAGTATAAATGAAGGCCATAATTTAAATGATATTTTTAAAATAATTTTTAAAAATAACTCAGTTAATAGAGCAGAATTAATTGATTTTTATGAAAATGATGATGATAAATTATATACAATAAGAATTGAATTAAGAACACATGATGAACAATTTACAACACCTATTATTTCTAGTGTAATGGAAGATATAAAAACTAGTTTAGATGAAAAGTGTTTTATAAAGAAATAATAAAAAAGGTTTAATTTCAGATGAGTCGTGAAGTAGTAAAAAAAATAAAATTTCCTAAAAGAACAGAAATTCATAAATTATACAGACATTCTATTGAAGATTTTGCTAAAAAAATGGAAAAAATATTTGTTATAAAAGATTATTCTAAAATAGAAAAACAATTAAAAGATTTAGAGATTGAATATAATCAATCTCATATTTCATTTGAAGAACAAATAAAAAATTCGAATGTTACTGATTTTTTTAAAAAAGATAAAAAAATCATTGATCAATTTAAAAAAATAGAAATATCAGATATTGATGATAGTGCTATTAAAGAGATAAGCATTGGTTATGATGAATTAAAAATGCGTTATCTTAATAGTAAAATTAATTTTTCAACTGATGAATTATTAAAATTATATATTGAAAATAATGAAATCAAAAAATTAAATTTAGTTCATGATAATATGAGTGAACTAGAAAATGATATTAAAAATTTTACATTAAATGGTGAAAATGATTTAACAGATTTAGTAAATATTTTAAATGATGTTAATAATAATAAATTGCAAGATACTTTTTTAAAAGTCGATATTAACAAAATACCAGTTAATAAATCATTAGCAAAAAAAAGTAATATATATTTCATTCTTGGAATTATTGCTTTAATAATTTCTATAATTATTTTTGTTTTAATTTTTATTCCAATGTAATAATTAAAGGTTTAAAATGCAAAAAAAAGTATTTTCCATTTCAATAGATGGACCTTCCGGTTCTGGTAAAACAACAATCGGAAAAGTTATGGCTGAAAAAATAGGAATGTTTTTTATTAGTTCAGGGTTAATTTATAGAACGGTTGCTTTATATTTAATTGAAAATAATATTGAACCTAAAGATATTGATGAAAATTTATTAAAAGAGATTAATATTGAATATATTGATATTGATCATGTTATTTTAAATGGAAAAAATGTTATAAAAGATTTATTTAGTACAGAAATTTCAAAATCAGCATCATTATCAGCATGGAATCCAATTGTTAGAAAACATGTTAATAAAATTATTAAAAAAATAGCAAGTGAAACGGATGTAATTGTTGAAGGAAGAGATATAGGAACAGCTGTTTTACCTCAATCAGTTTTTAAAATCTTTATTAGTGCTGATGTTAGAATTAGAGCGCAAAGAAGAAAAGAACAAGTTAAAACTATTGAAGAATATAGAAAAATTTTAGATGATATTGTTGAAAGAGATGATAGAGATATTTCAAGACCTATTGATCCATTAACTCCTGCAATAGATTCTTTTCTTTTCTTAAATAATGATTATACAATAGAAGAAGCAACAGATACTTTAATTGAAGAGTATCACAAAATAGTTAAACATTAAATTTATAAATTCTTAATAACTTTATTAAGAATTTTTTCTTTTTTATTCTTTGTAAAATTAATATCAACACAAGTTAATTTCTTTAAATCTTCATCATAAATATTATTATTTAATACTTGATTTGCAATAACGTTAGTATCTAATAATTTTTTACTAATGATATTTTCAATATTTAAATTTTTAATTGTTTCAAAATTAGAATCAATACTATTAGTTAATTTTAAAAAATCTTTTGAGAAATGTTCATTAATATTTTTTTCTCCAACATCTTTTTTTATTTTTTTAATATAGAAATTAATTTCATACGAAATTGTTTTCACTCTTATTTTACTTTTTTTAAATTCTCTTATTTCTTTAGTATATAAAGAACCAAATTTAGTTAATGTTAAATTTTTTTCAATCAAATTATTAAATATCTTTTGATAAGAATTATTAATTGTTTTTTTAGAAGCATTAATAATATGTTTAGTAAAAATACTATTATTAATTTTTTTAAGATCAAATTCTAAATTAGATTCATCTTTATTTTTAATAAGATTTAAATTATTAACAATAAAAAAACCTAAGAATAAATATTTATCAATATCTATTCTTTTAAAAACTGTAATTAAATTTTCTGTTTTTGTTGTATTGAATATTTTTTTATTTAAATCTAAATCAAAAATTTTATTATTAAATGATTTATATCCTTCTATTTTTAAATTTTCTTTATTGATATTCTTATCAGTAATTAAAAATATATTATTTTCTAAATCTGCATAAAATTTATTTGAAATTAAAAAATTATAATTATTTGTTAGTACTAACATTTCCATTTTATTCAAAATTGAATAATTTTCAGTTAGTGAATAATTTATTTTATTTATTTCCTTAATCATTGATTGATATTTGCTATTTATTAATGAGAAAAGATTAAAATTGTATTCTTTAATTGTTTTTTTTATCAATGTAGATAAAAAAGGTAAATGATCATTAAATAAAGAAAATAATTCATCAAGTTTATCTGAATCATTTTCATATTTTAAAATTTCTGTATATAAATTTGATTTTAATAATTTAAATGATTTTTTCATTTTTTTAAAATTATAAATATCAAATTTTTTAATAAAATCATTTAATTCATCTGATTCAACATCTTCTTTTTTTATTAAAAAACCAGAAGTATTAAAATCATCTTGAATAAATCTAATATTTTTTTCAAATACATATTTACCGATAAACAAATTTTTATCTTCAATTTTACTAAAAACATAAATCTTATTTTCTCCATAACATTGGTTTATTTTTTGATTTATTCGAGAATTAATTCAATTGTTCTTTATCTCTGGATAGTTAATAGCTATAAAATTCATATATTCATAATTTTTTAACTCATCAATATTTAAAAAACAATCATCTTCAAAATCAAAAATAATAGAATTCTTTTCATTGTAATTTTTTCCATAAATTAATGCAATTTCATCATTAGTTAAAAGGCTAATATTTTCAAGTAAATTATTTTTAGATAAAATAATATTTGTATCAATTTTTTTTAATATTTCTTCACAATATTCTCTTAAAACAATAGCCATTTCAATAGATTGACTATGATAACTTTTATAAGAAAGATTAATAACATACTGAATAAAATTTTCAATATTTTCATATTTACTATTATTATTCAGAAATTCCTTAATTTCTGAATGTTCAAAATTATTTCTTAATAATTTTTTATAAGCTATATTTATTATTTTATTTTTATTCATATTAAAGTTCATTTACAGTTTTAAAATTTAATTTAACAAATTCTTTTAATTCATGCTTTTTCATAACTTCTCGAGCTTTATTTTTTATATTTGGATTTGACGAACCTAAAGGGATATTAACTTTTGAAATAACTCTTAATTTATCTATTTGTTTTAAAAAATAGTATCTAGCAATAATTGAAGCAGCAGCTACTGCAATATATTTTGTTTCTGCTTTTGTTTCAAAGAAATCAATTTTACTAATATTTTCAATACCAGTTGCTTTTAAATATTTATAATAGAGATTCTCACTAGCGAATTGATCCATTACTATTTTTGTAGTAAATATATTATATTTTTCTAAATTATTAAGAGCATTATTATGTAATATTGCCTTTAAAATATTCCCATTTTGATATTTTTTATACAAATTATTATATTCAAGAGGATTTATTTCAGATATTTTATATGAAATAAATCCCTTAATTTTTTGATATATATCAATAATTTTTTCATCAGTTAAAAATTTTGAATCCTTAACACCTATTTTTGTTAAAAAATCTATTTGTTCTCTTTCTACATAACATGCACAAACAACAAAACCACCAAAGAAATCACCAACACCAACTTCATCACTTCCGATAATATCAAAAGAATTTTGAATATCTTTAAAATTTGATATTGATTCTTTAATAAAAATGTCTTTTTTATTTGTAGTTTTTATCTCAAAACCTAATTTTTGATATCAACTCAAAGATTCCGAACCTTGAAACATCACCTTTTTTGTGTTATAAATTGTAATGGTACAATCTTGTATTTTATATAATGATTTTATATTTGGGTTATTTGAGTTGATTCTATACTTATAGATTTTTTTATTAAGTTCATAAATCTCTTTATCTTTTAATAAAATTACAATATTATTCATAAATACCTTCAATTTATAATATTTTATATTAATATATAATGTATATATTTAATAATAATTTTTGGGAGAAAAAAATGTTTTTTAATGATGAAAATGAATTTGACATTTATTCAGATAATCTATCAGATGATTTAAATGATAATATTGATGATGATGATCCATATGCTTTTGATGATGATGACCCTTATTCATTTGGCGATGAAGATTCTACTACAAATGACGAAAATGTTGACTTTGAGTTAGAAAAACAAATTGCTGAAGAAAAACATAAAATGGAAATGGCTCGTCTTGAAGCTCAAAGAAAATCAAGAGAGAGATTAGGACAATTAAACAAGGGAGCTTTTTCAGCTTCAGCTGCTCCTACAACTTCTATTAGTGTTGCTCCTGTTAGTGCGTTTGATACAAGTTTGGATACTTCTTCGAATATATCAGATATTTTTGTAGAACAAAATCCATATGCTTTTGAAGATAATTATGTTACTACTCAAAGAGTTGCTGATAGTTCTGATGCTACATCTGATACTCAAGTAAAAATGATGAAACCGATTGTTGTTGAAAAATACTTAGTTAAAAAAGTTGTTCAAACTAATAAGATTACAGTTATATTTTCTTGATTAATTTCATTTGGTATTACTGCTGGTTTAGCATTAATACTTTTAGCTTACTTTGGAGTTGATGAATCAAGAGTAGGTGGTCTTGCTGCTCAATTTAGTTTTTTAGAAAATGATATTTGATGAGTTGCTGCTGGTGCTACTGTTGGTCTTTTATTAGCTCTTTTATTAACAATGATTATTATGATTGTATTCCTTCATAAGAAAACTACAATTATAAACATAACAATTAAAGAAAAAGCTGAACAAATGGCTGCTAAAGAAGCTTTAGTTCAAAGAGCTAGAGAAGAAGCTATTAGACGTTATAAAATTGAAAAAGCAAAACGTGTTATTGCTGATCATCAAAAAAAGAAAGATGTTATTGAGAAAAGCAAAAAAGATGTTTCTACTGTTGCTTCACTTAAAAAACTTATCTTTAATAGTGAAGAAATTAATGATTATGCATTAACAAATTCTAATTTTGAAAAATTAGTTATATCACCTAGAATTATTCAAGATGGTAATAAATTAAATATTCTAAAAAATTATAATAATGTTTTTATTAATCAATTTAAATTAATTAACTCTCCTTTTGCAGAAAATAAAGAATTTGAAGCAACATCTGATAAATTACATGAATTATTACAAATTAAAAATAATGCAAATTTAAAATTAATTTCTCCATTCTATCTTTATGAAGTTTCTAATGTTGAAACAGGTTTATCTTTATCAACATGAGAAATGGATAGTGAAAAAGTTAAACAAATTTTAATTACTAAACCAACGAAAATTAAAAATAATTTCTTAATTACTAATTCTAACATTCCTGTTTCAAATGATTTTATTTCAAAATTATTTAGTGAAAAACTATCATATGAAAATAAAGAAGATGAAAGAGATATGAACTTAATTATTTATTCAAATAATTCAGAAATTAAAGATGACTTAAAAGAGACAATTAATAGTTTCTCAAATTATTTAGAAAAAACACCAGAAACTCAAATTCTTATTTTAGATGGTATTTGCTATATTTCTTCAATTGTTTCAATTGGATTTATGGAACCAGAGTTAGATGATAAATCAGCTGATGAAATTAAAAAAATCTTAATTGATCAAATTAAAATTGATGCAAAATTCTTCAAAAGACTTAATAAAACAATATAGTAAAAATAGATATATCAATATATCTATTTTTTTTATTTCATATGGTATAATTTTTTTGTATAAAGAAAGAGTTTTTAACTCACCTGATATATTGTTTTTTTAAAAATTGATAATAGGTTAATAAGCTTTTAATATGATAAAACTTTTGTTTTATATATCACTTATTTATATATACATTGAAAAGATTTAAGGAATTTTAATGGTTCAAAAAAATAACAGCCCCTTGATTACTTCCAAGTCAAATATATCACACATGAATGTTATTGATAGTGATGGAAAAAATTTAGGTAAAATGACTAAAGAAGATGCTTTATCTCTTGCTGAGAGAGATCAATTAGATTTAGTTTTATTTAGTTTTAAAGATAATCAAGCATTTGTTAAAATATTAGATTATGGAAAATTTAAATTTGAACAAAATAAAAAGAAAAAACAAAATACTAAAAATCAAGTAATAACTAAAAAGAAAGAAATAAAAGTAAAACCATTAATAGGCGATCATGATTTAAAAATTAGAGCTAAAAATGCTTTAAAATGACTTGATGAAGGTAATAGAGTTTCATTTGTTATTGAAGTAAGAGGAAGAATTTCTTCTAAGCCAGAACTTGTTGATATTGTTCATGAAAAGTTTATTGAATTATTAGAAGATAAAGGCGTTATACAAATTTCAAAAAAAAGAATTAGTAGCACTAGATTTGAAACATTAATTGTTCCAAAAAAGTAATTAAATTTTTAAAGGATTAAAAAAATGAAAGTTAAACAAAAAACAAAAAAAGCAGCAGCTAAAAGGTTCACTGAAACAAAATCTGGTGAACTAAAAAGAAAACATGCTTATAGATCACATATGGCTGTCGGTAGTACAACAAAAGCTAAAAGACATCTAAAAAAAGATGGATTAGTTCATAAAAGTGATCGTAAAAGATATGAACAATGTTTATAATAAATTTAAATTTGAAAAGTAGAGGATAAAATGAGAGTAAAAGGCGGACCAAGTACTAGACATCGTAGAAAAAAATGACTGAAACAAGCTGAAGGTTATTGAGGAACTAGACATGTTACTTATAAAGTAGCTAAACAAACTGTAATAAGAGCTTCACAGTATGCTTATAGAGACAGAAGAAAAAGAAAATCAGATTTTAGAAAATTATGAATCGCAAGAATCAACGCTTCTGTTAGAGAAGAAGGTTATACATATTCAAAATTTATTCATGCATTATCTGTAAAAAACATTGCTCTTAATAGAAAAATGTTATCTGAAATGGCTATTAATAATTCTGATGAATTCAAAAATTTAGTTAAATTTGTAATGAATTAATTATTTAACTAATATCAATATATAAATTTAAGGTTTAAAATGTCAAAAGTATTTTTTTGTAAAAATTGTAATAAATTCGCTCGTATTTTAGATGATCAAAAATGTGAAGTTTGTAGAATGTCGATTGATGAAATTGATTTTTTATTTCAAAATCATCCTGAATTTTTCAAACAAAATGGTGAAGAAGTTTCAAAATCAAAACAAGGTTTAACTGAAACTAGAATTATTGAAATTGAAAAACAAGAAATTAAAGACGCAAGAGATATTTTATCTTTGGAAAAAGATAAAGATATTATTGAACAAATAGATACAAATGAAATGATTGAAAAACAAATAAAAGAAGAAGAAGATCGTTTAGTTAATGAAGAAATTGAATTAGAAAAAGAAAGAGAAAGAATTCTTAGAAATATTCAATTAGAAGAAGATAGATTAGCTGAAGAAGAAGAAACTAGATTAGCAGAAGAAATAGCAAAACAAGAAGCTGAATTAGAAGAAACTAGATTAGCAGAAGAAAAAGCAAAACAAGAAGCTGAATTAGAAGAAACTAGATTAGC
>CAMQZA010000012.1 GCA_947039545.1 uncultured Ureaplasma sp. | reverse complement strand
AGAGAGAGAGAGAGAGAGAGAGAGAGAGAGAGAGAGAGATTTGTTTTTATTAGATTTCATCACACTTCTCCTTATTTTATTTAATTTCACTATTTAAAAAATAACGTAAAAAAAGAACTTTTTTAAAATTAATTAATTTTAAAAAGTAACTGTAATTATAATGAGTTGGTAAATATCTATGATTAACAAAATTAAATCTTTGTTTTAATTAAATATAATATACCGATAATAATGAAAATTATTACAAGTTTAATTATTAAATTAATAATTGAACTTGATAAAATAAAACCAAAAATAAACATATTTTATCTATAGTATTTTATCAACTTCTTCTCCAATATCATTAATAAACATAATTATGAAAAATAATTTAGATAAACCATAATTCTAAGAGAATTTTTATTTAGATTTTTTAAGATAAAACAAGATTCCAGCAACTATTAATCCTATTAATAGAAGTCCTCCAAAAGAACCAATCAATGAACCTCAAAGTACTCAATCAATTTCATTACTCGGAGAAGGATTTGGATCAGGAATATCAGGAATTATTGGAGGAGGATTAGGATCTACTATAGAAGGATTTATTATTAGTTTATCAGCTGTAGTTCCTCAAAATTCAGCCTTATTAGAAGTTATATTTTCACTTGATGTTAATTGAATTATAGCTGGTGTTAAAAAAAATGCAAGTTCACCAATACTTATTGCTTTAAGTGCTGAAATATTAGCTAATTTAGTAGAATGATTAAAAGCATCTGCATGAATTATTTTAACATTAGGTAAAATAATTTCGGTTAAATTAATGCATTCAAAAAATGCTTCAAAATGAATTATTTCAATATTTGTTGATAAAGTTATTTTTTTTATAAATTCATTTCCTATAAAAGCTGATGCAGCAATACTAGTAGCTAATCCAAAATCAGTTCCTGATAAACTACCATCTCAATTAGGATCTAATTGTTTTTTAGCAATAAGATCATTAGCCATACTTCTAGTAAATTCTACTTCTGTCTTATTAATATTTATTGATAAAATATTTTCATTTGATATTAAATTAGTATTACTAAGTAATATAGTTGGTAATAAATTGCAAAGCGCAGTTGCTCCTAATATAATTGGCAATATAGTAATTTTTTTTATGTCTTTTTTCATATCATTTATTTTATATTATAAATCTTTTAATTTTTGAATTCAAATATTAAGGTCTTCCTTACATTTTGTTGGAACTATTTTTTTTTAGATTATCAAGTAATAAATATTTAGGCATATCTTCTTGATTTCAATTTTCTTTCATATCTTTAAAAATTTTTTGGAATTTGATGATATTATATTTGATTAATATTCAAAAGATTATTGAAACTTCTTAGCTTTTTAGTTTTTGATAATATTTTCAATTTACATTGACTGGTTAACTTTTATAATCAGTAGGTGGGGGTATTTTTATTATATTTCATTGAGCTTCTCCCTATTTTATTTAATTTAACTATTTAAAAAATAATATAAAAAATTACTTTTAAAAAGTAATTGATGTTTTTTAAAAAAATAACTATTATTATAATGAGTTAGAGAATATGATGATTGACGGAATTAAAAATAATAAAATACAATTAAATAATATTTATAATGAAGATTGTAATAAATTAATTTTAAAGATGATAAAAAAAAATATAAAAGTAGATCTTATTTTAACCGATCCACCATATAACATTTCAAGAGAAAATAATTTTAAAAGTATCGGTAGATCTGGAATTGATTTTGGAAAATGAGACAAAAATTTTAATCAATTATCTTGATTAAAAAATATTGATAAAATTGTTAAACCTGGTGGTTCTGTTATCATTTTTAATGATTGAAAAAATTTAGGTGATATTTCAAAAAAATTAGAATCAAAAGGATTTATAATAAAAGATTTAATTAGATGAATTAAACCTGCACCTATGCCAAGAAATGTAAATAGAAGATATGTAACTGATTTTGAATTAGCAATTTGAGCGGTAAATCCTGGTGGTAAATGAATATTTAATAGAAAACCTGAGAGAGAGAGAGAGAGAGAGAGAGAGAGAGTAATTACTACTTAAGACCTGAATATAGGTTTGCTCCTCCCGGAATCAGTAGAATCCATCCTACTCAAAAATCTGAGGAATTAATTAATAAATTAATTGAAGTTCATTCAAATGAAGGAGATATTATTTTTGATCCTTTTTCAGGATCTGGTCAAATTAGCTATTGTGCAAATAATTTAAATAGATATTATATATCTGCTGAAATTGATAAAAATTATTGATTAAAATCAATCAAAAGAATCAAAGCAACATACTTAAAGCCTGCTTTTAATCACTTAGGTAATAAATTTAGAATTCTTGAAGATTTAATGAGAGAATTCCCAAAAAAAGATATTGATTATTTTATTGATGTTTTTGCAGGTTCTGGAATAGTAGGTTTATCTTATAAATCTCCTAAAAAAATTTTTTTAAATGATAGTGATATTTGATTAACAAAAATTCATGAATATTTATTTAACACTGATAAAGAAATCATTTTAAGTGATATAGAAAAAATTATAGATGATTATGAATTACCAAAATCTAAAAAAACTTATTCAAAAGAATATAATAAATTAAGAGATGATTTTAATAATGATATTAAAATTTCAAAGCTTTTGGTTTTGATACTATTTGGTTTTAATCAACAAATAAGATTTAATAGTAAGAATAAATTTAATATTCCATGTGGAAAGTTTTGATGAAATGATTATCATAAAAATAAACTTATTAACTTTATTGATAATGCAAAAAATAAAAAAATAAGTATCAGATCTAAAAATTTTGATGATTTTATGAATGAAATATTTTCAGAAATAGATAAGGATAAAACTTTATTTTATTTCGATCCGCCTTATTGATTATCTAATGCAACATATAATGAATCTTGAGGTGATAAGGAAGAAATAAAATTAATTGAATGACTTCAAAAATTAACTGATAATGGATATAAATGATTTTTATCTAATTTATTAAATTCAAAAGGAAAAGAAAATATATATTTAAAAGAATTTATAGATAGAAATAAAGAAAAAATAAATATTACTTATTTTAAAAAAGTTAATTATAAAAATTCTAATTATCAAAGAAAAAATAAAGAAGATATTGATATAGAAATCTTATTAAGTACTAGGTTAAATAATGAGTAGTAAATATGATTTAGTAAAATTTGGAAGATCAGAACTAAAAAGATCTAATATAAAACAAACTTATACTTTATTAATAGATGCAATAAATGAAAATGATAATAATTGAATTACTCATGAAAAATTTTTTCATATTCTTAAAGAAAAAAAATTCTTTTTAGATGCAAAAAAAGAAAATAATATTACAAGAGAAATATCAATAATAAAATCTTTATTAAACTTAGCAGATATTGAAGAAAACAAAGGGAAAACAAAACTAAAATTTATTAGTAGCGAGATTTCTAAAAAATGAGAATATAGTGAATATAATGAAAAATTCTTTGGTCTTAGCAGTATTGATTTCTCTTTTTTTCAATCACTATTAAAAATGAGATATAAATCAAACGGAGAATATAAAAGTAGTTTTTTTCATATACTAGATCAATTAACTAAAAAAAATAAACTGGAAAAAAATATTTTAATCAATGTTAATTATAGAGATATGATAAAGGAAATAATTGATAATAAAGATATAAAAAAACTAGAAAAAATACTAAAACTTAAAAGTGGTTCTAAAAATGAATTACAAAAAAGACTTAATGATGAAGTTATTTTTACTTTTTTAAATATCTGAAAAAATAAAGATGAAAGTTATAGTAATTTATATAGTTCTATAAATAAAATTAATGAAAATAATCTTGAATTTTCAGATGGTATTAGTGAATTAATTTTTGGATATAAAAATAATAATAAGAAAATAAAGATTAAAGATTTTTATAAAATGTATTCAGAAAAAAATATGAATGAATTTAACTCACAAATTAAAAAAAGTATAAATAATATTGAAAAACAAGTAATAGATAAAATAATATCTGGCTCATGAAGTAGTTATAGACACCTAATAAAAAGTCATTTAAATTCTCTAGATACAATATTTGAATTCAATAACAAAGATGAATTTAAAATAAAAGATAATTTTAAATATCTTATTGATACAATATTAAAATTTGGAGAAAAAAGAATACTTGAATTAGATGAAAGTAAACTATATAATCCTGATGAATTGTTACATTTCTTTAAATTAGAAAATAAAAAAAATAGTGTACCTATTATAAATATTATTAATCAATATTATTCTAATGAAAAATTAATTATCCTTTTTAATAAATTGAAAGATGTTTATAGAGAAGGGTATAAAGGTAATAAAATAGAAAAAATAATAAAGGAACATGAACATATTAAAGGAAAAGTAAATATTCCAACATTTTTTGAATTTATTATTGGAATGGCTTTTTTGTCAAAAAATAAATCTAAAGAAGATACAAATGAAAAAGATTATTTAGAAAAACATTTTCATACTAAGTTAGATACAAATCTTTGTCCTATAAGATTTGCATCTGGTGGTAAAACAGATATTTATATAGAAAAAAAAGATGAACAATTATTTTTAAATATAGAACCAACAACACAATTGACTAATCAAACAAAAATGGAATTAGATTCAGTTAGATCTCATTTAATAAGCGCAATGAATAAAAATCAATTTCCAAAAGGAATTTCTATTATAGTTGCACCAAAAATTAAAAAAACACTATCTCAAGATATTAGGGGTTGGAATGAAGATGTAAAACCAAAATTAGAAATTAAACTATTTGATATAGACTTAATTTTAGAAATGTTAAAGAGTGATTCAGATATTTTCAATTTTGTTATTAATAACAAAATTGAAAAAAATAATTTGATTAGTTAAAATAATTTAACGGATAATAATAAAAAGTCTCGCAATTATAATTATTAAATTAATAATTGAAGTCAATAAAATAAAACCAAAAAATAAACACATTTTATTAATAACTGTTTTATCTCCTTCTTCTCCACTATCATTAATAAACATTTCAGTTCTTGACATTGAATTAAATGTAATAGCAATATATAAAATTGAAATTAAACCAGAAAGAATTGAAATTAAAAAGAAAATTCAGTCAAATGTTCCGGGCATTAAAAAGAAAAATAACATTAAAAATAATGATAAAACCATATAAATTCCGAATAAAATAAAAACAAATTTCATTAAATTCATTGCTACTTTATCTGGAATAAGCATTCCTATAATACCTGTAAATGTTAATATTCCACCAGCTATACCAAAAATTAATAATAATTCTTGACCATTAAATAAACTAAATATTGATTCAAAAGTAAAACCTGCACTAACGCAATAAGAAAAATATAAGATGGCATATACACCATAAGATACTTCTGTTGTTTTAAAAGAAACATAAAAACTTAACCCCATTGAGATTAAAAGAGCTGCTACCATAATAATAATTTTCGCATTATATGGTATTGATATAAATGAAAAAGCATATCCGAATAAACAAGTTAATAAAAAACCAATACCAGCAAATAAAGATGATCTACCAATAATACTAGTATGTTTCTTTTTATAAGTTTTTATAGCAACATTATTCATTTCAACATTTTTACCAAATACATTCATATTAAACCTCCTATTGAAAATTATGTTTAACTGTTAAGGTGTAAACCTTAAAGTGTTTATATATTATTATAGATAATATTTTAATTATATTAAAATAAACCTTATTTTCTACAACCTCTGGTAAAAGATTCGAATCAAAATCATTTTTAATATATAAATCAAATATTTTTCAAGTATTAAAAACACTTGTATTTATTCTATATTCTTTATCATAACAAAAGTCACACATTGAGTTCAATGACTCTATATCAACTGTTTTAATGTTCATATTTTCTTTACATTGACAATTATTAAAATCTATTTCTATCTCTAATAAATGGAGATAATTAATTAATAATAAAATTGCAACAATTAAATCATCTTTAAATTTTAAAATGTTGATAATGTTTCTTTGATATAAATCAAATAAATTAATTTCGAGATTATTATTATTTTTTATTAAATCATTCATTATATGAATTGAAATAAAATTAGAATATTCAAAATCTAATTCAGAAAGTAAATTTATTTTCTTTAGCTTACTCATTTTATCAATACTATGAAAAATTTCAAATTCTAAAAATGAACCAAATTGCATTAGTCTACCGTTTTTAGAACTTATTTTTCTAACACCGGGTGCATAACAAACTATCTTTTCATTTTGATCATTAAGGATTGTTATAATTGAATCAAAAACATTATAATCATGAGTATTTATTAAATATCCCTTAATAATTTTTTCTGCCATTTATTTATAACCAAGACTATTTATTAAATAATTACTATTTCTTCAATCTTCTTCTACTTTAACATATAATTTTAAAACAATTTTACAATCATAAATATTAAGTAATTCCATTCTAGCATTAGTACCAATTAATTTAATCATACTTGCATGTTTACCAATAACAATTGGTTTTTGACTTGATTTTTCAACAATAATATCAGCATCAATAAAAAAAGTTTTAGTTTTTTCATCATAATTATTAGTAGTTACATCAACACCAATAGCATATGGAATTTCTTTTCTTAACAAGATTAAACATTGCTCTCTAATTATTTCAGCAATCATAAATTTATCATCTGGTTCTTTAAAATATGAAACATCAATATCTTCACTTGAAGTCGTTTCAATATATTCAATAATTTTTTCAATATTAATTTTATGTAAAGCTGAAATTTGGATAACTGTTTGAAAATTAAAATCTTCTTTTAATTTATTAGCTGTTTCATCAATAAGTTCTTGTTTTGATGTTTCGGCCTTATTAATAATTAAAACTTTATTTTGAATGTCATATTTTGAAATATTATTTAAAATATTTCTATCTTCAACATCAAATTCTCTTGTCATATCAAATAAATAAAGAATAGAATTAGATGATTTTAAAGAGTTATTCACTTCTCAATTTAAAAACTTATCTAATTTGTTATGAGGAAGGTGAAAACCTGGAGTATCAATAATTATAGCTTTAACATTATCGTTCTTATAGATAAAAAAAGACTGTTTTCTTGTTGTTTGTGGTTTCTTATTAACAATTGCTTTTTTCTGATTAAAAATAGCATTTAAAAGTGTTGATTTACCGACATTAGGTTTCCCAACAATTGCAACAATATTATTCTTCATATATTCCTTTATAAATTAAACATTCTTCTAATATTTTTTCTTGTAAATCAAACATTTCTTTTTCATCATCTTTATTAAGATGATCATATCCTAATAAATGTAGAAGTCCATGAGCAAATAATAAACAAATTTCATATCTTTTACTAAAATTTTTAGATTTTGCTTGTTCATTTGAAATTTCTTCACATATAAAAATTTCACCTAATAAATAATCATTATCTTTTAATTCAAAAGATAAAACATCTGTTGATTTATCTATTTTTCGATAATCATTATTTATTTTTTTGATTTCTTCTTTTGAAACTTTTGATAATTCATAAAATTTATCACTTTGAATTTCTTTTAGTACAGTATTAAAAATTGCTTTGTTAATTTTTTCAAATAATTCATTTGTTTTGAAAAAATCATTAATGATGAGTTTATACATATTTGTATTATATAAAAAAAAATAAAACTTAAAGTTTTATTTTTTAGATTCATTTTTATCTTTGTCTTTTTTAGAATCTTTTTCTTTTTTATCTTTGTCTTTTTTAGAATCTTTTTCTTTTTTATCTTTTTCTTTTTTATCTTTTTTAGATTCTTTATCTTTTTTAGAATCTTTTTCTTTTAATGATTTAACATTATCATCATTTGATTCTATTTTTTCATCACCTAGTTCATTATTTTCATCAACTTTTTTTGTTTTAACAACTTTATCATTATCTGATTTTTTTGATTTTGTTTTATCTTTTGATTCTTTTTTATCTTTGTTAGTTTCAACTTTTGTATCAACAATATCACGACGTTGTTTATATTCTTCAATAGCAACAGTAATTTCTTCTTTTAATATTTTACCATTAACATTTTGTTCAATAAATGTTCTTGATCTTTTACCATAGTTTGAATATAGTAATAAAATCATAATATTAGCAATAATTAATCCACCAATAATAAGTGAAACTAACATGATAATAAATACACCTCTACCACCATTTGCTTCTTGTTGAGCTTTTGTATTAGTATTATTAATTACTTCTTTTTCATCAATTGGGTCATTAACTCTAACAGCGATTTCTGAATTATTTTGAACAACATTAGCATTTTGAAACTCATAAAGAGAATAACCAAGAGCACCAGTAGTTAATAACGAACCTAATAAAATTGAACTAGCAGCGATATTTTTAGTTTTCTTAGTCATAATTTTCCTTTTAAATAAATGTCAAATATTATATATTTAAATATTATACATTATTTTTAATAAATACATATGATATTAAAAATATAATATGTAGTCTTTATTTTTTAAATCACTGTTACAATAGTTGAAATAATTGGTCTTTTTTTAAGTTTTCTTTCAAACTTTTTAATTATTAATTTTTTGATACCAATTTTAGTTTCAGAAAAATCAATTTGATTATTTTTTAAAAATGAAACAGAGCCTAAAATATTTTCTCTTGCATCAGCTTTAATTTCATCTAGAAGTGTTTTACTCATTGAATCATTATAATTAATAATTCCATAATCAGAAATAGATAAATTTAATATTTCAACATTTTTTTCAACTTTTTTTAAAGTTAAATTAACACAAATAACACCGTTTTCAGACATTTGCTGTCTTTCATAAAGTGTTGAAGGTTCAATATCATTTTGATTTGCACCTGTATATTGTTGAGTTAATTTAATACTATCGTTTTTAATTTTTAATAATTCTGAATTTTCAAATCTTGCAAATTCACCATTTTCTAAAATTAATATTTTATCTTTAGTCACTCATGTTTCTTGGATAAGATCAGAATATTGAATTTGTGATTTATATAAACCACCTATTGGAATAATATACTTTGGTTTTAAAAGTGATGACAATAATTTATGATCTTCATTACCAGCTTGAAGTGGTTTAATAGTTTTAGCTAGTGTAAATGTATTAACATTTAATCTACTTATATTATCTAAAATAGCACTTATAGGAAGTTCATAACCTGGTTTTCTAAAAATATTAACAATAAAATTATCTTTTTCTCTTAATTTTAAGTTCTTATCTTCATCTTTATGTAATCTGCTTAACTTATTCATTAAATAATCATTACTACCGATTATTAAAACAACAGCATTTTTTGATTTATTAATTTCAGTTGGTGGTAGAAGTAATAAACCTTTTTGATTAATAATATTAGTTCTTATTAAACTTTTAAAGATATCAATAAAGTTTCTACTATATATAATAAGTGGTTTTTGAAATTTCTTACATAATTGACTAATAGACACAATATTATAAATATCATTAGCATTACAACCAATAATAATTCTTTCATCTGTATTAGTCATTATTTTTTCATAAAAAGATTTTATTGAATGACTAGGAGCTGTAAAGTTATTAACTTCATTAACTAATCCTGTTTTAGTAACTAATAATAAAACTTGTTGTCCCTTTAGAATATCTTTCAAATTCAATAATTGTGAATGAAATGGAAGTGATTGTTCATTTAAAACTAAATAGTCATCTAAGAAAACTATTGCGCCTTGTGGAGTTTTAATAACAAACCCACAAGAATATGGAATTGAATTTGCAATTTTAAAAGCAGTAAATGTTAGTCCATTCACTTGAAAGTCTTTTAAATAATTTAAAACTTGAAAATTTAAAGTTTTATTTGTAATTTTAAATTGTTTCTCAAATAAATTTTCAATAATTTTTTTTCCAATTTCAGATGTAAATATAGGTGTATCAAACCCTATCTTATCTAATAACATTGGAAGTGATCCAAAATTTTCATATGTAGGTGTACCAATAAAGATTCCTTTTATCTTATCCTTATTCTTAACTAAGTAAGAATAATCTGGAACTATTTTACTAATTCCTAATTTATTATCTATTAATGCATCAATACCAGCATTGAAAATAAAGATATCATCATTTATCTCAAGACAATAACTATTATTATACTTTTCATCCATGCCGCTTAACGGCAAAAAACTTATTTTACTATTCATGTTTCTCCATATTTCATTATTTTAATATTAAAATAAGAAATCTTTTTTTTAAGCTTAAATACAATATTAATTTAATAATCTTGTTTTTATATTTATTATATATATAATACTATTAATTGAGGTAGATTTAATGCTTAAATGTATTTATATAGATTTGTTTCCATATATTATTGATGATTTAAAATTATCTTCAATAATTTGAACTAAGGTAAAAAACAATCCTAAAATTATTGAATGGTTAAAAGATAAACCAAAAATGGTTGAATTGATTGATGACAATCCTGCTTTTTTTAAAAATGCAAACTTATTTGAAGAATTATTAAGTCCAAATGATTACAAATTCTTTTATGATTATTGAAAATTAGAATTCAGAGATAATTTATTTGCTTTAGCTAAAAATGGTCTTAACCCTATTATTAATGATTTTTTTAAAAATTGTTATGAAAATAATGTTAAAATGATTGTGACATACAATAGAGATGTTTGTGATAACATAGGACAATTATATCCGTTCTTAAAAAATGTTGATTTTAAATATATTTCCTATGAGAAATCTTTAAATTTAGAAGGTTTTGTTAAATTAAATTTAGAAAATGAGTTCTTAATAAGTGAAGTTTGTGTAATGACACAAAAACCAGAAGTATTAGAACACTTACAAAGTAGTAACTTTTTTGTAACTACTATTAATAGTACTAAATTAAATAGTAATGATAAAAATATTCATTACTTCAATAACTATAAAAATTTATCATATTATGACTTATCTTATTCTTTTTACAAAGATGAAGATGAAGACACAATGGAATTATAAAAAGAGGGCAAAATGCAAATATTAAAAAGTAAAATTACTGAAGCAGAAAATATTAATTGATCAGAAAAGATTATTATTGAAAAACTATTAGTTGATAAAGTTTCTCTTGATGTTCATAGAAGTAGAATTGATAAAGTATTTGAAAATCATTCTGACGAAAGCAAAGAAGAATACATTATGCAAATATTAATAAGAGATAATATTCTTAATGCTGCATTAAATATTATTGAAAAATCTTTTAAATTTGATATTAATGATGAAGATATTGAAAAAATTTCTGACAGAATAAATAAAAGTATCGCAGAAAAAGTTGAGAATGCTCAACCTTTAAATGATGAAGCTATTAAACTTAATACAATATTTTTTATAAAAAGAATATTGATATTTGATGAAATAGCAAAAAATTATAATATTTCTGTTTCAGATGAAGAATTAAAAGAAATTTTAAATCAATACTATGAAAATACAAATCAACCAATTAGAGAAATCATTAATGATGATGAAAATTTAAAAAATGCTAAAAGAGCTTTTTTAGATGAAAAAATAATTGCTTTTATTTTAGAAAAATTTAAAAATACAACTGATTTAGAAAAATTATGAGAAAATATGCAAAACTCTCATACAACTATGTTAAATATTATGAATGATTCAAAATAGTTAATAAAATAGAATATTAAAAAAACAACTACAATTGTAGTTGTTTTTTTAATTCTCCAGCATAGTTACCTAAAATTAAAGTTATTGAGTTCTCATTTACTAAAATTCCTTTGATACCTATTTTTTTAAGCCGATCTTTATCTACTAGATTAATATCTTTTAAATTTAATATTATCGAATTTAAAGTTGCTTTAGAACTTATTATATTATCTTTTGTACCAATATAATTAAAAAATATATTCAAATCAAATGGAATTAGATCAGATTTTTTTAAATCATTATTAATATTATTTTCATTACTTTTGATTTTCTCTTTAACTTTTTTATCTAGCGCTCCAAATGAAAGAATATTAATTATTTTTGTTTTATTTTTCATTTATTTTAACTTCTCTCTTATTCTTTTAATTCAAGATTCAGTACTGAAATCAATTAACATATTTGCTTTTGATTCAATAACTTCGATTTCTATTTTATCATTTTTGTTTAAAATTATTTCTTCATCTCCATCAATAACTAAAATACATTTTTTAACTTTATCGTTCAACTTAATTTGAAATTTTTCATTATCATTAAAAATAATTGCATTAGGAAATGTTTTATAAAATTTATTATTTAAAGGTTCTATTGTTGAGAATATAATACTTTTAGAATTAGGAAGTAGAAGTGGTCCATTATTTGATCTATTAACTCCACTTGAACCAATAATAGTTGCAAAAATTAATCCACTCGAGTAGAAATTATCAAATAATGTATTATTAATACTTAAAGAAAAATTATGAAGATAATTACTTCTTATATATAATTCATTCAAAGAAAAATATTCAATATTATTTATTTTTACTTTTAAAACTTGGAAATTATTATAAAAATAAGTATTTGTAATTACTTTTGAAAGATCTTCTATGCTTGAACTTTCAAGAAATGATAATGAACCTGATGGAATATTAACAATTATTTTTTTATCAAAATTATGATAATCTTTTGCTACTTTTAAAAAAGAACCATCGCCACCAATATTAAATATAAAATCTCTATCTATATTCACAAAAAATGCTTTTTTAAGCATTTTATTTAAAGAACTTTGAACTTCTTCTGATTTTTCTGTTTTGTTAAAATTGATAATTTTATAATTCATTTTAACCTTAGTTTAAACAATATATAATTATTTTACATTTTTTTATTCTATTGCTTTATTTTTTTTTAGTTATATAATTAAAAATATACAAATAAGGAGAATCTATGACAGTTATTCTATATACAAAAAGTTGTAAGTCATCTTCTAAGACTTTAAATTTCTTTACAAAAAATTTATTAAAGTTTTCAGGTATAAATATTTTAAAAGATGATATCAACGAAAAACTACTTAAGGATATATTATCTTTAACAGAAAATGGATTCCATGATATTATTTCAAAGAGAAGTGAAATTTTAATTGATAAAGGTATTTGCATTGATGACTTAACTACTCAGCAATTAATTGATTTAATAGTAAAAAATCCTATTATTTTAAAAAGACCTATTATTATCCAATATAAAGCTAATGCTCCATATAGATTATTAGTTGGTTATAATGTTGATGATATCTTGATATTTATGAGAGAGAAACAAAAAAGTTATATTTAGTAGAGTTAATATCTCATTAAATTAATAGTTGTTTTTGATAAGTAAAAAATAACACTTCGGTGTTATTTTTTTTATTGATCTAAATATAAATAGGTTGTTTAACAAATATCCTTTTTTAGAAGTATTCTAATTATTAATTCAAAAATATTAAATCATTTTAATTATTAAAAATTTTTTATTCTTTTGCTAAGATCAAAATAATCCATATTGTATTCTTAATTTAACTATAATAAATAGAATATCTGGCTTATTTTCACATAATAAAATCCAAAGATTACAATGATTGAAAATTAACACTTGTCTTATAAAGACTAGAATAAAAAAAATAACACTTTTCAGTGTTATTTTTTTTATTGTTTATTTTAAAAATATATTATTTTTGATCTAAACCTAATGCTTGAGTTGCATTTTCAATACTACCATATTGTTTGATAAGTTTTTTATCAGAGAATATAGTTGGTAAGAACATTAAACCAACCATTAAGAAGAATACAAGAACTAACATAATTCTAGAAATTAATATTTCAGAGCTTATTTCAAATAATACTTGTACGCCATCAAGCTCAATCATAGTATTTGAAGCAGGTATTAACATAAATAAATCATAAAATGGAGCAAATGCTGTTAAGAACAATGTTAAGAAGTTAACTATAACAGCAATTCAACCAGTTGACATGAAGTATTTTTTCTCATCAGTTACAACTAATTGAGTTTTTCTGTTTTTAATTCCACCTAAAATAGATAATGAAATAAATCCAAATACAAATACAGCAGTTCATGTTGCCATTAAATCTGCAAATGAATATAATTTAACCATTTCAGAAGTATAACCAGCAGTAGTATAAGCACCTGAATCAACATAACCTATAGCACCTATTATTGTAAATAAAAGCACGATTGGTAAAGATATAATAACAGAATATTTAATTCCAACAAGTGGTTTATCTGAATTCAGTTTATCAATATTTTTACTTCAACCTGGTAATTCTTTTTCAGCAATTAGATCTTCTGCAAATCTTGGAGCTCAAATAGAGAATCCATTAAGAACTCCTAAAATACCAACAGCAATTAATAAATTTGTTAATCCAAAAAATCAAGCCATATTTATACTGTATAATCAATCACCAAATCCAAAGAAAGATCCTGAACCATTCATTGACATAGAAACAGCAATTAATAAATAAATAGCTGTCATGATTCCTAAACCAAATAAAATAGCTAAGGGAGTCTTTTTAGGTTCTTTCATTTCTGATTGCATACCAGAAGTAACATAGAAACCATCATAAGCAAAGAAAATTGCACCTATAGCAATAATCATACCAAAAGCAGGAGTTAATCCTGAAAATGATGCAAGACTTGCTGGAACTACTGGAAGAGTAGGATCAGGAACAGGAACAGGAGGAGGTAGTGGATTAATAGCATCAACAGCTCCTGGATTCATTCCTAGAAAAACAAATCCAATAACAGCAGCAATACCTAATGGAATAAATTTCAATGAAGTAATTATTATATTAGCTACATTACCAAATTTTGAACTCAATCCTGAACCAAAAATAAAGAATGCTGAAATACATAAAGAAATAACAGTTCATATTATTCAATCAGAACTACCGGCACCTAAATTAGGATTACCATAGTTTATTGTACCGTCAGCTGCTAAAGTGGTACCAAAGGCACCAATAGCATCTTGGAGAGACAATAAAGCATATAGAGGCATAAAGAAGTAAGTTAAAGGTAAATAAATATAAAACATCAAATTTTTTGAAGCTTTATAAATAATACGGCTATTAAAAGCCTTACATCAACCAATTAATCCAAGATTATCATTTCTAGCACTAGCAATTTCAATTAAAGCAAGAGCCATTGCCATTACAGCAATTCCTGCTACTACTCAAGTGAATATTGCAAGAACAAGAGAACCATGTGAAAGATCAAGTACAGCTTTTGATTTAAAGAATATACCAGCACCAATACTTGAACCAATAACAATTAAAATAGCACTAAAAAAGCCTATTTTCTTTTGTGTTGGAGCATTAGCAAATGTTTCATTATCAGCATATGATAGTGTAGAACCATCAGAGCCGTAATTTTCGTTTTCCATAATTTTTTTTCCTTTCTATAAAATTGTTTTTTATAAAAATAAATTAATGGACTAAAATTTTTCATAATTGATTCTTATACTTAAATAATATATTTTTTTTAATAAAAATAAATCTTATTTAATAAAAAATATATATTTATTTTTAGCAATAAAAACTTATTTTGCTAAAAAATGTTATAATTAATATTAATTAATAATAAAATAGGAGTTTATATGGAATTTAAACCTAAAAATCCACAATCAAATCAATCAATATTAGAGCAATTTGGTAGGAATTTAAATGATGAAGCTGCAATGGGTAAAATTGATCCTGTTATTGGTAGAGAAGAAGAAATTAGAAGAATAACTGAAATCATTAGTAGAAAAAAGAAAAACAATCCAATTTTGATAGGTGAACCTGGTGTTGGTAAAACTGCAATTGTTGAAGGTTTAGCTCAAAGAATTGTTTCTGGTGATGTTCCTGATAATTTAAAAAGTAAAGAAATTTATGAACTTTCAATATCTTCTTTAATTTCTGGAGCTTCTTTCCAAGGTCAATTTGAACAAAGACTTAATGATGTTATTAAACATGTAAAAAAATCTAATGGAAACATAATTTTATTTATTGATGAATTCCATCAATTAATTGGCGCTGGAAAATCTGGTGCTAATAGTGGTATGGATGCTGCTAATATTCTAAAACCAATGATGGCTCGTGGAGAAGTTAAAATAATTGGTGCAACAACATTAAGTGAATATCGACAATATGTTGAAAAAGATGCTGCTCTTGAAAGAAGAATGTCTAAAATAATTGTTTCAGAACCAACAAAACAAGAAGCATTGACAATTATGAGAGGTTTAAAGGAAAAATGAGAAGTTTATCATGGTGTTAAAATTCATGATAATGCTTTGGTAGCTGCTGTTGATTTATCTGATAGATATATAACTGATAGATATTTACCTGATAAAGCAATTGATTTAGTTGATGAAGCTGCAGCGAAAGTACAAACTGAAATGCATTCTATTCCACATGATTTAGATAATGTGAGAAGACAAATTATTCATTTAGAAACAGAAAAAGCTGCTCTTGAACAAGAAAAAAATGATTCTAAGTCAAAAAATCAATTAGAAAAAGTAATTAAAAAATTAGATCAAATAAAAATAAAAGATTCTGAATTAACAAAAGTATGAGAAGCTGAAAAAGTTGAACATGAAAAATTGATGTTAATTAAAGAAAAAATTGAAACTACACGTTTTAATGTTGAGAAAAACCAACTAGCAGGAAACTTTACTCAAGCTTCAAAACTTCTATATATTGAAATTCCGAAACTTGAAAAAGAACTTTTAGATGCTGAAAAAACATTAAAATCAAAAGGTTTAATTAGAGATTCTGTTACTAATATTGAAATTGGTGAAGTTATCTCAAAATCAACAGGAATACCTTTAAATAAAATAGTTGAAGATGAAAAAGAAAAACTTTTAAAATTAACTGATGAAATGCAAGTTCATGTTAAAGGACAAGAACAAACTTTAAAATTGATTTCAAATGCAGTTTTAAGAAATAGAGCTGGAATCAATGATCCTAATAAACCTATTGGTTCATTTTTATTCTTAGGCCCAACTGGTGTTGGTAAAACAGAAGTAGCTAGATCACTTGCTTTTTGTTTATTTGATAATTACAAGTCAATGATTAGATTAGATATGAGTGAATATATGGAAAAACACTCAATTTCTAAATTAATAGGAGCTCCTCCTGGATATGTTGGTTATGAACAAGCTGGTGCTTTAACAGAATCTGTTAGAAGAAAACCTTATTCTGTTGTTTTATTTGATGAAATTGAAAAAGCTCATCCTGATGTTTTAAATTTATTACTACAAATATTAGATGATGGTTCAATTAAAGATTCTCAAGGTAGAGTGGTTAACTTTAAAAACACAATTATTATTATGACAAGTAATATTGGTGCTACTGCTGTACTTGAAAATAAACCAGAAGAAGCTTTAGAAGAACTTAAAGGTTATTTAAAACCAGAATTTATTAATAGAATTGATGAAATAAGTATTTTTAATTCTTTAAGCGATGAAGTTATTATTAAAATAATTTCTAAGATGTTAAATGATCTTTCAAATAGATTAAAAGAAAATCAATATAATGTTGAATTTGATGAAACTATTAAAAAACAAATTCAATTAGCAGGTTTTGATCCATTATATGGAGCTAGACCTTTAAAAAGATATATTCAAAGTAATGTTGAAAATAAATTAGCTGAAAAAATAATTGATTCTGAAATAAAAAAAGAGACTAATTATTTAGTTTCTTATGATGATAAAAATAAAAATATTGAAATAAAAGAAAAATAATCTTTTATTTCTTTTTTTATTTTTATATATAATATTTTGTATGAATGAAACTTATGATTTAATAATTGTTGGATGTGGCTACGCTGGAGCTATTACAGCTATCAATATAAAAAAAGGTATAAAAACATTGATCCTTGAAAAAAATAAAACAATATTAAAAAAATTTATTAATACTGGTGGGCCTAATGGAAGTAATATTACTAATAATATGGATATTAAAGAAATAATAAAAAGTCATATTTTTCAAGATTCAAAATTTCTTTATTCAACTCTTAGTAACTATGGTCCTAAAGAAATTCTCGATTTTTTGCATAGTAACAATATTCAATATGAATATAAATATAAAACAAGAGTTTTTTTAACAGAAGGAAATAGTAATTTTAGAGAAATTATCATTAATAAAATAAAAGAAATTGCTGAAATAAAATTTGAAGAAGTTGTCAAAAATATTCAACATAAAAATGACTTATTCTATATATC
>CAMQZA010000011.1 GCA_947039545.1 uncultured Ureaplasma sp. | reverse complement strand
TTTATAAAAAATATAAATAAATAGTACTAATTTAGCATTAATTATTAATTTATCATATACTAAATTGTATATACAATAAGGATTAAAAATGATTAAATTAAACAATGTAAAAGATCTAATTAAAGAATTAGGAATTGCTGATAACGAAGATAATATCAAATGAGCATATAAAATGTTATTAACTACATGAAAAATTCAAAGTAAAATTGACTACCAACAAGAAATGTTAGCTATTGAAAATGAATATTTAGATTCTTGTGAAGACGATTGCTGTGATGAATCTTGCGAATGCAATGATGACGCTGAATGTTGTGGTGGTTCTTGTGAATGTACTGCTAAAGAATGTTCTACTGAATCAACTTCTAAATAATATTAAAATATTAACAATTGAATTTTAAAGATTTAAAAATAGACTAAAACAATATTACAAATAAGTAATATTGTTTTTTTATATCAAACAAACTAAATATTACATATAATAAGATAGAGAAAATGGTGAATAATGAGTATATTAAGAGTTAAAGAACTTTATCAAAGCTTTGGACAAAAAGAAGTTTTCAAAGATGTTAATTTTGATCTTAGAAAAGGCGAACATATTGGCCTTATTGGTAGTAATGGTCATGGAAAATCTACATTCATGAAGATAATCGCTAAAAAAGAAGAACCTACTATAGGTGAAGTTATTTGAAATAAAGATATTCTTGTTGGTTATATGGATCAACATGCTGAATTAGATAAAAAATTAACTGTTAGAGAATTCCTTAAAAAAGCTTTTGATCATATGTTTGTTTTAGAACAAAGAATGATTGGTTATTATGAAAATACTGAAAATTTAAGTGATGCAAAAATTGATGAAAATATGGAAAAAGCTGGAGTTATTCAAGATCAGCTTTATCATGGAGATTTTTATGAAATTGATGTAAAAATTGAAAAGGTTTCAATAGGTCTTGGAATCAATGAATTTGGTTGAGATAAATTAATTAGTGATTTATCTGGTGGTCAAAGAACTAAATTACTATTAGCTAAACTTCTTTTAGAAAATCCTGAAGTTTTATTATTAGATGAACCTACAAACTTCTTAGATGAAAATCATATTGAATGATTAAAACAATATTTATTAAATTATGAAAATGCTTTCATACTAATATCACATGAATTGGAATTTTTAAATCCTTTAGTTAACGTTATTTGTCACGTTGAAAATAAAAATATTGTTCGTTATACTGGTAATTATGATTTATTTGTTAAAACTTTTGAAACAAACCAAAATAAACTTGTTTCTAGTTATATGAAACAACAAAAACAAATAAATGAGATTCAAACCTTTATTGATAAAAATAGTGCAAGAGCTTCAACTAGTAAGAGAGCAAAATCAAAACAAAAAGCTCTTGATAAAATTGAAAGAATTGAATTAAACGAAAAAACACAAGTTCCTAACTTTACTTTTAAAGAAGATAGAAAACCTTCAAAAGTTGTTCTTGAAACTAAAGACTTAGTTATTGGTTATGAAACAGCATTAACAAAACCTTTGAATTTAACTATTGAAAGAGGAAGTAAAATAGCAATTATCGGAACTAATGGACTTGGTAAAACAACATTATTAAAAAGTTTAATTAATATTAATAAACCTATATCAGGTGATGCTGGCTTAGGTCAATTTTTAGAAATTGGTTATTTTGAACAAGAAAGTAAAAAAAGTTCTCTAACATGTCTTGAAGATGTTTGAGAAAGTTTTGATGAAGAGTTTAAAAATCATAAATCTGTAAGAGGTGCATTAGCTAGAGTTGGTTTAACAAAAAACCATATTGAATCTAAAATATCTGTTTTAAGTGGTGGTGAACAAGCTAAAGTAAAACTATGTAAATTAATAAATAAACCTAGTAATTTTTTAATTTTAGATGAACCTACAAACCATTTAGATAAAGTAGCTAAAGAAGAATTAAGAAAAGCAATCAGAGATTACAAAGGAACTATTTTAATAGTAAGTCATGAGCCTGAATTTTATAAAGATTTAGTTGACCAAATTTGAAACTGTGAAAGTTGATCTATCGGTTAGCATAATAAAGTAAATTTGATTCTCCTCTATGGAAATCAATTTTTTCTTCATTACCAAAATTTTTTAAATCTGGGTCTAAATCTAAATATTCGTTAGCTTTTTTAATATGAAGAGCTTTAAGAAATTTTATATAACCTAACATATAATAAGATTTGAAAAATAAAGGAATGTTTATATTTCTAAATCTAGGTAATATGAATTGACAAATGATAATAGCTATTAAACCAGATGCTAACAATAATCCATTTATTATATAAGTTCCTGTAAATTCAAAAGTTGCAAATCGCATAGGTTCAAGAATAAATCTAATTATTCCATAAACAACAAAATAACTACCAGAGATAACTCCTCTTTTAATACCTTTGATAAAATCAAAACCTATGTAAATAATTCCAAATCCAATTAAATTAGCTCATTGCTCATATAAAAATAATGGAGCATAATAAGCGCCTTCAATTAATTGACTAGCTGTTGCTTGATTAACAGCTTGCATTTTATCAAAAACACCTGGCATAAAAGTTTTTAATCAATTTAAACTTTCAGCTGATACTTGTTGACCAAAAATTTCGCCATTAAAAAAGTTACCTCATCTACCTATTGCTTGACCTAACAAAATACAAGGCAAAATAACATCTGAAAAAAGTAAAAAACTTGGTTTTCGAATATAAGTTTCACCATTTTCATAAACTTCTACATGATATTTTGGTTTTGTTAACATTATATTAAAGAATATTACGGCTGCAATAAGAGCAAAAACTACTCCGCCTTGAATTGCTAATCCACCTGCATTAAAATCAAAAAAATTAGACCAATCAGCATCACCAATGGCACAAGATCAAAACCTGGCTCCAAAAATAGAAACTGGTATTGCTATAAATACATAATATATTATTAAATCATATGAAATTTTATAAAAATAATGAGCTTTAATGCATGCAACAACTAACCCTGTTAAAAAACCTAACATAACAAAAATTGCATACCAATATATTGGTAAATCTGCAATATAAAAAGCTACTCTGAATGGATCAATTAGTGGTCTTAGTGTATCTATTGCTTTATCTGCTTCAATCACTTAAAATAGTCCTTTCTAAAAAATAGATATTTTATTATTTTTTAAAAAAATAAATTTATTATCTTCTAATCGATATTTTTTAAAACTTGTCGATTGAATAAAATCAATAATATTTAAAATTTTTGAATATGATATTTTATTAATGTCATATCCTTTTAAAAAATTATATATCAAATAATATTGAATATCTTTATTTGATATTTTTTTAAAAAATAAAACATCAAAATCTGTTTTTTTTCATTTTTCTTCTAGTTCTTTTATTTCTTTAACTAAAGATTTATTGGAATTATTATAGTCATTAATTCTCTTAATAAAGAATAAAAGATCATCACTTTTTCATTTACTAATTAGAATTCTTATTTCATTTCTTTTGTAAATAGGTTCTGAATTACTAGAATCAATTGCATAATCAATATTATTAGTTTTGCAATATCTTTCTAGTGTTGATTTTCTTAATTTAATTAATGGTCTTAAAATTTTTAAAGTTTGATAATTACTTTTCTTATGAATTCCATAAAATAAAGATTTTGATTTTTTTGAAAATTGCATAAAAGCTGTTTCAATATGATCATCTAAATTATGTGCTATTAAAAGATTATTAAGATTTGTTTTAATAGATGTTTCGAGAAAAAAATTATATCTGATTTTTCTAGCAACATCTTGAAAATTATTGGATTTATATGAATTATACATTTCATCAGTCACTTCAAGTAAATAGAAATCAATATTATTTAACGAACAATAGTTTTTAACAATATCAACATCAATTTGAGAATCAATTCTCTTTTGATAATTAACAGTACAAACAGCTCCTATTTTGGTTTTATACATATCTAACATAGCCATAGAATCAGGTCCGCCTGATATTCCTGCTATATATTTTTTAGTTAACATTTATTAACCTGATTTATTTTTTTAGACAATATTAAGAAATCATTATCTAAATTATCTTTTAAAACATCTGTTAATTTATTAATTATACTAATTACTTTATTTTGATCTTCTTGATTAAAATTAGATAAAACATAATTAGATAAATCAATATTTTTATCTCTAAAGCCTACTCCAATTTTTATTCTATGAATTTTATCATTGTTGAATTTATTAATGATGTCTTTAATTCCATTTTGACCGCCACTTGATCCTTTTGTTTTAAATTTATAGTTACCTTTTTCTGTATCAATATCATCATAAATAATTAGAAGATCTTCTTCAATATTTATTTTATAAAAATCAGCAATTTTACGAACAAAATCACCTGATAAATTCATATAAGTCATTGGTTTAGCAAATATTATTTTTGTATCATTAAAATAATATTCAATAAAAACACCATTAAATTTTTCTTTTCATGAATTTAAATTTAGTTTATTAACTAAAATATCAATAAATTTAAAACCAACATTATGTTTGTTTTTTTCATATTTTTCACCAGGATTACCTAGCCCTACAATAATTTTTACCATCATGAACCTTATTATTTATTAACATTTTATCAACATAGTTATAAATATAATTATTAATACAATATATAGTATAATTTAATTGCTTTTTACACTTTATAAACATTAATAAACACTGCTAATAATAATTAATAATAAAATAAAATGCAAAATAATATTTATCAATTTAAGGTTTATTTTGAAATTAACTATTAACAAAAATACAATTAACAAAATATTAAAGATTACTAATTCTATTATTAGTAATTATAATATAAATCCTTTACTAGATAATTTTCTATTGATAGCTGAACAAAATACTTTAACTGTTATTTGTGGAAATCAAAATAACGATAAATTAAAATTTGTTATTAGAGAAGGTTTTGAAATTATTAAAGAAGGTAAAATTTTATTAAAATCAAAAATTTTATCAAAAATAGTTAATAACTTAAAAAATGAAAAAATAGTTTTAGAAAAAGTTGAAGAAAATACTTTAAAAATAAATAACTCTACTTTTGAAGCTGAAATAGTTTTATTAAAAACTAATGAATATTTTGATTATCAATTTAATCTTTCTGAAGAAGAGAATGTTTTTAATTTAAGTTATGATCAAATTCAAATAATCATTGATAAGATGTCACATGCTATTTTGGTAAATAACAACTTAACAAATTCTGTTATGAACAATATCCACTTTTTAAGTGATGTTGATAATAAAAAGTTAAAACTTTCAGCAACTGATGGATTTAAAATATCTTTCTTAGAATTAGACTTTGATGTTAATCTTAATTTAGATTTTATTATTAACATAGAGATTCTAAAAAGAGTAATGAATCTTAGTAGTAAAAATAGTGATATTAGAATGAGTATTAAAGAAAATAATGTTTATTTTGAATTTGATGGTATTTTAATTTTTTCAAGTTTAGTTGTTGGTCAATTTCCAAATGTTGAAAACTTTTTCATTAATAATCCAATAATCAATTTTTCTATTGATAAAAATGAACTATTAAACTCTCTTGAAAAAGGTTCTATCTTTGTTATTAAAGAAGACACTCCGATTGTTGATATTACAATTGAAAAAAATCAAATGATTATCAATTTTAAATCATTAGAAATAGGATCATCAGTTGAAACTTTAAATATAAAAAATCATATTGGAGATAGAATAAAAATTCTATTAAATGTGAATTATTTATCATCAATATTAAAAGCATTTGAGAATGATATTGTTAAATTTGAAATAGAATCATACATAAAACCAATCATTATTAAAGACGAAAAAAATATAAGTTTTAAACAATTAATTTCACCTATTAGATATTAGTTTTGATTTATTTTTTATAAATGGTTATCTTTTAAAAAAGGTAGTTTTTTTATGGTAAAATTAAACCATTATTTAAATTAAAAAAGATTGAAAAATGCAAGAAATATTCATTAAAACAGAATACATCACTTTAGGTCAATTTTTGAAATTCACTAATATTATTGAGATTGGCTCACTAGCTAAAGAATATATTAACGAAAATGAAATTATTGTCAATAATGATGTTGAAAAAAGACGTGGTCGTAAATTATATGATGGTTATATTTTGGTTGTTAATAATACCAAATATCAAATAAAAAATTCAAAGGAGAACGAGAATGTTTAATGATGAAAAAATAAATGAAAAAATTGACGAACTAAATGAAGAGTTAAAAGAAGTAACTTCAGAAGAAGTTGAATATACTTCAAGTAGTATAAAAGTTCTTGAAGGTCTTGAAGCCGTTAGAAAAAGACCTGGTATGTATATTGGTTCAACTGGTGAAAAAGGTCTTCATCATATGATCTGAGAAATCGTTGATAACTGTATTGATGAAGCTATGGCTACATATGCTACTTATGTTGATTTAAAAATATGTGCAGATGGTTCTATTAGAGTTGAAGATGATGGTAGAGGTATTCCAACAGGTATTCATGAGAAAACTGGAAAATCAGGTGTTGAAACAGTTTTAACTATTCTTCATGCTGGTGGAAAGTTTGATAATAGTTCATATAAAGTTTCAGGTGGATTACACGGTGTTGGTGCTAGTGTTGTTAATGCTTTAAGTCAATGATTTAAAGTTTGAGTTGCAAAAGATTATGAAGAACATTTTATTGAATTTAATGATGGTGGTTTTGCTAAAGAACCTTTAAAAAAAATTGGTAAGACAGATAAAAAACATGGGACAACTATTCAATTTTATCCAGACTTTACAATTATGGAAAAAGCTGATTGAGATGAAAAAAGAATCATTGATAGATTAAAAGAATTAGCTTATTTAAACAAAGGTATCATTATTAAATTTTCATCAGAACAAACTAGTCGTACTGAAGAATGAAAATTTGATGGTGGATTAAGAGAATATGTTGAAGATCTAAATAGTGAAAAAGAACCTTTAATTCCAATGATTATTTATGGTGAATTAAATGGTCTTGCTAAGATTCCAAATTCATTAAATAATGAAGCTTATAACATTAAATGTGAAGTTGCTTTTCAATACAACAAAACATATAACAATTCTTTACATTCATTCTGTAATAACATCAATACTATTGAAGGTGGAACTCACGAAGAAGGTTTTAGACTTGCAATGGTTAAAGTTATTAATCGTTTTGCAAATGAATATAAATATTTAAAACCTGAAGATGACAAAATAACTAAAGATGATGTTGTTGAAGGTTTAACAGCTATTTTATCAGTTAAACACCCTAATCCTCAATATGAAGGACAAACTAAAGGTAAATTAGGTAATACTGAAGTTAGAAAATTTGTTAATGATATTGTTAGTCAAATCTTTGAAAAGTTTATGTTAGAAAATCCTGAAGAAGCTAAAATAATTCTTCAAAAATCATTACTTGCTAGAGATGCTAGAAAAAAATCTTCAGAAGCTAGAGAAGCTACTAGAAGAAAATCTCCATTTGAATCAAATTCACTTCCTGGTAAATTAGCTGACTGTTCAACTAGAAATCCAGAAGTTTCTGAATTATATATAGTTGAAGGGGATTCAGCGGGTGGTAGTGCTAAAACTGGTAGAGAAAGAGAATTTCAAGCTATCTTACCTTTAAAAGGGAAGATAATTAATGTTGAAAAAGCTAAATCAGATAAAATTTTTCAAAATGATGAAATTTTATACTTGGTTGCAGCTATTGGTGCTGGTGTTGGTCCTGAATTTAAATTAGAAAATTTAAGATATAACAAAATAATAATTATGACAGATGCTGATGTTGATGGATCTCATATTAGAATTTTAATGCTAACTTTCTTTTACAGATATATGTTCCAATTAATTCAAAACGGGAATATCTTTATAGCTCAACCTCCTCTTTATAAAGTAACGAGTGGTAAGAATATTAAATATGCTTATAATGATGCTGAATTAGCAACAATTAAAAGTGAATTAAATAATGCAAGATTCACTCTTCAAAGATATAAAGGTCTTGGTGAAATGGATCCAATTCAATTATGAGACACTACAATGAATCCTGAAAATAGAGTTTTATTGAAAGTTACAATTGAAGATGCAATTATTGCAGATAAACAATTTTCTTTATTAATGGGTGATGATGTTACTCCAAGAAAAGAATTCATTGCTAAAAATGCAAAATATGTTAAGAATATCGATGTTTAATAGCATTAAAAGAGGTTAAATATGGCTTTAAGTAAATCAAAAAAAGGACGTTTATCAATTGAAGAAATCAAAGATCAATTAGTTAAAACAAAAATTATAGAACATTCTATTGTTAACGAATTAGAAACATCTTTTATGGAATATGCAATGTCTACTATTGTAGCAAGAGCACTTCCTGATGCAAGAGATGGATTAAAACCAGTTCATAGAAGAGTTTTATATGCTGCTTATGGTCTTAATATGACTAATGATAAACCGCATAAAAAATCAGCTAGATTAGTTGGTGAAGTAATTGGTAAATATCACCCACATGGTGATACAGCTGCTTATCTAACAATGGTTAGAATGGCTCAAGATTTTTCAATGAGATATCCACTTATTGACGGTCATGGGAATTTTGGTTCTATTGATGGTGATTCACCTGCTGCTATGAGATATACAGAAGCTAGATTAAGTAAAATATCAAATGAGCTTTTAAGAAATATTGAAAAAAATACTGTTCCTTTTGTTGAAAATTATGATGGTAGTGAAATTGAACCTACTGTTTTTCCAACTATTTTACCTAACTTATTATTAAACGGATCAAGTGGTATTGCTGTTGGTATGGCAACTAATATGCCTCCACATGCATTAACTGAAGTTTGTAATGCTATTAAAGCTGTTATTGCAAATCCTGAAATTGAAATTGAAGGATTAATGGAACATATAAAAGGTCCTGACTTTCCAACAGGTGCTGAAATTGTTGGTGAAAACGGAATTTACGATTATTTTAGAACTGGTAGAGGTTCTATAACTGTTCGTTCTAAATATACAATCGAAGATATCGGTAATAATAAACATGCAATTATCTTTAATGAGATTCCATATATTGTTAATAAATTAAACTTAATTAATAAAATAGTTGATTTAGTTAAAGCTGGATCTATTGATGGTATTAGTGATTTAAGAGATGAATCATCAAGAGATGGAATCAGAATTGTTATTGAAACAAAGAGAGATGTAATTCCAACTGTTTTATTAAATAAATTATATAAATCAACATCTTTACAAACAAATTTTAGTGTTAACAATTTAGCATTAGTTGATGGTGTTCCTAGAATTTTAAATATTAAAGAATTAATGGAAGTTTATCTAAAACACCAATATGACGTTTTAGAAAGAAAATTCAATTTTGAATTGAAAAAAGCTGAAGAAAGAGCGCATATCTTATTAGGATTATTAATTGCTGTTAATAATATTGATGCTGTTATAAAAATAGTTAGATCAGCTGATAATAATGAAAATGCACAAAAAGAATTAATTCTTAAATATGATTTATCAGAAATTCAATCAAAAGCAATTTTAGATATGAGATTAAGATCTTTATCTGGCCTTGAAAGAGGTAAAGTTGAAAAAGAACACGAAGAACTTAATTTGACAATTGTAGATATTAAAGATATTCTTGCAAACAAACCAAGACAAAGCAATATTATTTGTGAAAACTTAGATTACTTAATTACAAAATACGGTGATGAAAGACAAACGAATATTCTTTATGGTGTTTCTTCTTCAATTGATGATGAAGATTTAATTCCTGTTGAAGATATCGTTGTTATTATGAGTAGAAGAGGTTATTTAAAACGTCTTCCTATTGATACTTATAAAACACAACATCGTGGCGGTGTAGGCGTTATTGGTTCTAAAGTTAATGATGATGATGATATTGATAAAATATTAACAACATCAACTCATATTGATTTATTGATATTTACTGATTTAGGTAAAGTATATAGAGTAAGAGGTCATGAGATTCCAATTGGTTCAAGACAATCAAAAGGTATCCCTGCTATTAACATTATTGATATTGAAAAAAACGAAAGAATTTTATCAATATTACCTATTGATAATTATGATGATGGTAGTTTATTCTTTATTACTAAAAATGGTCTTGGTAAAAGAACAAAACTTACAGAATTTTCTAAAATTAGAAGAACTGGAAAAATAGCTATTAGTCTAAAAGAAGAAGATAAACTTTTTGATGTTCGTAAAACTATGGGTGATGAAGAAATATTCATTGGTGCATCTAATGGTAAATTAGTAAGATTTGCTGAAGAAAACGTTAGAAAAATGGGTAGAAAAACTTCTGGTGTTAGAGTTATTAAACTTGATGAACTAGCAAAAGAACATGTTGTTGGTTTTAATACTTCAAGTGAAGGTCAATATATCCTTTCAGTAGGTTCTAAAGGTTTAGGAAAACTAACTGATGTTGATTCATATCGTTTAACAAAAAGAGGAGCTAAAGGTGTTGTTACACTTAAAGTTACTCCAAAAACAGGTAAATTAGCTTCTACTAAAATTGTTAAAGGTGATGAAGAATTACTATTAATAACAACTACTGGTAAAGTAATTCGTTTACCAATAGACCAAATTTCAATAACTAAATCTAGAAGTACTAGTGGTGTTATTTTAATGAATCTAGAATCTGGTGAAAAAATCCAATCTGTAGCTATTTTTAAATCAGAAAAAGATATTGATCAAATGGTTGAAGAATTTGAAAAAACAAAACAACTTGAAATAGGTGATGATGAATAATAAAATAACAAAAGCAATAATTCCTGCAGCTGGAATAGGGTCTAGATTTTTACCGGCTTCAAAATCAATTTGTAAAGAGATGTTTCCTATTTTAGACATTCCAACAATTCAATTAATTGTTGAAGATGCTGTTAATTCAGGGATAACTGATATTATTTTTGTCCTTTCAAAATCTAAAAATGCTATTGCAGATCATTTTGATTATAACTATGAATTAGAAGAACATTTAAAGAGCAAAAATAAAATAGATGCTTTTAATAAAGTAAGAGATGTTGCTAATTTAGCTACTTTTACTTTTGTTAGACAAAAAGAACCATTAGGTCTTGGTCATGCTATTTTACAATGTAAGCATTTAATTCAAAAAGATGAAAAATTTGTTGTTTTATTAGGTGATAACTTTATTAAACCTATAGATAATAATTATGCAACTAAACAGTGTATTGATGCTAGTTATGAAACTAATTCTACAATAATTGGAGTTCAAGAAGTTTCTGATTCAGATGTTGAAAAATTCGGAATAGTAAAACCTCTTGATAAAAATTTAAAAATTGATCAAAAACCATTTATTCTTGAAACAGTTATTGAAAAACCAAAATTATCTGAAGCACCTAGTAATTGCGCTATTTTAGGTATTTATGTATTTGGATATAATATTTTCAATGAAATTGAAAATGTAAAATTAGATAAATCTAATGAAATCCAATTAACAGATGCTATTCTATCATTAGCTTTAAAAGAAAAAGTCTATGCTAAAAATTTTATTGGTAAACATTATGACATCGGTTCTAAATTAGGCTTTGTTAAGGCAACAATAGACATTGCTTTAGAAAATGAAGAAATTAAAGATGATGTTCTAGAATATATAAAAAAAATTAATTCTAAATAGAATTAATTTTTTTTATATATTATTCAAGATAAATAATTACTTACCTTGTTTTTTTTCATTGATAATTTTTTTAGTTAAAATAAATAACCTAATTTTTTCATTTATTTTTGAAAAATAGTTACTATTAAAGTTTTTTCTATGCTTAGCAATAACTAAATCTGTTTTATTAGGTGATTTCTTACTGTTTAAATTTGGTTTTTTTGTTTCTGAACTATTTGACATTATTGATTACCCCACTAAAATAGTATAACATAAATATTTATATTATAAGCACTAACTTTTTTTAGTTTTTTTCTCATTATTATGAGATTCTTTTTCTTTTGAATCTGTTTTTTTTAAACCTAAATCATTAAGTTCATTAATAAGCTCAGGACCGAACTCACCTAACAGGTTTTCGATAGTTTTTGTCATATCTTCAAGACTGTTTCCGCTATTAATTAATTTTTCAAAAATATTTTTAGCATCTTTGTTAACTTTTTCAATACCACCATTCTTATTTAAAAAATGTAGTTGAGTATCTATAGTATTTTCAATATAATTTTCTAAAAACATTTGAAAATCATCACCTGCTAAAGAACCAAGTTTATCAAATTCTTTTCTAAGAATTTTTAAATTTTTGTCTGATATAGTTAATGTTATTCTTTTTGGCATATTCCCTCATTAAATAAATTATATATTTTTAAAATTATTTTTCAAATTTCATCTTTTGTTTTATCTCATTAAAATCAGGAGAGAATATTTTTACAAAATCTCAAAACTCCTTAGAATGATTATTATGGACTATATGTGCTAATTCATGAACAATAACATAATCAATCATCTCTTGACTTAATGCAAAGAGTTTAATTGATAAATAAATGTCTTTTGTTTTTCAATTACACTTACCTCAAACCCCTGTATATCATTTGTATTGAATTTTATTATATTTTATATCCATCTTTTTTGATCAATAATTAACCCTTGAATCAATATATTCTTTCGTCTCATTTAAAAGTATTTTTTTTATTATATTTTCATAATTTAAAAAATCTTTAATATAGATAAAAATCTTATTATTTATAATCTCATATTTTTCACTTTTAATAGTTAATATTGGTTTAATAATATATTTAATATTTCTTATATAGATAATGTTATTTGTTAAATCAATTCTCTTAATATAGTTTTCTCTATTTTCAAGCATTTTATAAATTTTTTGAAAGTTAGCATCTATGAATGCTTCAATCTGATTTATGGGGAAGTTAAATGGTGCAAAGACCTCTATTTCTTTTGTATCATTATTCAAAACTGCTGAAACTGTTTTATTTTTATTATAGATTATTTTATAACTGATCTTTTTATCACCATTTATTGCAATTCTAAAATCAAAGATACTCATTTTTAACCCTTTATTAATAAAAAAAATAATACATTAAGTATTATTTTTTTATATATAGAAATAATTAATTAAATTATTTAACATCTTCTCTTATAAGAGGCATTGACATACATCTTGAAGATCCCATACCTAATGATAATTGATTACCATTGAAATCTAAAACTGTAATTCCAGCATCTCTTAAAGCTTGAGCTGTTTTTCTGTTTCTATCATAACCAACAACAACACCTGGTGCAATAACTAAATAATTAGTTCCATCAAAATGTGTTTCAATATCGATATCCATTTGACTAGCGTTTTCACCACCAATTGGAATCATAACAACTTTTTCACCAACTACATCAGCTAAAACATCAGCTAAAGGTCTTTCAGATTCAACAGCAACAAATTTATCAGCAGTTAAATCTATTTCTCATACTTTTAAAGCACTGTTGATGTTACCTGAATATAAGAATTTATTTTTATCTAACATTGTTAATCAAGTATCTAAATGCATTAAATTACCCATAACAGGAACATTAATAGCTAATATTTTTTTGAATTCACAATCAGAATCATTCATAATATTGTTAGCAATTTTTTCAATTGTTTCCATAGTTGTTCTTTCAGAAACACCAATAGCTAATACATCTTTTGAATAAATGAAAACATCTCCACCTTCAGCAGTAGCTTTTTCAGTTCTTTCATAGAATTTAGGTGTATTAACATAATCTTTATGGTTATCAAAAATAAATTGAGCGAATACTGTTTCTCTTTGTCTTGTTGGATATTTCATATGGTGTAATGTAATACCATTACCAACAGTAGCAAACGGATCTCTTGTAAAATAAATATTTGGCATTGGATCAACAATTAAATCAATTGTTTTATCTTTTGTTACTAATGATTTTTTGTTGATTTCTGAATATAAAATTCCAGCCATCATTTTATCAATCATTTTTCTAGTAGGTGTTAAACTTCTTATGTAAGATTCAACATCTTTTCTATCTTCAGAACTAATTTTAGGTTCTGATTCATCTAATCAATTATTGATAAATAGATTTTTTGCTTCGTCTGAAGCATTATCATAAGTTTCACTTACTAAATCTGCTAATTCAACAACTTCAACATCATTATCTTTTAAAATTTGAGTAAAAGCATCATGTTCAATTTGTGCTTGTTCAAGTTCAATAATAGCTGACATTAATAACTCATCTATTCTTTGAGGTGTTACATATTTAAGTTCGTCTCCAGGTCTGTGAACTAAAACTTTTTTTAGTTTTCCAATTTCACTATAAACACGAATTTCATTTCCTTTATTTGCCATATTAATTTCTCCTAATAATATATTTTAATTATATAAAAATAAATTATTAAAAATTATTTATTTGAGTCTTTTTGTTTATTAAGTAATATAATATTTTCATTAAAATATTTTCTAAAATTATTGAGGTTTTTAGTGGTTAATAAAATATTTGGCAAAAAATCTATTTTAGAAGCCATTGAAAATAATCTAGAAATAGATAAAATTATATGTAATAAAAATCAACCAGATATATTAAAAATTATTTCTAATAAAACTGAGTTTATTATTGAAAATAATAATTTCTTTAATCAATTTGATAAAACATTGAATCATCAATTTTGTGTAGCTTTCTTAAAAGAAAAAACAATAAAGAGTTTATCTATTAATGATTTGATAGATAAAATTAAAAAACAAGATGAAATAAAAGTTTTAATTTTAGATGAAATAGAAGATCCAAGAAATTTTGGAGCAATTATAAGAACAGCAGTTTGTTTTGGTATTGATGCTATTATATATAAAAATAAAAACCAAGTGCAAATCAATGATTTAACAATTAAATCAAGTATGGGTGCTATTTATTATATTGATATGTATAAAGTTGCAAATTTATCAAATGTTATTGAAAAATTAAAAAGTGTTGGTGTTTGAATATATGCATCAATTTTAGACGAAGAAGCATCAGATTTTAATGAAATAAAATTTGATAAAAAAAGTGCAATTATTGTAGGCAATGAAAATTTAGGTATAACTAATATAGTAATAAAAAATTCAGATTTTAAAGTTTTTATTCCAATTACTAAAATTGATTCTTTAAATGTTTCAGTTGCAACAGGAATTCTTTTAAATAAATTAGGAAATAGGTAAAAAATGTCTAAAAAAGATGTAGTTAGTAATGTTAAAAAATATTCTATTTTTAATATTATTTGATGAATTTCATTAATCCCCACCATTATTTCTTTTGTTTTACTTGCTACTAATAATAAAAATGAAGGACTTAAGAACTTAGAGACATTACTTTTATCTTTTGGTTCTATTTTTGCAATTTTATCAATTACTGGATTTGTTGGAAAAACTATTTATTGAATTAAAATACTTCAATCAACCTTGAGTTTAAAGACAGAAAATAAAAATATTTTAGTCACACTAATGATTCTTGATATTTTTATTCCATTTATCCCATTTTATATTTATCGAAAAAAAGTAGATAACTTTTAAATTTTTTAAAAAATACCTAATTATGATTTAAAGTAATCAAAGTTAGGTATTTTTTTATTATGAATAATAATATTAGTAGGGAACTTATTAGCTAATTTAGCTAATGTTGAAATACTCTCATTATAAATTTTTCTATTTTGAATTATTTGATTAGTAATAAAATTAAAATCTTCAATTTTCTTACTAAATTCAGGATTTGAAATTAAATCATTTTTAGAGATATATTCATTTAAGACAATATCTATATCATTTATCATCTTTGAAAAAATTTCTCTATTTTCATAATTAATTATATCAATAGTAGACAATGCTCTAATTCTTTTTTTAATATATTTTGTCATTTCTGAATCTAAATTAAAAATATCAAGAAGTTCTTTTATTAAATTTAGTTTAGACTTAAATTTAAGATCAATTCCACTAATAGAATCATTTAATCCTAAAATAACTTTATTTATATTATGATGGTTAACTGCACTAAATATTCCAAATGAAAAAGTATTAAATAAAAAATATAAGAATTTGCTACCATCTGTTGTCGGTAATAAATCATTCTTACTTTTTATTAGATTATTCAAATTTATTTCAGCAGTTTCTGTTGAATTATTTATATTTTTAGTTTCTGACATTATGGGTATTATATATTATAAATATATTTAATTATAACATAAATAAAATGTTGTTTTTATTGAATTTCATATAGTTATTTTAGATAATTATATCTTTATATATTCATTTACATAAATATAAATATATAAATTATATTAAGTAGTGTTTTATATAAAAGAGGCTTATAGTGAAAAAAAAATTTTTAATACCTTTGGTTTTAACACCAATAATTGCTATACCATCTATTATATCTATCGCACTAGTTTCTTCATATCATAATCAAGAATTGAAAAAAGAAATTAAAAAAACTAATGCAGAAACTATTGATCCAATCACATCAATAATTCCAATTATATTAGCAGGAGGGATTCCAATTCTTGCAATAATTATCTTAATTCCTATTTTTATGCACTTAGTTAAAAGAAAAAAAGATAAATCAGATCCTAATTCATCAATTAAAAAAAATAAAACATCAGAAAAAGAACTTAATATTAATAAAATGAATTTAAGTACACCAAATGCATCAATTATACCGAGTTCACCAATTCTAACAAGTGTAATAGAAACTCAAGAATTTGATATTAATATAGACGATATATCGATAGAACCATCTGTTGATAAAAAACCAAAAAGTATTTTTGATCTAAAAAATATCTTTAAAGCAAAAGAAAAAGAAAAAGAAAATGTTTTAAAAATTAAACCAGGGAATAGTAAAGAAGTTCTTGAAATTAATAAATCTGGAAATAAATATTCATTTGAAACAGTTCTTTTCAAAAAAGCATCTACTTTAGTTGAAGAAACAATGGAAACAATTGATAATTTTATTATGGATAATTTAAATATTAAACAAGTTAAAAATTATAAATCGATTATCAATAGTATTGATTCAATTGATATTGAAGGAAAACAAACTTTGACTAAAGGTTATAATATGTGTCAAAAGTTTTCAAAATCAAAAAATGAAGACCTTTCTTTCTTAAATAAAGAATGATTAGATGAATTAAATTATATTTCATCTAAAATTGTTAAAATAACTGAAGAAAACTAATTTCGTGGGCACTAATAAATTTAAACAAAAGTTACTTAAGACCCCTTTATCACTTGTAAGTGTTGGTCTTGGTATCTCTTCTTTTGGAAATATAACTGAACTAGTAGCATCTGATTTTACAAAAGATATAATCGACTATAATGATATTAATAACCATATCTTCCAAATAATATGTATGATTATTACTTTTTTAATTTTAATTTTAATGGTTATAAGAATTTTTGTAAGTTTTGATAATTTTAAAAAAGAACTAGCTGATCCAATATTATGTAGTTTTTTATCATCTATCCCAGTTGCTGGAACAATACTATCTGGCTTTGTTGCCTCAATTCCGACCTTTTACAATAACTTATTATTACCAACAGTTAATGCTGCAACCATCATTGGTGCCATCATGTTGATAATTTCCTTTTTGTTTTATCTCTTAATTTTGGTTTCCTTCTTTTATTTCTCGTTTAATAAACATAATTTGAAAAAAAATTATACTTATTGAGCTGTACCTGTAGTTTCACTAATAGTTTTATCAATAGTAAGTGGTAATTTTCCTGAAGAAATATTGCCAAAAATTTTATTTGAAATAATTTGATACTTTGGTGTTTCTGCATTTATTATTTTTATTCCATATATTTTATATAAAACTACTTTTGATGAAAACATTGAAAAAGATAGAATTCCTGCAATTGCAAGTTTAGCTGCACCAAGTTCAATAACATTAATGGGTTTTATTAGTGTTTTTACATTTAATGGACAACCTATTCCCGGCTATAATGAATCATTTGTTGTTAGTGTTATTTTAATTTTTATTATGATTTCTTTTGCACTTTGATTATTTTTACTTTTAAGTTTATTTAAAATATTTCAAACAAAGTTTAATTCATCTTATTCAGCACTAGCACTTCCTTCAACAATTGCTCCTATTGCAATGTTTAATAGTCATATCTTTTTCAGATCATATGGATCTAGTGAAGCTATTTCAAATCTATTTTTAGCAATTGCTTTTGTTCAAGTAGTATTAGCATTTATTATTATGGTTTATCTAGTAGTAAGATTTTCTATATCTATTCCAAAATGAATAAAATTAAAACCTGTTATAAAAAGTTAATTTTTTATGAATATTACTTTTAATATTTTATTATTAATTAAATAAATAATTTTTGGAGATTTAATGATTACTTTATGTTTTATATTATTTGGTAGTGCTGATTTTAACATTCAAAAATTAAAACTAAATTTTGATAATAAATTTAAATATCTAATTTCTTATAACGAAAGAGATAAAAGTGAATATTTAAAATTTATTGAATCAGATTTCATTAAAGATAATAAAAATATTCATGTTTATTTAGGTAATAAAGTTTATTGAGGCCATATTTCTATTGTTGATTCAATGATAAATATTATTAATAAAGCAAAAGAAATATTTAATACAAAATATGCTTTTATAATTGATGGTAAATCAGTTTTAATAAGAGATTATGACTATATTTTAAATAAGCTTGAAAGTGATGAGAATATCAATTTTTTTGATTGAAATCAAAATTGAAGAACAAATTATAAAATAATTAATAAAAAAGATAAATTCCACCATTACTCTAATAATATGACAAATCTTTTTTATGCTTTTAGAGACTATGATTTTGGCAATATAAGTGGAATAAAACGTCTTAAGAAAATTATTAAGTTAGCTAAAAAAAATAAAAAAGAATATTTAAAAAATCTTTGAAAAGAAAAAAAATATTCTG
>CAMQZA010000010.1 GCA_947039545.1 uncultured Ureaplasma sp. | reverse complement strand
AAGGAATTTCGCTATATTTATGTCAAGAAAAATATGAATATTGAGATAAAATTTTGAACAAAAATGCTTGAGACACTCAAGAATTTTTGATATTAAATGATGCTGAACTACCAACTGATAAAAATTCTAATCAAAATTTTACAAAATTTGTTTTTAGAACAAAATTTCAAAAAAAATACTTTCCTAATGAATGAAAAAATATTTTTGAAAAAGAATGAACCTATTGATATGATTTCCACTTCGATCAAAAAGACTTTACTGTTGATGACGGAGAAACATATTAATTAAGATCTTTAAAAATTAAAGAAAAAAACACAAAAGAGGATACATAGTATTCTTTTTTGTGTTGTCATTGATGTCTTAATATATCTATGATAAATAATTATAAATAAATGTAAAAAATAATAATTATTTATAATCTTTTTATCAAAAGAAAACGATGGTAGAAATTATAAAAAAATAAATTTAATCAAAGTATTAAGAAGTCTTATAAGACTAAATGAAATTTTAAAAAAAAGATAAAATAAAAAAATATTTTTAAAAATACTATTGTGGGTTAAAAAGAAAAATAACCAAAAAAATCAATGTATATTGTTCTTTTTTTGTGCTTTGACTATATATGAAAAAAAGATATAAGATAACTCTTAGTTCAATTTTTGAACAAAAGGAGTAATAATATGGAAAATATAGAAGATTTTAAGGAATATTTAATAGCAAAGAATTTATCTGACAAAACAATAGTTCTTTATATAGGATGAGTGAAAAGATTTTTAAAATTTTTAAACGGGGATGAAATTACAAAAAAGAATATATCAATTTTCATTAAAGAAATACAAAAAATATATAGTCCTAATACAGTTCGCTGTGGTTTTAGAATTATTCAACAATTTATTAAATATAAAAAATGTGATTTTCTTAATGAATTATCTGAAATTAGATTACCAAGTTTAGAAGAATATCCAAGAATAGTTATTAAAGATGACCAATATAATAAAATACAATTGTTATTTGATTTAAAAAAATGAATTGATAAAAGAGATTCATTAATTTTTGAAATTTTATTTAAAACAGGTTTAAGATCAAATGAAATTTCAAACTTATCAAAATCTGATATTTTAGATAATAAAATAAAAGTTCTAGGAAAAGGTAATAAGACACGTTTTATTTTTATTTTTAGTGATTTAAAAAAGAAATTAATAGATTGAGATTTTGAATATTTTTTAGTAAATAAAAAGGGAGAAAAATTATCTTTTAAACAATTAAATACAATTGTAAAGAAAAATGGTAAAAAGATAGATATTGAAATATCTCCACATAGTTTGAGAAGATCTTTTTGTACTAATTTAATTAAAAGTGGATGTAATATAAAAGTGATTCAAAAAATGATGGGTCATAAATCTATTATTACAACCTCAGGATATATATTTTTTGATGAAGAAGAAATGTTAGATGAATTTAAAAAAGCTTTTAAAAATTTAGATATATAAGTATCTTGAAACGGATTTAAATTTTATTAAAGTAATTTTAGTTTATAATCTTAATAGAATATTCTATATAAATAGTCTATTTTAATATTTAAAGCAAGCGGAAGAAGAAATTCGTTATACCGCAAAGCGAACAAACAAAAAGAGGTGTGTTGCGTGGCTCCAAAGAAAAAAGAGATCGTAAGAATCGCTAAATTAGAAATAATTGGTGGTCAAGCTAAGCCGGGACCGGCTTTAGCGTCTGTAGGAATTAATATGGGTGAGTTTACTAAATCATTTAATGAATCTACAAAAAACAGAATGGGAGATGTTGTTCCCGTTATTATTACTGCATATAAAGATAAAAGCTTTATATTCGAAGTAAAAACAACACCAACAACAGTTTTATTATTAAAAGCTGCTGGAATCAAAAAAGGTTCTGACAATGCTAAAAAAACTAATGTTGGTAAAATAACAAAAGAGCAAGCATTAGAAATAGCTAAATATAAGCTAATAGATATGAATGCATATGATGAAGAAGCTGCTTTAAGAATGATTGTTGGTACTGCAAAACAAATGGGTATTACAGTTGATGGTTATGTTTCTGAAAAGAAAGGTAATTAATTATGTCTAAAAAAACAAAAAAAATGATTGAATTAGAAAAAGATACTGATCTTAAAAAGATTTATCCAATTTTAGATGGTATTAAAATGGCTCAATCAAAATCAATTTCAAAATTTGATGGTTCAATTGATGTTGCTATTAAATTAAATTTAGATACGACAAAAGCTGAACAACAATTAAGAGGTTCTTTATCATTCCCACATAGTAATGGTAAAGTTCTAAAAATATTAGCATTAAGTGAAGATATTTCTGAAAAAGAAGCTAAAGCTGCTGGTGCTGATTTTTTTGGTGGAAAAGATAAAATTGAAGAAATTCAAAAAGGCTGATTAGACTTTGATGTAATTATTACAACAAGTAAAATGATGCCTTCTCTAAGTAAATTAGGGAAACTTCTTGGACCAAGAGGATTGATGCCAAATCCAAAAACAGGTACTGTTACAAATGATTTAATTAAATCGATTAAAGAATTTAAAGCAGGTAAGTTCGAATATAGAACTGATACATATGGAAACATTCATATGACTGTTGGAAAAGTTTCATCAGATCCTAAACATATTGAAGAAAATATTTTGAGTTTAATTGCTTTAATTAAATCAAAAAGACCTTCAACTGTTAAAGGAATATTTATTCAAAATATAAGCATAAGCCCAACAATGGGTTTAGGCTTTAAATTAACAATTCCACAATAATAATAAAACTAATAAAAAAAGTTTCTCTAATGAGAAACTTTTTTTATTATCTAAGTATTATTTTATAAAATATCTTGAATATCTTTTTCAAAAGAAAAAGGTGTATCTTTTGAAATATATCTTTTTACTAATTCGCCGTTTTTATTTATTAAAAATTTTTCAAAATTTCATTTAATATTTGTAGGTTTTTCAGATGTTTTATCTTCATTAATTAAAAATTCAAATAATGGATCAATATTTTTACCTTTAACATCAATTCTTGAGAACATATCAAAAGTAACATCAAACTTTGTTTTACAAAATTCTAATATTTTATCATCTTCATCGAATTCTTGTTTTAAAAATTGATTACATGGAAAACCTAAAATTACAAAATCTTTATCTTTGTATTTTTTATATAAACTTTCAAGTTCTGCATATTGTTTTGTAAAACCACATTTACTTGCTACATTAACAACTAAAATTGTTTTATTTTTATAAGTTTTAAAATCAACCATTTGATTTTGAATATTTTTTATTTTAAATTCGTAAAAATTCATATTAAGCCTCTATTTTTTTGTATACAAAATTAAGTTCAGTTTCTTCTATTAAAATATCCTTGATAGAATCTAAGAATTCATTCATAAAGAAACCTTTTTTTAGATTTGTTTTTTCACTTGTTGCATATGCTTTTAAAGTATATGTATGATCTTTATTAGGAGGATAACAACCACCAAAATTTGATGACTCAACAATTGAATGTTTATTTGAACCTAATAATCCACTACTTCAAGAATTAGAACCTTGAATTATCTCTTTATTTTTGTTACTTGAATTTTCTTCAAGTTCTTTTAAATTAACATCAATATCAGCAACCATTCAATGGATTCATGAAAATGAACATACTGGATTTGAATCATGATCAATAAAAATGATATTTATATATTTACTTTCTTCCTTAAGGTTTTTTCATTCTATGTGAAAAGAAGAATTTACAACGCCTTTTGTTAAATTGATTTTTTCATTACTATTCCCACCAAATTTAGAATTCATTATTCCATTTTCTATATTTTTTGAATTAATTAACATAATTATCTCCGTATCTTTATATTATCTATTATAAACATAAACAATATACAAGTATTAATAATGATTTTTTTAAATTATTATTTAGACATTTATTTTTTTATAAATTTATATATATTCATTTTTTTCAACATTATACTGAATGTTTTCTTCTTCATTATCTTCTTCATCAATAAGTGGATTATAACTATTTTCAAAAGTAGTGATAATCCCTTTCTTTTTGTCACTTCTTTTTTTAAGTTTAAAATTAATAATTGGTAAAAATATAAAAGTTAATAATGATAAAAAGAATAAAATCAATGAATATCATGGTGTTGTAACAAAACCATTAGTATAAAATAAACCTCAACCATAATTAGCAGTATGATCATCAATCAACATAATTGGATTAATTAAAAATCAAAAGAAAAATAAATATGAAAATATAATTAAGATTCCTATTATAGCGATTGGCCCTATTACTAAAAAGAATTTTTGTTTTTGAACTTTTACTTTATTTGTTTTTCTATTTCATAATGCACCCATAATTAATGCACCATATACTAAGAAAAAGAACATAGTAGGGAAATTAGATATTCCATCAACAAAAGCATCAGTTCCTCCTTTATCAGCATTAACAATAACGGATGGGAGCATAATAATAGTTCATCAAATGCATATAACAATTATTTCTAATATAAATCCACTGGCTAATTCATATTTTTTAATAAAAGGTGTTTTTGATGATATTTTCCTAACACTATCAGAAGCAAAAAATAAATTTTCACTTATTAATGATTGAAATGCTCTTAATGAAGATGCTGAAAATGAATTTACAACTCCAATAACAGAAATTAAAATAAAAAATCTAATAGTATAAGTTAAAGCTATACTAGCTTCTGCAAACAATGGATCGTTAAAAAAATCAATTCCATTACCATTAGATCTAAATAATTGACTTATTGTAACTAATATATAAAACACTGCACTTAATATTATTCCCACAACAATTACTAGTGGAACATTTTTTTTCGGATTTTTAATATCAAGAGCTAAGTTACCAACATTAGCAAACGAATCAAAAGCAAATAAAACAGATGGAAGTGATGCTATTACAAATCCGAAATTAAATTCACCTACAACTGGAGCATTTTCACCAGCGCCTGGAACAGGAGAACCTGGTGATGTACCTATTAATCCACCATTACCATTCATAGAAGCAATTACAATACCAGCAATAATAATCATTAATAGTGGTACAAATTTTAAAATTGTTGTTAAAGATGAAAAAATTCCTGATAATTTTAATGAAACTAAGTTAAATATTAAAAAATAAAACATTAATAAAAAACCGACTAATAATACTATACCAAATGGTTGAGAGGTGTCTGTATCAAAAATTACAAAGAGAGATTCAGCGGCAAAAATAGATAAAACAACCATCATTATTCCCATATAAAACAAAGGAAAAAGTACCTTTATAAAATAACCTGCTTTACGCCCTAATAATTTTTCAGCTCACGCTCCAAGACCTGCTCTTGATCTAACTGAACTACCTATTTCTGAAAAAGAAAAAGCTGTTGCTAATGCTATTATTGAACCTATTACTCAAGTTAAAATAATACCTGTTGGATTAAATTGATTAGTACTAAATATTCCAGCATTTTTCAAGAATATACCAATACCAATAACAGAACCTATTAACATAGATAATCCTGTCATGAAACCAATTTTTTTAGTTGTTTCAATTGAAACTGTTTTACTCATAATTACCTTTCTTAATAAGATTGCTATTTTCTAAATATACAATTAATAATAAAAGTATAGTTTATAAAAAAGGTTATTTTGAAAGAATATAAATAATTAAAATATTTTTTTATTTGAATATTTCATTATGTAATAATAAAATGAGTTTATTAAGGATAAGTAGAAAATGAAATTATACAATTCACTCTCAAAAAAAATAGAATATATTGATGATAAAATTATTAATATCTATAATTGTGGCCCAACTGTTTACAATGACATTCATATAGGTAATTCTAGACCTGTAATTGTTTTTGATGTCTTATATAGATACTTGGTTTCACAAAATATAGAAGTTAATTATCTTCATAATTTAACTGATATTGATGATAAGATTATTGCTGCTGCTAAAAATAAAAATCAATCTGAACTACAACTTAGTTCATATTTTTCTAAACAATATGAAGATATTAGAAAGAAATTAAATATAAAAGATATGATTATTGAAAAAGTTAGTGATAACATCGATGGAATTATTGATTATATTGATAGATTAGTAAAAACAAATGGTGCTTATGTTGTGAATGGTAATGTTTATTTTGATACTAAAAAAAATTCTGAATATGGAAAACTATCTCATAGAAGTATTGATGATCAAAATAAAGTAGAAAGAATAGAAGAAAATTCTGAAAAAAAGAATCCAACAGATTTTGTTCTTTGAAAAAATACTAATGAAGGTATAAAATGAGAAACACCTTGATCATTAGGTAGACCTGGTTGACATACTGAATGTTCTTATTTAATTGAAAAATATTTTAAAACATCTCTAACTATTCATGGAGGAGGAATTGATTTAAAATTTCCTCATCATGAAAATGAAAACGCTCAACATGAATGTTTATATAATGAAGACATAGCAAAAATATGAATGCATATTGGTCATATTAATATTGATAATCAAAAAATGTCAAAATCTTTAAATAATTTCATTTTAATAAAAGACATTTTGAAAGAATATTCTTATCAAGAAATTAGATGATTTATCTATAAAACAAATTATCGAAACCCATTAAATTTTAATCAAAATATTATGAATGAAACACGAATTGAAATTGAAAAAATTCAAAAGATTATTAACACATCAAAAACGGATCTAATTTATAATAAATCTTTATCTTCTCAATTTATTCTTTCTGAAAATTTTATTAAAGAAATGGATAATGATTTAAATATTTCAAATGGAATTACTGAAATTTATGATCTTATTAAAAAATTAAAAAATGAAATAAGAAATAAAAACTATTCAGAAGTTAATAATTTTTTAAATATGATTATTTCTAATCTATCAATTCTTGGAATTGAGTTTGAAAATATTCATACTGATGAAGTTATAATAATAATTAATAAATATTATTCTGAATATGAAAATAAGAATTTTTCTCTTAGTGATAACTTAAGAAAAATTCTTATTGAAAAGAAAATTTTGTAAAAATAACATAATTAACACTTATTTTTAATAATTTCGACTTTAATATTAGTAAAACCATCAATATTATATCTACTTGTAATTAAGTTGATGATATCTTCATCAAGCACTGAAATTTTAATACTATTTTTAGAACTGCATTCTCTGAATGTTATATATGCATTATTTTCATCAATCAACTTATAATGAATCGTTTTAGAGGTTCCAGTAATATAAGCATGAATAAAACATTCATTGATTAATAAATCAAGAGTATTATAGATACTTGATTTATTTAATTTTTTATCTTTTGCATTAAAATGTTTAACAAAATCAAAAAATGAATGTTCTTCTTTGTAGTCATAAAGACACTTAATAATTTCTCTTCTTACATATGTTATTCTATGTCCTCTACTAGAGAGTTCATCAATCATTTCTTTTTCAGTCATTTTATACCTTCTACTAATAGTAATATTTTATTGTTTTTATTAAAAATGAGAAAAATTTTAATTGAAAAGAATATAAATAGAGATTATTTAATAAAAGATTATCTTTTTATAAGTTAATTTATATACATAAAAATAGGAGAAAATATGAAAGATTTAACATGATCTAATTATTTAGAATTAAATAAAATTATTAATGATAAAAAAGCAAATAGTGATCCTCTAACTCCGATTATATTAGTTCAATGAATAAATTATGGATATGTTTTTAAATATAGACTTAATGATGATTCTGTTATTCTTTACACAAAAGAAAAAATTAATGGTGGTGATGAGATTAAATGAACAGTTTTAACTATTTATTATAATGATTCTTCTAACATTAAACAAATAAAAAAAATAATACAAGAAGATTTATTTATTTTAAATAATGAAGAAGGAATATATTTTTCTCATATTAATAATAAGATTATTAATGATTTTGAATTAAAACAAGAAAACATAAGAATAGTTCCTTATATTTCTAATTTTATTTATGAAACAGAAAAATTAAAAACTTTTGCTGGTAAAAAATTACAAAAAAAAAGAAATCACTTAAATCATTTTATTAAAAATAATAATAATATTGAAATAAAAGATTTGAAAGATGTTAATTTAGATTCTATAAAAGATTTTATTAAATATCACAATGCTAAATATACTGATGAAAATCGAGATATTGAACTTGAATTGTATGTTAAATATTTTGAAAAATTTCAAATTGATAAAAATTATATTGGTACTGTAATTTTTATTGATAATAAAATTGTTGGTTTTACTTTTTCATATATAAATAATGAAACACTTGAAATAGTAATTGAAAAAGCTGAAAAAGATATTAGAGGAGTATATCAGTATTTAATTAAAACTAATTTAGAACTTCATAATATAAATACTAAGTATGTTGAGCGGGGAGATGATGGAGGCATTGAAGCTTTAAAACAATCTAAATTATCATATTATCCAATTATTACTCTGGAAAGATTCTCTCTTACTGTAACTGGAAAATTTATATAAAAAAATATTAAATCTTTAAACTTAATATTTTTTTTGCATTCTTAAGAATTTGCTCATTCAAGTCTTCTGTTTTTAGTTCTAAAAGTTCAGATAAATAATTATTAATATGGATAACATAGATAGGTTGATTTGTTTTACCTCTAAAAGGCATTGGAGCTAAAAATGGTGCATCTGTTTCTGTTAGTAATTTATTCAATGGGATCTTTTTTACAGCTTCTTTCAATAAAAGAGAATTTTTAAAAGTAACAATACCTGAAATTGAAATATAACAATTTAACTTATTATATTCTTCAACAAATTCTGCTCCATCACTAAAACAATGAATTATTATATCTTTATAATTTATCTTTTTTAATATTTCAATATTATCACTATGCGCTTCTCTAATATGAAGCATTAATGGTTTTTTATATTTTTTAGCTAGTTCTATTTGTAAATAAAAAAGTTCTTTTTGTTTTTCTTTATTATATTCAGGATAAAAATAATCAAGCCCGCATTCACCAATACAACTTATATATTCTAGATTGTTTTTTATTATTTCTTCTAGTTCTACTAAATCATTACTTGTAAATTTATTTGCTTCTTCTGGATGAATACCTACTGATGCAATAACGTTTTGAGGGTATTTTTGAGCTAATTCTATTGCCTTTCTTGAAGAATCTAAGTCAACACCTATTACATTAGTAAAAACATTATTTTTTATTAGTTCTTGAATATGCTCTTCTATATTATCTAATAGAGGTTCTATATTTAAATGAGAGTGTGTATCAATGTATTTTATTTTCATAGTATTATTTTCCTAAACAAAACTTTGAAAATAATTCATTCATTTTGTCATATTCTAAATCAATTGATAATATCTTATTGAAATTTTTTATTATTATCTCAAGATTTGTTAATAACATATCTATTGGAATGTTATTTTTTGAATCATCAATTGTTTCATTAATTATTTTATAAATTTTTTCTAATAAAACAATTTGTCTATCTGATTGAAGAATTGCAACATCAATGTCAATAAGTTCATCTATTTGAATAATTTCTTTTATTTTATCAATTAACTGATTAATATCCTTATTCTTAACTGATATTGATAAAGTATCTTTTATTTTTAAAATATCTGATTTATTGTAAACTTCAATAACTTTTTTATTATCTAATAAATTTTTGAAATCATATTCAATATTATCTGATGGATCTTTTAAGTGAATAATTATCTCTGCTTTTTCAATAGCATCTTTACTTTTTTCAATACCCATAAATTCAATTAAATCATCTGTTACTCTTAAACCTGCTGTATCAAGAAAATTACAAGTTATTGAATCAATATTGATACTTGCTTCAACTATATCTCTTGTCGTTCCAGGAATATTTGAAACTATTGCTTTTTCTTTTCCAAAAAGTAAATTTAATAATGATGATTTACCAACATTGGGTTTACCTATTATAGCTATATTAATTCCATTATAAATAGGCATAAATATTTTGCTTTTTTTTAAGATTTGGCTAATTATTAAATTTATTTTAGTTAATTCAGCAACTAATAAATTACTATCAATAACATCAACATCATCATATTCAGGATAATCAATATTTACTTCAATAGAGCCAATTAATTGAAAGATTCCATCTCTTATCTTTTTAATATCTTTACTATATTCCCCTAATACTTCATTAATAGCTATATTTGCTGATATTTCATTTTTAGAATGAATAAGATTATTTATTGCTTCTACTTGAGAATAATTAATCTTTTTATTAATCATAGCTCTTTGTGAAAACTCTCCTCTATTAGCGTGTCTAGCACCATTTATAACAAGTAACTTAATTATTTTATTAGCAACTAAAACACCACCATGACAATTTATTTCAACAGAATTTTCGCCTGTAAATGACTTAGGTTCTACAAAAGTATTTAATAGAACTTCATCAATTATTTTTTTGTTTTCATCAATAATATAATTGTATTGAATGATATTACCTATTTTTTTAACTTCACTTTTAGTTATTTTATTAATAATATCAAAAACATCTTTTCCTGATAAACGAATGATGTGAATAGCGCAATTCATAGGAGGTGTTGCTAGTGCTACAATTGTTTCCATATATTAATTATTCTCCTAAAATAGATATTATTTTCATGCCTAAAAGTGATCTGTTAATGTTTATATTTAAATCATTTTTAAGTTCTGATATTAATATTTTTTTATGAATAGAAACTAATTCTATTAATAAATTAATACAAATATCGATTGTTGCATATGATTGCTTTTTTAAAAAAGCAATAAATTTATATTCACTTATAACTGATTTATCTTTTAATAAATTAATCATAATATTATAAATTTCATCAAAACTATTATTAATAGAAAAATCATTATATTGATTTGTATAAGTGAATATTTTAAAAATGATTCCATTGTAATCTTTATCAATTTCATTAACATTAAAATCATCAATATTAGATATTAATGTTGCTTTTTGACATCTGCTTGATATTGTATCTAAAACATTGTTTTTATTTGAACAAAATAATAATGCATATGTATTTTCATATGGTTCTTCTAACATCTTTAATAATGAATTTAAAGCTACATTAGATGAATTCTCAATATTAATTAAAACATATAATTTAATATGATCAACTGAACTTGAAGCTTTTAAAAATTTTTCTTGAATAGAAAATATGTCTTCTTTTTTAATTTTATTAGAAGACCCATCAATAATAATTAAATCAAGGTATTTATTTTCATTTATTTCAAAACAAATTGAACAATCATTGCAAAAAAGTGACTGTTTTTTACAGTTAATTGTTTTTAAATATTTTTTAATTTCAAAATTAGGATTAACACAATTAACTGTATTAACTAAAAGTGCATGAGGAAAGTTTTTGTTCTTTTTAAAATTATTTAAAGCAATATTATAATCCATGTTTTTTAATTAATTCCTCTATTTTTTTAATAAGATCTGTACAAACAATTTTAAAATCTCTTGAAGCATCTATTAAAATAATTCTTTCAGGATACATTTTTGATAAATGTAAATATCCATCAAAAACTTTTTTTTGTAATTCAGGTTGTTCTACATCAAATCTATTCATTTCATCATTAGATACTCTTCTTGATGGTGGTAATTTAATTCTGCTTGATTCTATTCTTGCTTTTGATATTTTAGGTTCTACAGACAAAACAAATGTTTTTATTGGTATTAAATTTTTAGTAGCTAATACATTCATATCGTAAATATTTTCAATTCCTATGTTTCTAGCAATACCTTGATAAACTAATGATGAATCAAAATATCTATCAGAAATTACTATTTTATTATTTTCTAAATTAGGAAGAATAAATTTAGAAACATTTTCCGATCTACTTGCTGCAAATAATAATGCTTCAGTCATAAAATCCATCTCATTATTAAGAACAAGTTCTCTTATCTTTTCTGATATTTTATTATTATGACCACCAGGTTCTCTTGTGTAAACAACATTTTTATTATCAGAAAAATGTCTTTTTATTTCTTTAATTACAGAAGTTTTTCCGCACCCATCAGTACCTTCTATTGATATAAATAAACCTTTATTCATTACTTACTTTTTCTATTTTCTTTAATATTTTTTCAATATTAAATTTTTGTATTTTATTAGTTATTTTATAAACATGTGTATCAATTATTTTTTTAGAAAGTTCTTCTATTTTGGCAGATTCTGTACCAATTTTTGTTGCGATAGTAAGAATACTTTGAGCATCCTTTTCAAGATTTTTTATTGAATTATCTAAAATATTATCTTTCATATCTTCAAATTGTTCTAAAATATCTTTTTTTGCTTGAAAATCAATGTTTTGATTAATTATTTCTTTCTTTTTTAATGCAAAAGACCTAACTAAAGAAAGAAAAGTTAAAAAATATTGTGGTCTAACTATATAAATATTTTTAAATTGTTGGTTGTTTACTTTTTTAATAACAAAAATATCATCTCATTCTAATTCAGTAACTAGCAACCCATATTCAGCTTTATTATTTTCTCTATCTTTTTCTAATTTATCTAAAAATTTACTATTTTTGTTTCTATTTTTGTCATCAGAAGTATCTGATTCTGATTTCATTTCTAATATAACACTTGTAATAAGTGTTTTATTATTAAAAACTTTAAAAGAATAATCTGGTTTTTTACCATCAATAATTTTATTTGTTGGTTCAAATATACAATCATCATATGCTAACGAAAAGTGATCATTATATTCTTGCTCACATCATTTTTCAAGTTCATTACCTATTTGTTTAATATTTCGACTATTTCTTGATTTAATTGCTATTTCATGTTGTTTTTCTATAGCTTCTTTTTCTTTTTCAAAATTAGAAAGTAATTCTTCTTCTTGTTTTTTTAATTTTAAAAAAAACTCTTTATTTAAAATTAATTCTATATTTTTTTCAGCAACTTCTTTATTTGCATTAAGAATAGAATTTTTTCCTTTTAATAATAAAATATCTTCATTAAGTTTATAAATATCATTAGAACTTTTCTCTTTTAAGTTTAAAATATCTTGATTAAGTTTAGAAATATCATTAGAACTTTTTTCTTTTAATTCAATGATCTTTTGATTATTTTCTTTTAAAATTTTATTTCTTTCCTCATCAATAGCATTTTTAATAGCTGTATTTTTATGAGTTAATTGCTCTTGTAATTTTGTATTATCTATTTTTAATTTTTCTATTGGAGTTAAATATTCATATTTAAATTCAAAAGAAGAACGATACTCATTTAGAATGTTTGTTTTCTCTTTTTGAATTTTTTCATCAACTTTTTTATCAAAATATCCTTTTATTTTATAAGAAAGATCAGTATATTCTTCTGCTTCCTTTAAACAAAACTGATCATGTTTTTTAGCATCATCTGATAATTCAAAGATTAATTTATCTAAATCAATTAATCTTACTTTAATATTTTTCATTAAAAACTCCTAAAAATATAGAGATATACTTTTTATTATCCAAAAAAATTTAAAATTTCATCTATATTTATTTGATTTTTACCATGTTCTTTAGCTGGTACTGAATTTTCAATTCAAGGCTTTGTCAAATGTGAATAACTAGTAAGAAAAAATGCTGTTTTTTTCAATAATCATTCTAAATTAAAATCTAAAAATTCCTCTTTTTCTTTAGAGACATTGATAATGAACTTCTTTTTCAAATTTAAAGATTGATCAGCAAATAGTGTCTTTCTATAATCACATTCTACAGGACCATAGTCTCATGCTTCAAAATTAGCATTTTCAAAAAGTTGCTCTTTATATTCATTTCAAAATCAACCATATATAAAATAAAGAGCTTTATGTACTTTTAATTCACTAGGTTTATCATTAGTGTTATATATGTTTTTATTTAATTCAAATATTTTATCAATTAAATTAATTTTATTTTGTTCCATATATATATATTAATATATATATATCTATTTATAAAACTGATTTTTTATCTATTTAATGTAAATTAAAAATATTATTAATATAATTAAAATATTGATATGATGTAAAATTATATTAAATAATTAAGGATAAGTATGGAAATAATCAAGGGAATTACAAGTAAAGATAATCAAAGTTTGATTGATATGTATTGCGATTTTTTTAAATCAACAAAAGAAATTGCAAATGAAATTATTACAAATGTTATAGATAGAAATAATTCTTATATAAAACGTGATGATAATAATGAAATCATTGCTGCTGCTCTAATAACTAATAAGAGAATTATTGATAATAAAAAAATGTTTATTGTTGGTAATATTTCAGTAATAATGACAAAAGAAGGTTTTAGAAATAAAGGTCATACAACTGATCTTTTAAAAACTGCTATTGAAAAATGAGAAATGATTTATGATAGTGTTACTATGAGTGTTAAAAATTGAGATGATTTTAGTTTCTTAGATTTAGAAGATTCTAATTCTAAAGAAGTCTATAGTTATATAAAAGGTGTTTATCCAACTCCGATGATAGCTACTTTTCAAGATCCAAATGAACCTGATATAATTTCAGAAGTTAATAACAATAGATATTTAAATGATGAAGATAAAAATTGAATGCTTATAGATAAAGAAGATAGAGTTAAAAATACTAAATTGTTACAAGAAATTTTTAAATATAAATTTATAGCAAATCCAAAAGCTTATGTTTGATACAATGAAAATAATGAAATTTTTGATTATAATTTCGAAGATATTGCAAGTTTAACTTGATTGTTCCATACTATTCAACCAAATGGTCAAATATTATTTTCTAAAAATGTTGATTTATCAGAAATTAAATGTTTGAAAAAAGAAAATAGTCAAGTTGTTACAGTTAAAACAACAAAAAATAGTAAATATAAATTAGAAATTCTTGATTATATAGATTATTTTTACTAAAAATAACCATAATATTATTTGATATTATACTTAAAATAAGTATAATATTAAATGTATTTTATAGATGTATAGCTCAGTTGGTTAGAGCACTCCCCTGATAAGGGAGAGGTCGATGGTTCGAGTCCATTTACATCTACCAAATGGGGCCTTAGCTCAGCTGATAGAGCACTTGATTTGCACTCAAGAGGTCGTGGGTTTGATCCCCATAGGCTCCACCAATATAATTATTAATAAAATTGTTATATTAGAAATTATTCTAATATAACAATTTTATTTTAAAAGGCACTTTATGTTAAAGAAGATTAAGTCTCTTAATCTATTTTATTTTTTAAATATATTTTCTTCATTACTTTTTTTTACAATTTATTTTTCATTCAATGCGGAGAAATGATTATTTAATACTGATTTAAATACAATAAATTCATCAAGTTGAAAGTATATTTTATTACTTACATTATTTATTGTTTTTTTAATATGCTTACTAGCGTATTTAATATACTCCTCTGTTTTTTTTATAAAAAATTTTTATAATGAAAATGAAACAAAATATAATTTATGAATAAGAATTATTATGTTTGTAACTTATGTATTTTTACCTCCATTATTACTTATTTTTAGTATTGATAATATTGATAATTATTTTATTAATTTAAGTAATAGTGTTAGAGAGAGAGAGAGAGAGAGAGAGAGAGAGACATTGAAAAGGGAAAGTTGTATTTTTATTAGCAATAATAATACTAATACCTATTCAAATATTTACTTATACAATTCCCTTTATTTTTACAAAACAAATTAATAAACCTTTAATTCAAAATAGTTATTTAGAATTAACTGATACTGGTAAAAATGTTATTGTTATTTATTTAGATGGTGTTTCAGGACTTGCTTTCAATAGAGTTATGAATGAAAATTCGAAATATAAATCGGCTTTAGATGGATTTACTACATATGTTAAAGCAATTACATTAGGTTCTAAAACATCTACATCTAATCCAAGTATAGTAGGGGGATTTGAATTTTCCCCTAAATATTGAGAAAATAGTTTAATAACTCAAGAAAAATTTTTTCATAATTCTTTTGAAAAACATATAAGAATGTTGAAAAGTAATAATTATCATAATATTACTTTTAATTCAATGCCTTATTATGGAAAATCTAAATATTGATGGCATGGTGATATTAATAAATTTAATGAAAATTTTAAAGAATACAATATAAAATCTTCATCAAATAGAGAATTATATCCTCAATATGAAAATAATATCCCTGATGCTTATGTTTTAAAAGATTTAAATAAGCTTGTAAAGATAAATAATAAAGATGAAAATTATTACAATTTATCATTTTTTCAAAACACACATGCAAATTTTACATTTGGTAACCCTATTGTAGAAAATAAAAATTTAAATGTGACAAATTATTATAAAGCTATTACTTGATCAATGGATCAATTGATTAATTTTTTTGAATATTTAAAAGTTCATAATTCTTATGATAATTCAATGATCGTTTTATTATCTGATCATGGTGAACGATTTTTTGGGAATAATGGACCAAATGTTAATGATAAAGATCTACAATCAAGTATTATGATGGCTATAAAACCTTTTAACAAACGAAATAAATTAATATTTGATACTCAAAAATTAGTTACAAATGCTGATTTAATTCAGATTATTAATAAATCTATTGGAAATAATTTTAATTTAGAACTTGATAAATTTAATAAATTTGGATATTTATCAGATCCTTTGATTGATGATACTACTCTAAGAGAATTATTTTTTAAAATAACTGATGATTGAAAGTATTATCCAGATAAAATAGGACAAAATAATGGAACCTATCGTAGTATATTTAATCATTGGTTAACTATAATTTAGTTTAATTAAATAAACATATATCTTTATTTAATGTATATATTTTAACTACTAAAGATAAAAAATTAAAATCATGACTCTTCTATTATATTATTCTTTAAGTGTCTAAATAATAGAAGTTAGTATAAGAATAATAATTATTAGTAGAACTATCTTTATTAATAAAATATTTATTAATAAAGATATTGGTAACCCTCTCAAATACATTAATATTTATTGCTATAATATTATTAAAAGTAAAGTTATAATTAATTTGAATAAATTAAAATGATTAATAGGATATTATGAAAAATAAATATGGATATAATGATTGAATATTAAAAACATGAAGTGATTATAGATTTAAGAATGAAATGGAGATTCAAGCTAAAACTTGACCTCTATTATTAAAAAAAGAAAATATTATTGGAATAAGTTCAACTGGTAGTGGTAAAACTTTAGCTTTTTTAATGCCTATTTTACAAAATATTGAACTTAATAAGAACATACAAGTTGTTATTTTAACCCCTACAAGAGAATTAGCTAGACAAATTTTTAATGAAATAACAAAATTTAAAAAAAATCAAATTCTATTAAAGCATGCTCTTCTTATTGGCGGAAAAGAAATTGGTAAACAAATTGAAAATATCAATAGATTAAATCCACAAATAATTGTAGCAACAGTTGATAGATTTAATTTTGTTATTGAAAATAAAAAAATTAATTATTCTCATTTAAAAACTATTGTTTTAGATGAAATGGATATGCTTATTGATTTAGGATTTAGTGATAATATTGCAAATATTATCACTAAAATAGAAGAGAAAACATCGCTTCAAAAATCAGTTTGAAGTGCAACTATTAATGAAATGTTATCTTTTCAAATTGCTAAATTTTTAACTAATTCAAAAATTATAAAAATCGGAAATTCAATTTATGAAAATAATAATATTGAGCATAAAATTATTCATAATATTAATCCTGACGAAACTCTTAAATTTCTAGTAAAAGAAATTAATCCTTTCTTTTGTATTATTTTTGCTAATACTAAAAAAGAAGTTGAATACATATATAAAATGCTTTTAGATATTGATAATAAACTAAATGCAACTTTTGTTCATGCTGGTCTAGTTGAGAGAGAACGAAAAAATAAAATTAAAGAAGTTAAAGATTTAAAATATCAATATTTAATTGCTACTGATTTAGTTTCAAGAGGTTTAGATATTAATGGTGCTAGTCATGTTATTAATTATAATTTACCTGATGATCCTGAATGATATGTTCACCGTTCTGGAAGATGTGGAAGAGGTAAATATAATGGAACATCATATATTATTTATAATGAAAAAGAAGATTCTAAATTAATCAATTTAGAATCAAAGAAAATAACTTTTAATCACTTTGTTTTTAAAAAAGATGCAATGAAAGCTATTCAATATAAAAACAAAACAAAAACAGTATTATTAGATGAAAAAAGTAATAATTCAATTAGAAAAATTATTAATGATAAAGCAAAAGTAAAACCTGGATATAAAAAGAAAAAAGCAGAAGAAATTAAAAAGATAAAACAAAAATCTAAAAGAAAACACATTGAAAATAAAATGAATGAAATTAGAAAGAAATCTTATATAAAATAAAAGAAATTATTCTTTTATTTTTTTTATAATAAATTTAACTAATACTTATTTTTAGTGTGAAAAGCTAATTAATCAGTGGTAAAAAAATTAAAGAAATTTTTTTATATATAAGATACATTACAAAATATATTAAATTACTAACTATATTAAAATGTAATCTAATTGATTTAGTATAATAATTACTCATTAATCTAATATATCTCTCAATCAAGAGGTTAATTTATATAAAAAAAGATATCAAATTGATATCTTTTTTTATAAATAAATTCTATTTAAAATTAGATTTCTAATTTTAATATATTTTCATAAACTTTTGGTTCAGCTAAAGTAGCTAACATAATTGCTTTAATTGAATGCATTCTGTTTTCAGCTTCTGTAAAAGCAATACTATATTTAGATTGGAAAACTTCATCAGTTACTTCAATTTCACCATTTTTAACTAATGGATATTTAGTTCCTAATTCTTTAGCAACTTTAATACTAAATTCAGTTCTTAAATCATGGAAAGCTGGTAAACAGTGAAGGAATTTCACTGTTTCTTTAGCAGCTTTCATCATAGTCATATCAACTTGGAATTCTTTTAATTCTCCGATTCTTGAATCAAATAAACTAAAGTCTTCACCAAGAGAAACTCAAACATCTGTATAAATAAAATCAACATCTTTAGCAGCTGCCATTTTGTCATTAGAGAAAGAATATGATCCACCTGTTATTGCATTAATTTTATCAGCAAATTTTAATGTATCTTCGATCATTTCTTTTTTATAACTATCAGGACCAACTAAAATACAATGCATACCAGCAAAAGCACATGCTAATAATTCAGAGTGACCCATATTATTTTTATAATCTCCGATAAAAATGAATTTTTTACCTTTTAAGTTTTTAAAACTACCAACTTCTTCAACCATTGTTAATAAATCAGCAATTATTTGTGTTGGATGTTCATCATTAGTTAAACCATTTCAAACTGGAACACCAGAATCTCTAGCTAAAACATTAACGTATTCTTGGCTAAATCCTCTAAATTGAATTCCATCATAGTAGTTACCTAAAACAATAGCAGTATCTTCAATAGATTCTTTTTTACCGTAGTTAGATCCTTGTGGTCCAACATAAGTAACTCCCATACCCATATCAAAAGCTGCAACATCAAATGAACATCTAGTTCTTGTTGAATCTTTTTCTCATAAAGTAACAATATTTTTACCTTCTAGTAATTTTCTTTGAGAGTTTCCTAATTTTTTATCTTTTTTAACTCTCATTGATAATTCAACAAGATATTCAACTTCTTCAATAGTAAAATTGGTAATGCTATCTAAGCTTCTACCTTTTAAATCTAATCCTTTTATCATCATATTTTTTCTCCTTAAATAATATGTAATTTAATCTTACTATATTTTAAAAAAATTAATATAATTAATTAATATCAAAGGAATAAATTATGGCAGGAATACTAAACAATATTTTTAATAAAAAAAACAAAAATACTGAAAAAAAAAATGATAGTAAAATCAAAGAACTAGACAACGATAATAATAAAAAATTAGATGACAAAATAAAAACTAAAGAAATAGATAATAGTGATACTAAAAAATTAGATGACAAAATAAAAACTAAAGAAATAGATAATAGTGATACTAAA
>CAMQZA010000009.1 GCA_947039545.1 uncultured Ureaplasma sp. | reverse complement strand
TTAACAAATTCAGCAGTAATAATACTAGGAACTATTGGTTTAGATGGAGAACCTTCAATTGAATATTTATCAATAGAAGAATTTCCTCAATTAGAAATATTACCTAGTTTTATATTTTCACTATATGTTAATTTAATTCCATTATTATAAATTCTGATTATTCCATTAAAAGCATTAGCACCAATATTTGTAACACCAAGTGCAGAGATACTAGTTAGATTAGTTGCTCCATTAAAAGCATTAGCACCTAAACTCTTAACTGAATTTGGTAAAGTTATTGCAGTTACTTGAGTATCATTTTGAAAAGCACCAGGAGCAACACTAGTTGCACCAATAAATTCATCAGCAATAAAAATACCATCAAATCTGCCCAATGCATCTGATCATGAACTTCTAAAATATATTAATTCATCAATAAATGTACTAGTAATAACTCCCCCAGTAATTTCTGGATACGGTTCAGTAGGTTTAATATATACATATCTACTGCTAGTGCCTCATATATCAATATTACTAATAGTAATTTTTGCACTATATGTTAATTTAATTCCTTTATTAATTATTCCTGTTGTTCCTTTAAAAGCATCAAAAGCTATACTTGTTGCACCAAGTGCAGAAATAGATTTTATACTAGTATTGTTTAAAAAAGCATTAAATGAAATATCAGTAACTGAATTGGGAAATATCACTGAACTTACTTCAGTGATATTTTCAAAAGCAAGAAGAGCAACACTAGTTGCATCAACAAAATCAGTTTCAACTAAAGAACCATCTCAACCAGGTATTGTTTTTTTATTAGCAATTACCTTTCTAACATAATCGTTAGTAATGATACCTCCAATAGGTGGTTCTATTCTATTTTCAGCAATTTTTATATTAGAAATTAATGAATTATTATCATTATTTAGAGTTGAGTTAGAATTACTAATTAAAGTACCAGCTACTAAACCTGAAATACTAAGTGCTCCTAGTGTAAGTAATATTGGTAAAGTAATTTTTTTTATTTTTTTATTCATTTTTATACATATCCTTTAAATTTAAAGTAATTTATTAGATTTTAACATATTTAAAATAATGTTTAAAATTCACGACTTTATATGAAAAAAAAATATTAATAATTAAATTAATATTTTTTAGTTAATATTTTTTTCTTTTTCTAACAGCTTCTGATTTCAGTCTTGCTCTAAGACCAGGCTTTACGTAAAATTGATGAGGTTTAATATCTCTTCTAGTTTCATTTGCAATTCTTCTAAATTTCTTAATTGCATCTTCTAAATTATTTTCAACAATAATTGTTCTTGACATATATTTTATCACCCCCTCATTTTATTAAAAATTAATTTTTAATACATTATATTTATAACACTACTTTTTATTAATTTTTGATAATAAAAGAAAAATAATTAAATTTGATTAAATAAATTTCTATTTAAAATCTTTCATATACAAAAATAATAAAATATTTCTAATAAAAGTATTATTTATAAACAGGATTAGTAATTTCTTAATTTAGATATTAAATGTGCCATTTGGCATAATCCATATTATAAATATTCTAAAAATCTTAATCAATTTCATTTGCTTTAATATTACAAATATTTTCTTTTACTTGTTGATTAATTTAATCATTTAATTCAGTAAAAGCATATTGTTTTAAATAAACATTTTTATTTATTTCTGATTTCTTATTTCTAAATTGCAATAGTATTGTTAGATATTAAACCATATTATTAAAAAGTGATTCTATATAAAAAAAACATACTTAAGTATGTTTTTTTATTTTTATATTCTTAATCTTCTATATTTTCAATTATATTAATACACTAAATATTTTTATTATTTAATATCTTTCATATGTGGAAATAATAAAACATTTCTAATAGAAGTATTATTTGTAAATAACATTACTAATCGATCAATTCCAAGACCAAGTCCGCCAGTTGGTGGTAATCCATATTCTAAAGCTTCTAAAAAATCTCAATCAATTTCATTTGCTTCAATATTACCAAGATTTTTTTCTTTTACTTGTTCATTAAATCTATTATATTGATCAATCGGATCATTTAATTCAGCATAAGCATTAGCATATTCTTTTTTACCAATGAAAAGTTCAAATCTTTTAGTAAATCTTTTATCAGCATAATCAATTTTAGATAAAGGTGAAATTTCAATTGGATGACCGAAAACAAATGTTGGTTGAATACATTTTTCTTCACAGAATTTTTCAAAAAAACAATTAACAACATGGCCATAATTCATTTGGTGTTTTTCTAAAAAAACATCATTTTTTTTAGCTATTGCAACAGCTTCTTCATTTGTCATTTTTCCTCAAAAATCAACACCTGTTTCTTGTTTAATAAAATCTACCATATGAATTGATTTAAAATCATTTTTAATATTAATTTCATAATCTTGGTAATCAACTTTTTCAATGTTAATTTTTTCAGCAACATAGTGAATAATATCTTCAACTAATTTCATTGTTTCTTCCATACCAATATAAGCAGTATATGCTTCCATTGTAGTAAATTCAGGATTATGAGTTGAATCCATTCCTTCGTTTCTGAAAAGTCTACCAATTTCATAAACTTTTTCAAAACCACCAACAATTAATTTTTTTAAAGGAAGTTCTGTAGCTACTCTTAAATAGAACTCTTTATTTAAAGTATTATGATGAGTAGTAAATGGTCTAGCATTAGCACCACCTAATATAGGTTGAAGTACTGGTGTTTCAACTTCAAAATATCCAAGTGAATCCATATAGTTTCTAATAAGAGTAACAATTTTTGAACGCATAATAAATGTATTCATAGAATTTTCATTAACAATTAAATCAACATATCTATGTCTAGCTCTTAATTCTTCATCAACAAGACCATGAAATTTTTCTGGTAAAACTTTCAATGATTTTGAAATTATTTTTAAAGAATAAACATCTAATGTTATTTCACCAGTATTAGTTTTCATAGCAATACCATCAACAGTGATAATATCACCAATATCAAGTTTGCTATATTTTGAAAAAACTTCTGGATATTTTTTCTTATTAATATAAATTTGTAATGAACCTGAAAAATCTTTAATAATACTAAAGCCTTGTCTAATGTTTAAAACTCTTCCACATAATGTTTCAGTATCTAAATCTTTTTCAACTAATTCACTTTTTGAAAAAGAGTTATATTTGTTTTCAAAATCTTTTAATATTAACGTTCTTTCAACTTTTTCAATTTGATATGGATCTTCATTATCATCTTGTAAATCCGTTAATTTTTTTCTTCTAATTAATTCTTGATCATTAAATTTTCTTTGCATATGTATCCTTAAATTTAAATATAATAGAGAAACTATATTTTTACTCTTTTAATTATAATTAAATATATTATAATTAAAATTAATTAAATCTTATTTCAAGGAATATAATGGACCTCGCTGAACATAGCATTATCAAAAATTTAACTTATATAATTGTTGATTCACAAATGGCTCAAATTGGTGAAATTATCGGTTTAGGAATAGCTTTACTAATTCTTATTTTTTGTTCAACTTTTTTTTCAGGTAGTGAAACTGCTATTACTACAACAACTGAATTTCAATGAAATAATTATATTAAAAATAAAAAACATAAAAAATCACATACTCTTGTTCTTAAATTATTAAATAATTATAAAGATACATTATTAACCATTTTAATAGGTAATACATTAGTAAATGTTGCTGCTACAACAATATCAACTTTATTTTTTACAAAAATAGCTATTGTTGCTGGTATTGGTGATATCGAAACCTTTTCACTTGTAATGGGTACTGTTTTAATGACAATTATTATCCTTATTTTTGGTGAATATATGCCAAAATCATTTGCTAGGAATCATAATTTAAAATATATGCAATTCTCTATTTATTTAATTTATAGTTTTTATATTTTCTTCTTTCCAATTACAAAATTATTAAATATCTTATCAAAAAATAAAAAAGAGAAGATTGTTTCTGAAAATGAACTTTCAGCATTAATTGATATTGTTAAAAGAGAAGGTGTTCTTGAAACACAAGAAGCTAATCTTGTTAAAAACGCTATTGAATTTGATGATACATCTGTTGAAAAACTTCTAACTAATATTAAAGATATGGAATATGTTAAATACGAAAATAATAATAAAAATATATTAGATAAATTTCTTTCTACAGATTATTCAAGATTACCTGTAATTGATCTTAATAATAAATGTATTGGAATCTTGAACTATAAACAATTCAATAAAGAATATTACAAAAATAAAAATTTTGATATTAAAACAATTCTTCATCCGATTGCTTCTGTTTCAAAAAATACTAATTTAAATGTTGTTCTAAGATTAATGCAAATTTCTCAAAATCATATGATTGTTATTAAAGAAGATAACGAAGATGAAAGTATTGTTGGTTTTATTACATTAGAAAACGTTTTAGAAGTTCTTGTTGGAAAAATTAATGATGAAACTGATGATTTTAAAATGATTCAAAAAATAAATGATTACACTTGAATTATCAATGAAGATGCTAATGTTCATAATTTTTTAAAAAATGATTTAAAAAGAGATGAATACTTATTAAGTGATGAAAATATGATTTTTATGGATTGAATAACTGAACAATTTCCAAATGATAAAATTGAAAATAATTTATTTTTAAAGCATGATTTTTGTGACATTTATTGTATAAAAGATTATAAATTAAATAAATTAAAATTTATGATTGAAATGAGAATATAAAATGAATACATTTAACTTAAAATCAAAATATTTTTTTGGTAGAAAAGCTATTGAAAATTTAAACGAAGTTTTTAAAGATAAAAAATATCAAAAAGTAATGATTACATATGGAACTGGTTCTATTAAAGCTAACGGTATTTATGATGAACTAATTGAAATTTTAAAAGCAAATAAAATTGATTATATTGAACATGCAAATATTTTAGCAAACCCAAGACATGATGATATTTTTGAAGCATCTGTAAAAGCTAGAGAAAATAATGTTGATTTAATTATTGCTGTTGGTGGCGGTAGTGTTATTGATGCTAGTAAAGTTATTGCTATTTTAGCTACTAATGAAAATTATACTGATGCATGAGATTATGTTATTAATAATCAAGAAGCAAAAAATCCAGCTATTGATTTAATATCTATTATTACTTTAGCAGGAACTGGTAGTGAAAATAATGCTGGTAGTGTTATTACTAATTTAGATTTAAAAGAAAAAAGAGCTGTTTCAACTGAAAGTGCTATTCCTTTTATTGTAATAGAAGACCCATCTTATACTTTTAGTTTAAGTGAATATCAAACTAGTTGTGGAATTTTTGATATCTTTTCACATTTATTAGAACAATATTTTTCACCAAATACTTTTGATTGAACAAAAGAAATTATTTTTGCAAATATTAGAAACACAATTAATAATGCTAAGAAACTTGCTATTAATCCAAATGATTATGATGCTAGAGCTAATATTTTATGAACATCTTCAATGGCATTAAATGGAATAACATCATTTAATTCTGGTAGTGATTGAGAAGTTCATACTATTGAACATGGAATCAGTGCTGTTTGAGATGTTGCTCACGGAGCTGGTTTAGCTTTAATTACACCAACATATATTAAAATAAGATCTGATAAAGAAGAATGATTTAAAGAAAAATCATTAAAATTAGCAAGAGAAGTTTTTAATGTTCAAACAATTGATGAATTAATTTATGAGTTAAATGAATTCATTACTTTATTAAAATTACCAAAAAAATGAACTGATTTTAAAGAAATAAAAACAATTCAAAAAAATGATATTGAACATGTTGTGAGACATGCCCTTGAAACAAATGGTAAATTAGATAAAAGTCTTTATATGGAAATTATCAATAATATCGATTTATAAAATTAAAATTCTTCATATAAAATATGGAGAATTTTTTTTGATATCTTATTCTTAATTCTAAAGAATCTGCTTCTTGAAATAAAAAGGTCGTATCAAGATTTATTATGAATAAAAGTTGATTCAAAAAATAGTCTTTCATTTTCAGAAAAGTAATCGAAGATATTCAATATTGATAATTGATCTTTTTTAAAATTTTCTTGTTTCATCATCCCATCATAAATAACTGTTTTATATTTTAAAACTATTCTATTTATCATATATTTGTTCAACTTTTTATTACTATCTATCATTTTAAAACCTATAAATATCAATATTATAAAGATAAAAAAATAATTCTTTTAATAATATATATAGATAAAAACAGTTCAATATATTGAAAAAATAAAGTATAAAAATAAAATTTTATACTACTTATCCTTATGACTAAAAAAATTGGATTCTCTAGTGTTTTATTATTTTTAACTTATTTATTAGTTTCACTTTTTCTATGATTAGTTAGAATAAATAATTTACTATTAATAATTCCAATAATAGTGATTATCATTCTTTTAATAATTTTAAGGATTAATTATTGAAAGATAATATTAGTCTGCATAATTATTAGTTTCTTTTTATTAATGTATTTTTTCTTAAAAGATAAATATGATTTGAAATCGTTATTATCTTTTTTAAACATAAATTATAATTTTGATAAATTTAAAAATATTTCCATGGATTATATTGGAAATTTATATAGTGGTAATAATCTTGAATTAATTAATATCATTATTTTTAATACCAAAAATTATGATTCTGATATTATGAACAACATTATTGATTTAAATATTTTGCACTTATTTGTTTTAAGTGGATTGCATTTAAATTTTATTAGTTTCTTATTTGATAAGATATTTAAAAATAAGATTAAATTTTTAAGTAAAATAAAATTCCCTTTTATTCTTTTGCTTTGTTATTATGTTGATTTTGGTATTGGTAGTATTAGAGCATTAATAACTATCTTTATTAAAGAGTTTATTAAAGATGATAAATATCGTAATTTAAAACAAACAACAATTGTAGCTTTAATCTTTTCAACATTATTTATTAATGATCATTTTTCAATAGTTTATCAATTAAGTTTTAATAGTTGTTTTGTAATTGCAATTATTAATGATTTTTTTAAATTGAATAAGATTACTAAAACTCTATTAATTAATTTCTTTTTAATCATCTTCAATTTCTTTATTATTATTTCAATTAATAATTCAATAAATCTGCTCTCAATATTTTCAACATGAATCTTTAGTAACTATATTTTATTAATATTTGTTTTCCTATTTATAACAATGTGATTCCCATTCATGATAATAATTAATAATTTCATACTTGAGCTCATTGTTAATATTTTAAAAATAAGTAATTTCTTTGATCAAAAGATTATTATTAAAGATGTTAATAAAAACTTTGTTATCATTTATTATGAAATATGATTATTTTGATTAATATTTTTTTTAAAAAGAAAAGAAAAAATAGTAAAATTATTTTATTAAACTTATAAGGATTTACAAATGTCAAATATTTTAACAAGTGCTGAACTTCTTCAATTAGAATCAGAAAAAAAAGAAATTATTATTGAAATAAAAGAATTAAAAGAAAAACTAATTAAACTTGAAAAATAATTAATTTTCATTAAATATATGTCTAAAAGAAGAGTAAATTTTAAAATTTACTCTTCTTTTTTTTCTGTTTATGTTTCTAAAATATTGCATTTATTTAAATATGTGATAATATACAAATGTTGGAAAGTGGGACAAAGTGTATGATAATTGGTCAATTCAATCATAATCTAGATACTAAGAATCGTTTAATGATTCCAGCAAAAATTAGAGCTAATATAAATACATCAGTAGTTATCACGTTAAGTGTTGATGGATGTCTTGAAGTTAGAACTCTTGATGAATTCAATATTTTTACTGAAAAATTTACAAATATTGATTCTTCAAGTGAAAGAGAAAGAATCATTTCTCGTTGAATTTTTGCTAATTCTCAGATGGTTGATATTGATAGTGCAAACCGAATATTAATACCTAATAATCTTTCTAACAAAGCAAATATAAAAAATGAAACACTTATAATTGGCTTAAAACATAAAATTGAAGTTTGAAATCCTGCGATTTTCAATGAAAAGCAACAAGATGCTGAATTAAATATTAAAAATCTTTTTAATAAAGATGAGTAATATTCATGAAAGTGTTTTATTAAACGAATTAGTTGATAACGTTGTTATTAAAGAAGAAGGAATTTATTTAGATGCTACCCTTGGAAGAGGCGGGCATAGTAAATTAATTCTAGAAAAAATTTCAAAGAAGAATGGTCAGCTAATTGTTTTCGACCAAGACATTGAAGCAATTGATCACTTTAGAGAATATCTTTTTGAAAATAAAATTGAAAATGTAATTCTAATTAAAAGTAATTTTAAAAATATTATTTCTGAACTAAAAGAAAGAAATATTTCTAAAATAGATGGAATCATTTTTGATTTAGGAGTTTCAAGTCCTCAATTAGATAATCCTAAAAGAGGCTTTAGTTATAAAAATGATGGCAACCTGGATATGAGAATGGATCTTCAAAACCCTTTTTCAGCTTTTGATGTAATTAATAATTACGATGCTAAACAATTGAATCAAATCTTTTATAAATATGGTGAAATCAAAAAACCATATTTTGTTAGTAATGAAATTATTAAACAACGAGAAATAAAAACGATAGATACAACTTTTGAATTAGTAGATATTATTAAAAAAAGTATCAATCCTAAATTATTATATAAAGCAAAACATCCAGCAAGACAATATTTTCAAGCAATTAGGATTGAAGTTAATAATGAAATTAATTTATTGAAACAATCAATAACAGATGCAATAAGTCTTTTAAATCATAATTCTAGAGTTGGAATAATAACATTCCATTCTTTAGAAGATAAAATAGTAAAACATCTTTTTAATGATTTAACAACTTCAAATGTGCCTAAAGAAATACCAATTAAAAATGAAGTAATTCCATATGAATTATTTAACAGAAAAGCAATTTTACCTACTGATGGTGAAATTGAAAATAATAAAAGAGCAAGATCAGCAAAATTAAGAATATTAATTAAGAAATAAAGGAACTAAAAATGAATCTAAACGACCAAATATTTACGATATTAACATTAGGGAATAAGAATTCAACAATACAGTTATTCAAAAAATGAAAAGATGAATTTATTATGTTATATTCACATCATTTTGATACTAAAAAACTATTCAAGAATGATATGATTATTAACTCTATTAAATATGAAAAAGTAATTAAAGACGAAATTGCAAGAGCTTCTAAATTTATCAATATTCAAATTACTAATATTACAATTATTACAAGTTATTCTAAACTAAGACATGAAACAAAGTTAATCGAAAATATCCCACTTTCAAAAAAATACGTTAACAGAGATTCATGAGAAAAAGAAATTAAAGATTCTGAATATATTCAAAAAAAGATCAATTCAGAAGATGAAGTTATTTTAAAAGTAGAAGATATTGAATATGAAATTAATGGTCAAATTCACCATACTATTAATGAAGAGTTAAAAGTTCATAATAGATTAAATATTAAAGTTTCTATAATCAAGATGAATAAGAAAATTTATAATGATTATTTAAATCCTTTTAATGACTTAAATATTAATGTTGATAAATTTATGCCTAAGTGTATTAATTTTGATATTGACGCTACTAAAAACAATAATACAAAACTATATTTTGACTTATGTAATGATTCTTTATTAATATCTATTTATAAAAATTCAAAAATCATATATTTTGAAAAAAATACTGAATTTAGCTATAAATTCTTAATTAATGAACTAGTTTCAAGAACTGGTAATAAAATTGAAAAAGAACATTTTAGAAAAATATTAAACCAATCAAATATGGAATATTCTGATGATAAAGTTGTATTCCAAAGACTTTCAGAAAAAGCTGTAAATATGGAATCAACAACTAATAGAGATATCTCTACTTGAATTGTTGACTATACAAATAATATAAAAAACTATATTGAATTTATTCATGATACTTGAAGAAAAAATAATCAAAATATTAATGAAGTTCACCTTTATAGTGAAAACAGATTTATTAATAAAGGTTTTAATACTTGATATATAAAGAATAAAAGAAACTTTTCTTTTCATATATTAGAAGTTGAAAATAAATTTGATAAAAATAATATTGCAACTACAGTTGAAGCTCAACATATTCTAAAATCAAAGAATAACTATAATAAGTTACTTTCTAGAATAAATGTAAAAGCGTTTAAAATGTCAAGTAAACTTCTTAAAAATTAATTTTTAAGAAGTTTTTTCTATTTATATATCTATATTTAATAATAAAAAAAAGATATAAAATTATCTTTTTAAAAGTATATTATTATACTAAGCTAAAAGAATTTTATACTTTTTAAGTAGTTATATCAATCTATTTATGTAGTTTTAAAACCAGATTTATCAATTATCTTAAGTAATTCATTTTTTAAAAATTCAAAATCTAATCTTTTTAAATTTTTAATTAAGTGATCTGCTAATTTTGATTTTGAACCTATAAATGAAAAATAATCTTTATTCAAATGATTATTTGTGTTTCAACTAAAAAACATCTTATTTTCATAAAGATATTTTTCTATTGGTAGAAAATTTTAAATACCTTTCAATCCTGTATTTTCTTGATTTATATAATTTTCATTTCCTTCTTTTTTAAATAGATATTGATTTTCAAGAATTGTGAAATTTGTTTTTTTTGTTTTTTATCTAAGTCTCAGTCATATACAAATCAAATAAGATTATTTTATACATAAAATTATGAGCTCTATTTAAACTTATTAAACTTTTATCTCCTCCATGTGTTCCATTTTCATCATCAATAAATTAATTTAGTATTTTTTAATTTATTGCTGATGAAGATACTTTTAAAGTATAGATTTATAAAAGATAATAAATGATAATCTTTTATCTATAAGAAATAAATATTTGAAAAATAAATCCAATAATAAAATTTATTTTTTATTATTTTATTCTATTTGCTATAAATATAAATAGGGGTATAGTTCAATGGTAGAACTACGGACTTCAAATCCGTGTGTTGTGGGTTCGAGTCCTGTTACCCCTGCCATTTTAAATTTATTCATATTAAATAAAAAAAACGATAATTAAATTATCGTTTTTTTTATTATTTATTTTTTATCTTTAGAATCTGATTCATCATCATTAAGATCAATAGTAAAATCATCTGAATTTTCAAAAAGGTCTTCTATTGCTTTTGTTTCATTACCAATATTACCTTCGGCTTTTAATTTCTTAGAAATAATTGAATCCATAGCATTTTTACGTTTTTGTTCAACTGCATCTGGAGGTAATTTTTTATATTTATGAATATAATCAATTTGATCTTTTATAATTGTTTCTAATAAAATTAAAGTTTCAACTATTAAATCTAATTCAAATCTATTTTCTGAAATAATTTTTTTAGCTTCTTCATATTCTTCACGAATTATTTTTTCAATTTGATCATCTATTTCTCTTGATTTTGATTCTGAGAAATCTTTCATAAATTGATTTTGATTGCCTTCACTAGCAATGAATTGAGTTAAACCAACTGGATACATACCAAGTTGCATAACCATCATTTTAACAGTTCTTGTTACTTTATAGAAATCATTACTAGCGCCAGTAGTTATCATATCAGCACCATAAATAATTTCTTCAGCAGCTCTACCACCAAGTGTCATTCTAATAATTTGTAATAATTCTTTTTTAGTTTTAATATTACTTTCTTTTGTTTTAGGTGTTTGCATAGTATAACCAGCAGCATTACCTCTTGGAATAATAGTTATTTTTTCAACAACTTCAGCATTATCTGTATATAAACCAACTAAAGCATGACCAGCTTCATGATATGCTACTAATCTATTTTCTTCTTCTGAAATAGTTCTACTTTTTTTAGCAGGTCCAGCTATAACTCTATCGATAGCTTCATCTAAATCATCCATAGAAACTATTTTTTTATTTTCTCTAACAGCTAATAAAGTAGCTTCATTAATAACATTTTCTAATTGAGCACCACTAAATCCTGGTGTTCTTCTAGCTATATCAGCTAAACTAACTGCTTTACCTATTTTTTTATTTCGAGAATGGATTTTTAAAATTTCTTCTCTTTCTTTAATATCAGGTAAATTAACACTAATATGTCTATCAAATCTACCAGGTCTTAAAATAGCATCATCTAGAACATCTAATCTATTTGTAGCAGCAATAACAATAACACCTGTAGAAGTATTAAAACCATCCATCTCAGCTAATAATTGATTAATGGTTTGATCAGCGATACCGCCGCCTCCACCAACAACATCATTTTTACCTCTTTTAGAAGCTACTGAATCTATTTCATCAATAAAGATAATACTTGGTGCTACTTTACGAGCATTTTTAAATAAATCTCTTACTCTTTTTGCTCCAACACCAACTAACATATCTTCAAATGAAGAACCTGATGCTTCAAAAAATGGTACACCAGCTTCACCAGCAACAGCTTTTGCTAATAAAGTTTTTCCTGTTCCAGGTGGTCCATATAAAATTACACCTTTTGGAGTTCTAGCACCCATTTCAACATATTTTTCTGGATTTTTTAAATAATCAACAACTTCTGATAATTCAAATTTTTCTTCATTAATACCAGCGACATCTGAAAATAATGTTGTTGATTTACTAATTTTTGCTAAAGATTTACCCATACCAAAAATAGAGTTTGCACCACCTTCACCTGTTTGAGATTTCAATAATTTAAATGAAATAGCAAACATACTAACTATTAGAATAATTGGTAACAGTAAAGAAAATAAACTTAATCAATTGAAAGGAGTTGGCGGAAATAAAGCTGATTGACTAGCTTGTCCTAATCAATTTGAAATATAAATAAATGGTTTATCTTTATCATCTATTATTGCTGATCTATTAAAATTAGCTTCATCATTTATTGTATAAAATGGAGTATTATTTGAATTAATAATTGTAGGCATTGAATTATTTGTTTTTTGTGAAACTAATAATTTAGCAGGAGTTGCAGGAGGGTTAAAAGTAAAATTAACATTCCCAAAAGTTAACATTTTTTCTATTGCTTCAGTATTTACAACTTTCAATTCTTTTTCAGTACTATCTGGTCTATTTTCTTCTATATAATAAGTAGAAACTGAAAAACTAATTGGAACTGTATAATTATTTGCAGGACTAGGCGTAACAGTTGGAGGTACAACAACTATGTTTGTTTTCTTTGCTATTTGAGGTAAAAATCCTATAATTTCGTCAAATATAACTGTTTCTAATTTTTGTTTAATATCAATAGGATCAGGAAATTCAAAACCTGCTTGATATCCTTTTTTATTTCTTTCAATAATAGATGCTGATGATGAACCACTTGAAATATTTTTCTTAGCATTATCTCCAATAAGTCCAGGAATTTCATAAGTACCATCACTTAGTTTTGTGAATGAAAATCTAAGTGTTCCATTATTAGCATAAGCTCAATAATCATTAGCTAATCCAGGTTGTCTTTCAACATGAATATCATCATTTAAAATAATTTTTTTATATCCTGAAATTTTATCATCTTTTAAATAAAAATAATCAGAACCTTTTGAGTCTTTACTTGTTGTTGCTATTAATGCTGATACATTAAGAATTGTTGGACCTGGAATAAATGCTTGATAAACAAATACTCCAATAATTGATAAAAATGCTGAAAGAAAAAGTAAACTAACACCTGTTTTTATTAATTTTTTCTTTTTAATTTCTGGTGTATCAGCTTTTAAATCTGTTTCTTCATGTCCTTTTTTTAATTTTGGAGCTTGTTCTTTTTTATCAGCATTAGTTCCATTAATCTTTTTGTCTTTTTCTGCTTTTTCTTCAGCTGCAAATTTTAGATATAGATTTTTCTTAATTAAATTCATTATTAATCCTTATTAATATTTTCTTAGAGATCATTATTATTTATAAAATCATCAGATAAAATTCCTATAAATGGTAAGTTTCTGAAATAACCTTTGTAATCCAAACCAAAACCAATAATAAAATGTAATGGAATTGAAAAACAATAATAATCTGGTTCTAATTCAATTTTTCTTCCTTCTTTTTTATTAATTAAGGCAATGATTTTAACGTCTTTTGCACCTAATTGTTTTAATAGATCAACAACCATTTTAATTGTTTTACCAGAGTCAATAATATCTTCTATTATGATAATTTCTTTATCTTCAACATTGAAGTTAATATCAGTTACTAACTGTGGTTCAATAACTGCTTTAGTTTGCCCCATAAAAGAATTTATAGTAATGAAATCTAAAGTATGAGTCACTCTTAACTTGGGGATTATCGCTCCAATAAATGGGATACATCCTTTTAATATACCAACGATGATTGGTTTTTTATCACTGTAATTAGTATTAATTCATTCAGCTGAAAGATTAATTCCTTTTTGAATTTCTTCTTCTGTAACTAAAACTTCTTTGATGATTTTTTTATAATTATTTTCGCTATAATTTCACATATTTTTCCTAATTCCTAAATTATATAATTTAAAAAAAAAAAATGTTATTATATGACTTTTCATAAAATAACATTATTTTTAATCTTGAAAACTAATAACAGAATCCAAGTCATTTAAAAGAAGTTTAATTTCCTTTTTATTGTTCAATTTACACCCAGCCGCAAATTTATGTCCACCACCATTATATTTTTTAGCGATATTATTTATTTGATATTTTCTAGAACGTAATGATGCTTTTCAAGCATTACCTTCCTCATCAAAATAAAAGGTTGCCCAAATATCTACATTTTCTATTTTTGATAATAAATAGGCTTTATTATTTAAATCTGTTAAATTATTTTTCATAATAAATTTCTTTGTAAAAATGAAATACCCAACATTATTTTTAGTAACTTTAATATTTTGTGAAATTTCAGCTTCAATTTTTAAGTTTTTAAGATTTTGAAGATAAATCTTATCTTGAATATATTGTTTGTCAAAATCATAATCATAAAATTTTCTAACTAATTCAAAAGTTGATGAAGTTGTATTAAGTTGCATTAAGTTACCAGTATCTGTTAAGATTCCAGCATATAAAAAATTACTTATTTCATAACCTAAAGTTTGTTTATTATTTTGAAGAATTCATCAACCAACCATTTCACTAGTTGAACTAATTTGGTCATCTACTCATTCATATTTTGCTATTTTTTCAATAAATGGGTGGTGATCAATTCTTATTGTACTTTTACATAATGTATGTTTTTGAGTTAATACTCTTGCTTCATTAGCTGTATCTAAAATCAAACCAATTGAATTAGAAATAAATTCATCACTAATTATTGTTTGATTATCTATCATAAAAATTTCATTTGAAGAAGTAATTTTTACGTTTTCTAAACCTATAATTTTTGCATCAATTCCTTTTGAAATTAAAAAACTTTTCATAGCACTAGCTGAACCTAGAGCATCAAAATCAGGATGAACATGAACAAAAATACTTACTTTTTTTGATTTGATAAGTGTATCGTATGTTTTTTTTATAATATCAGCGTGTTGTTTAATTAAATCCATATAATATATTACTCCTATTATCTTACTTTGATATCTTCTATTGCTTTATTTTCTAAATCTGTTAAAAAACTTAATGAATCTTCAAGTTCTTTTACAACTTCTACTTTAGGTTTTGTAATCGGATGCTTTGGAGCAAATAAAGAACAAGAATCATCATATGGTAATATTGAAGTTTCATAAGTATTAATTTTTTTAGCTAAATTAATAATTTCATTTTTATTATATGTTATTAACGGTCTAATAATAAGAGAATTTTCAACAACACTTGAAGATGAAAATAATGATTCAATTGTTTGAGAAGCTACTTGTCCTATAGCTTCACCTGTTGCTATTAAATCATAATGATATTTTTCTTTTAATTTTTCAGCAATTCTAAAAAAACTTCTTCTCATTAAGGCTATATTATACGACTTGTTTTCAACGTGATTCATTTCATGTTGGATTTTACTAAAATCACAAATATGTAAATTATAATTCATTAGTTTTCTATCTAAGCTAACAATATTAGCTAAATCAACAACTTTATTTAATGCTTCTTCTGATGTATGTGGAGGCGTTATAAAAGTTAAGAAATCAACAGCTAATCCTCTTTTCATTAATAAATGAGCAGCAACTGGAGAATCAATACCACCTGAAAGTAATAATAAACATCTACCACTACTATTAACAGGAAGTCCATTAGTACATTCAATTTTTTGAGAAAAAACAACTGCATAGTTCTTTTTAATTTCAATATTTATTTTGATATCAGGATTTTTAACATCAACTTTTATTTCATTATTTGCAAGAATAAAACCTGCAACCATATTCTTAATTTGAATAGAGTCTAGATAAAAAGTTTTATCAGATCTCTTTGATTCTATTTTAAAAGTTTTTTGAAAATTATCAACAATAATTTGATTAGCTGTTGTTTTAATTATTTCAATATCTTTATCAATAACATAACCAATAGAAAGATGAGCAAATCCTGGAACTTTAGTAATGATTGTAATTAGATTATCAATATCTTCACTATTTTCAACTTCAATTATTAAATGATCAAACTTATCAATAATTTTAACTTTAAAATCACTAATCGCTTTTTTTAAATTCTTAATTAATAGTGATTGAAAAAATTTTCTATTTTTTCCTTTTAATGTTAATTCACCGTATTTTAAATAAATTATTTTATTCATTTTCAACTTCTGAATAAAATCATTTTAAATCAGCCTCCGAAAATTCTGGACTAATACCAGTCACAATAAAATCTTCATATCATTTTGTTGCATTATTTATATAAGTGTTTTTAAAATCTTCTAACTCTAAGTCAAAATTAACTAATTCAACTCTTCTTTTAGTAACATCAACTTTTTTAGGATATAGATAATCTTCTACATTTAAAAAAGCAATAGCAAATACTCCTTTAGAAATATTTCTTAAATAACAATAAAGACCAAGTTGCATTAAATATTGTCTAGGAATAATGATTTGATTTTTATCATCAAATCATTTTTTTAAATTACCATTTTCTGTTTTAACAATAGGTAATCCTTTAGGATTTTTTTGCAAAACAAAATTATTTCCTATTTTTTTAAATAAAAAAGAATCTAATGATGTTGTTTTAATTTCAAGCATTCCTTTTTCAGGATAAAGAAATTGATTATTACTATCAATTGGTTCTCCATCAGGAATTCCACCAAAAATTTTATTTTCAGGAAAAGCATCTCATTTAATTTCGAAAGGATTATATACTTTGAATTTTGTATCTAGTAATTCTGATACATACTTATTTATTTTTGGCTCAATAATATTACCAGCATCAGAATAGATTGGATCCATTGTTTCAAAATAAATATTATTCATAATAGCTCAAGCCTTTACAGGTGAACTATATGAATCAAAACCAAGAACTGTAGCAAGTCTTGAACCTGTTATTTTTTTAGGTTTATTAGAATCAAAAAATTCTTTTGATAAATGAATTCTATTATCCTTAATAAAAAAATCTTTATTTACTTTCTTTTTAAATGGCATTATTTATGACTTTCTAATTTTGTTAGATTTTTTAATAAAATCTATGTATTCATAAATAGCTTTTTCTTTATTTAAAAGACTATTTTTTTCAATTTCTTTCAATACTTTAACATTGGTGTCATCAAAGAAACGGTTTGCATATAATTTTGTTCAATGTAATAGAGCTGATAGTTCAATATTAGATTTTATATAATCATGGAATTTTTCAACAAAATATTCTAAATCAGAAATATATTTACTTATGTCATTTATCTTTGATAAATTTTCAGAAACATCAGCAAATAATTGAGTTTCAATTCTATTCATTTTTCTTTCATAAGAATTAATTGTTGATACTAGTGTTGAAATATCAATATCATATTCTTTACAAAATTTATTCATTAAAAAGAATTTATTTTTTATAGATTGGAATAAGAAAGTTAAATTTGAGAACTCTAAAATAAAATCAGAAATTCTTGTTGATAAATCTTTATTTAAATCATTGAATTCTAAAATTCCGTTTAATATTAATAATAAATTTTCAATATTTTGTTGTGGTTTTGATTGGTTTTCAATAATCTTACTTTGACAAATTTTAATATTGTTAACTAAAGTATCAATTTTTTTAGTATTAATTTTTACATATTTTAAAATATCTGGAACTTTTGTAAAATATACAGAAATGCTTTTATATTTTTCTTTAATATCATTAAATGAAAGAATAAAATGATTAATATTTTTAGAAATATTATCAATTTTTGAATAAAGATATTCTGATGAATCAATTATGTAATTAATTTCATTAACAATATTTTTATGACTATTATATAAATTTAAAAATCCGCCTTCATTTCTTGAGAATGATGAATTAGATATCATTTTATTTTTTAAATCAGTAATAGTATATCTACTCTTTTTCATAATAGTTTTGATTTCTTCAATTTCAAAACTTGATAAACGTTCTTTTGATACTTTAATTCTTTGCAATAAAGTATGTTGATCTTTAATAGCATCTGAAATAATTAAGTTACCGATAACTAATCCATGGATTTGATTATAAGCATTATTTATTTTAATAATTTGAAGTTTTGATAATTTTTCAAATTTATCAAATGAAGATTTTTCTTTAACTGAATTAATTTTTATATTATTAGCTGAAATAGCTAATTGCATTTGCTTATGAATTGAAGCATCTGAATTTAAGTTATAAGGGATTTTTAAAGATGGTAATTCTAATATTGTATTAAATTTTGAACTTACTTTAATAAATTTTGAATCAATATAATTAGTAGCAATATTAAATTTTGTAATTTTTATAAAAAGATTATTATAAGTTTGTTTCATTTCTTCTATTTTTTTAATATTTTTTTCAATTTGAATAATTTTTCTATCAGTAAATGAATTTGATCCAGGAATCAATGAAAAAGTATAATTATTCAAATCATTTAAAGATTCATTAATATCAGTCTCTAATTTTTTAATTTCCGCAGCATAATGGTCTCTATAAGAAACAAAAAAATGTGATAGAGGTTCTAACTTATTTGTACTATTTATCAAAGGTATTAATCAACGTAAATTTTTAGCTATTTTATTATTACTTAAAACATTAAATCTTTCAATAAGTTCTCTAATTTTTTTAAGATTTTTTTTGTTTTTAAAATTTATTAAGAAAAAGAATCCGAAAAAAAGAGCAGATAATAATATGAAAATACATGACAAAGAAATAAGAGCTATATTAACTGGGGTGAAAAAATGCATAATTTACTTCCTTATCTACTTATTTATTATATAAAAAATATTTTTAAAAAAATAATCAATTTTTTAAAATAAATATTTATTTATATATAGAATTATTTCATTCTAATTTTCTATCACTTATTTTTCAATATATTATTAATTTTTTATTGATAAAATAATTTCAAAATAATATTAATAAAAGATTAAAATTTTCTAAATTTTCAGATGAATAAATTATTAAAAATAATCCAATAATCTCTCATTAATAAGTAATAAAAAATTAAATATATATTAAATTCATATATAATAAATATGTCATAGCAGCATTATTGTTTTTTTGATAGGTAAATATATTAACCTTTTGTATTAAAAGTAAGTTTGCTGTAAACTGAAATTATTTATTATATATTCCTAAAGAAAGACAATAAAAAGTGTATGAATTTTTAATTAATAAAATATAAGGAAAAAAATGAGTAGATATACTGGAAGTATATATAAAAAATCAAGAAGATTAGGTTTTTCTTTACTTGAAAATGATAAAGAATTTTCAAAAGGTAAAAAAAGAACAACTCCTCCTGGACAACATGGTACTAGAAGAAGAAAAATTTCTGGTTATGGTGAACAATTACAAGAAAAACAAAAATTAATGTTTTTATACGGTCTTAATGATAGACAATTTAGAAGACTTTTTCAAATAGCTAGAAAAAGAGGCGGAGTTTTAACTCTTGATCTTCTTCAAGTACTTGAATCAAGACTTGATAGCCTTGTTTTCAGAATGGGTTTAGCTCCAACTAGAAGAGCAGCTAGACAATTAGTTAATCATGGACATATTTTAGTTGATGGTAAAAAATGTGATATCCCTTCAAGAATTATTGAATTAAATTCAGTAATTACTGTTAAAGATAAATCTAAAAAATTAATCAGCACTGAAGCAATGTTAATTGCTAAATTTGTTGAAGTTGATAAAGACAAATTAATTGGGAAATTTAATAGATATCCTGAAAGAAAAGAACTACCAGAAAATATCAATGAATCATACGTGGTTGAATGATATAAAAGAATGGTTTAAGAAAATCCAATTATTCATTTTGATAAATGGATTTTTTTTATACTATAATTTATAAAATTGGAGTATATCAGTGGACTTGACTAATAGACAGAAAAAAATATTAAAAACTATTATTGAAGAATTTTCTATCTCTGGTACTGCTGTTTCAAGTCAATATATAATTGATATTTGAAAAGAAAAGAAATATTCTTCAGCAACCATTAGAAATGAAATGGTCGTTTTAGAAAAAAACGGATTATTAGAAAAACTATATCTTTCAGCTGCTAGGATACCAACTACAAAGGCTTATAAATATTATGATAGTAATATTATTAATAAAGATATAGATGTATCTATCTTAGATAGAATTAGAAAAGTTATTAATCAAAGAAATATTTCTATTGATCAAATCATTAATGAGTCTGTTCAAATTATTAAAGAAATTGTTAGCTTACCTATTCTAGTTACTAAAATAGTTGATAATGATGTTTTAAAGAAAATAGACTTAATTCAGCTAGCTGAAAATAAAGCTATTTTAATCATTGTTTCTGGAAGTGGTAATATTTCTAAAAGTGAAATTACTCTTAGTAATGATAATATTGAAGATTTAATTGTTTGTATTAAGATCTTAAATGAAAGATTAATAGAAACTCCTATTAAAGAAATAGTTGATAAGATCGATATTATTGTTAAAATTATTTCTAAAGAAATAAAAATGAATGAATTATTAATTCAAGGTATTCTTTTAAATATGTTTCAAAAAATCACTAAAGATAATGATGATTTAAAAAACTCAAAACACTTAATTTATAAGAAAGAAATTTTTGATATTGAAAAATTTCAGAAAGTTATTAAAATCCTTGAAGATAACAGTATTTGAAAACAAATAGCGACATACAAGGAAAATTTAAATGAATCTTCCTATTCACTAAAAAATATCTTCATTAATGAAGATAATATCGGACTTAATGTTTCATATACTAATGTTATTTTAGATAACATTACTCATAACATTAGTTTGATAGGACCTGAATTAATGTCATATTCTAAAACAAAAGGATTATTAAACTTTTTAAAAGATGAAATAGAAAAAAAATACAATAAAGATGAAGAAAAAATTATTAAGAAAAAATATTAAAAAAATAGCACCAGAAATTGATCTTTCAAATCCTTTTATTGAAAAGATGATTTTTATGTATATTTATCAAAAAGAAATTTTTCTTAAAAAAGAAAATCTTATGCTTGAATTAGATAGAACTAACTTTATTTTTTGTTTTAATCCCCAAGAACTATCTTTATGTTTTCAAAAAAGTGAAAATATTTTTAAAGAATTAATGAATTTTAAACTTGAAGTTCAAAATTGAGATAATTATAGACTTAATTCAATTCATGAATATTATGCATTTTTAGTTGAAGGAATAAAGCAAATTGCTGATTTTGATAAAAATCTTTATCTACATATTTTAAATGAACAAATAAAACTTATTTTTCTAGACCAAAATATCGAAAAAATTAAAATTTTTTATGATAAAAAATTTGATCAAAAACAATATGAAAAAAGTGTTGATTTAAAAATATTCTTCTATGAAAAATTAAAAAAATGTGTTGAATTAATGAAACTAAATTATGAATTAGATTTCAATGATAATTATTTTTATTTTGTTAATGTTTTGAAAGAAAAATAAATGAAAAACATTTTAAATAATGAATTCACAATTGAAGTCTTTAATAAATTAAATGCTGATGAACTTATTATTTTAAGTAATGAAATAAGAGCATTTCTAATAGATTTATCAAAGGAAAAAGATATTCATCTTTCATCAAATTTAGGTATAGTTGAACTTTCTATTGCTATTTTAAAATCATTTAATATTGAAGAAGATAAAATTCTTTATGATACTGGACATCAAACATATGTTCATAAAATGATTACTAATAGATTTAATAGAATTAAAACTATTAGAGACCATCATGGTTTAGCCGGATTAATGAATATGGATGAATCAAAATATGATCATTATTCACCAGGTCATTCTGGAAATATTTTAGCAATAAGCCAAGGATATAGAATTGCATCAAATCTTAATCATGTTGTTGCTATTGTTGGTGATGGTGCTTTAAATAATGGTTTATGTTATGAAAGCATGAATGATATTGGTTTTAGAAAAGATAAAATCATTATGATTTTAAATGATAATGAAATGAGTATTTCTCAAAATGTAGGAAATTTGTCAATTATTGCAAAAGATGAACATAAAATGAAGAACTATTTTAACGCTTTGGGCTTTGAATATTTAAGAGTTGATGATGGTCATAATATTGATGCATTAATTAAAACATTTAATACTGCTAAGGAAATATCAAAAACTAATCCTATTTGTGTTCATGTTAAAACTACTAAAGGTAAAGGTCATGATTTATCTGAAAATGATAAAATTGGTAAATACCATTCAACATCAAAAACAAGAGATCAATCTTTTTCAAAGAAACTAACAAATAATATTATTGATTTAATGAAAAAAGATAAAGATATATTTGTCATTAATCCAGCAATGGGTTTTAGTTCTGATTGTTATAAAATTCATGATGAATATCCCCGAAGATATTTTGATGTTGGTATTTGTGAAGAACATGCTGTTGCTAAAGCTGGTGCTTTAAGTTTAGTTAATAAAAAACCAATCTTATTTTTCTATTCAACATTTTTACAAAGAACATATGACCAATTAATTCATGATGTTTCAAGATTAAAACTTAATATCACTATTTTATTAGATAGAAGTGATATTTCAGGAAGTGAAGGAGATTCACATCACGGTATTTATGATATTAGTTTCTTAAAAACAATTAATAATACCAATATTGTTTCTGGAAGAAACTTTCTTCAAAATGAACAGTTATTAAACTTAAGTTTGAATAATAAAAATGAAATTTTTATTATTCGTTTTCCTAAGAAACCTTTTGATGAAAAAACATTTAATGAAGATTATATTATTCAAAGTAATAAATGAGAATTTATTGAAAACTTTGAATCAGAAACAATAATTGTTTCATATGGTCCTTATCTTGATTTGATCCATAATGAAATTATGAATCAATATAAAGTTAATTTAGCTAATGCTATATTTATCAATAAATATGATGAATCTGAAATAGATTATCTTTTATTAAAATATAAAAATATTTTAATCTATGAAAGAATCAATAATAAAAATACATTAAGTGATGATTTCATGATTAGAGCTTTTAAATTAAAAACAAATAATAATATTGTTAATATGGCATATAAAAAAGATGTTGGTTTTGGCAATAATAATGAACTTGATAAAGAACAAAATATGGATATTAATAGTATCAAAAAAGAATTAAAAATTCTAATGAATTAATCTATAAAAATAATCTTTATAGATTAATCTCTTTTTATTATTATGATGATTTTTTTATTTGCTTTTAATGATATAATAAATATTGATTTTAATATATTTATATATTAAAAATATGGAGATTAATATGCTATATACAGGACAAGAACAAGTTGATTCAAAAGGTCATGAAACAAGTGTTAATAATAATTTAGGACCAGTAACAGCTACTAAAGGCGAAAAAATATTATTCTATATTATTTGTTTTTTCACTCTTGGAATCTTTTTTATAACAAAAGTAACTAAATCAAATACATTAAACCGAATGCAAATAAAAATTAATGATAGTGCATCAGGAATAGATATTCAATTACAAAAAAGGTTTGATACTTTAAATAAATTAGTTCAAGCAGTATCATCACAAGTAAAATTTGATAAAGAAACATTAGAAAATATAGCAGCATATAGATCTGGAATAGCAAATACTAATGGTGATATGAATTCTAAAGTTGTAAATTTAGATAAAATTCAATCTGGACTTAATATGGCTTTTGAAGCTTATCCAACTTTAGGAGCTGATGCTTCTATTGGTAAATTAATGAATGAATCAACTATGATTGAAAAAGAAATAGCTGCTGGTAGAAGATTATATAATTCTGATGTAACATCTTTTAATTCAATTATCTATACATTCCCTACAAATGTAATTATCGTAAAAAAAGGTTATCAAGCTATCCCTCTATTTGCAGCTGCTGCTGTATCTAAAGTTGATGTTAAATTAGAATTTTAATATATTAAAAAATGAGCAAAGAAAATAAAAAAATTTGAGACAATGAAATAATACCTCAAATTAAAAGTGAAGCTATTAATTTTATTGAAAATTGAAAAGATAATTTTTCAAAAGATGAATATACAATTTCTGAAAATGAATATTTAAGTAGTTTAGATGATTATAAAAAAGAACATAATGGTTTTTTATATTGATTAATAATATTTACATTACCATTTGCTTTTTTGCTATTTTTCTATCCAGGATATGTTCTTTATAAAAAGTTTAAAACACTAAAAGAAAATAAAAATAATCTAAAAGATATAATTAAAGAAACAACTGAAAAAAAATTATTAGCTCATGCTAAAATAGTTAAAACTATCGACTTAATTAGTATTTCTAAATCAATTGGTAAAATTTTAAAATATGATCATGTAGGACCTATATCTAACAATTTAATTAAAGAAATGCAAGATTTATCATTATTTAAATTCAGTGAATCAGATGAAAAAAATTCATACAACTCATCATGAGGTATTTTTGATAAAAATAAAATCATTATCAATGCTGCATACCAAAAACATGAAAGTTTTGAAAAAACTTATTATGGATCAACTAGTGTTTCTTATACTACTCATGATTCTGATGGAGCAAGTGTTACTAGAAATGAAGAAGTTAGAGCTGAATATGTTCATCCTGCTTATGATATTTATAGCAAAAAATCAAGTTATGTATTTATGGAAAGTTGTAGTAATTTAGAATTCTATTATGATGGTAAAAAGAGCTTTATAAAAAGATTAAAAAATAAAGAACAATCTAAAATGGAAAATGATGAATTTGAAAAAAAATTTACTTGAATTAGAAATGATGAAGTTCAGTTCAGAATGATTTTTACTATTCTTGGGCAAGAAATATTTTTAAATGAAACAGAAGAAGGCAAAAAAAATATAATAAAACATGAAGATTCATACTATAAAGAAAAAAGTTTTCTAGGTAATAGTTATGTAAGTTCAGCTTCATTAGCTTATAAATTTAATATTAATGATATTTTAATTAAGTTTATAAGTAATGCTGATATTACTATAGATGAACTAAAAATGAATTTAATAAATGAAATAAA
>CAMQZA010000008.1 GCA_947039545.1 uncultured Ureaplasma sp. | reverse complement strand
ATTAATGAAAAATCAATAGATTATATGTCTTGACCATCCGATATTAAATCTGCATATTTAGCTACTGATACAAATAACTTTTTAAGTCCAGCTCCACTAAGATTAGATTTTTTACCAAAACTTTTAGTTTTTCAACATTCAATTACAGATACATTATCAATTTTTATTTTAATAGGAAGTTTAATTTTATGTATTTTCTTTGTTACTAAGTTTATTAGAGATAATAAATCTGTATTAGGTATTATGATAGCTAATGGACTTAATAGAAGATATATTTTATTCTCTGTTTCAGTAATAGGAATTATTCCATCAATTGTTTCAGGAGTAGTTAGTTGACTAATTGCCTTTTTTACTCAAGACTTATTATTCATTATTTATCAAGATTTTTGATTTAATACTTTTCAAACTGTAGAAATTGATGGAGGAGCAGCAGCTTGATTTTTCATACTAATATTAGTTCCTATGATAATAATGGCAATTGTTTCTGTTGCTGTTGTTTTCTTTAAAATTGAAAAAGAACCAGTTGTTGAATTGATGGAAAATAATTCCAAATATAAAACTTCATTATTATCAGGTTGAATTAAAAAATTATTTATTCATACACCTGTATTAGTGAGATTTAGATCATCTGTTGCTTTTGCTTCAATTGCAAAAACAATCTATATAACAATAATGATAGCTATTTCAACATTGATGATAACAATTTCATCATCGACAACGGATATTTTTGGAATAGCTCAAAAACAAACTAGCGAAGTTCAAAATTATGACTATTCTTTTGATTTAGCATCACCAACAAGACAAGGTGGCCAATACTTTAGAAGTGAACCTGAAAACATGGGAATAGCTATTGTTAATGATAAAAATGAAGTCCTTAATGATTCAAAAATAAGAGAAAGTAATTATAACGGGCTAGCTTCACTTGTTAATTATAGAAAATGAAAGGGTTATAACAATCCTGCTAATAGTTCTTATGGACAAAATAATTTCGGATTATTAGGGAATACTCATTTTCCATCAGTTGATGATAGTAATGCTGAAAATACTAATATGCTTTTCTTAAAAAATATTGTTCAACATCAAACAGCTTTAGATATTAATATTGCTGGAGTTAATCCATTTGAGATCGTTAATTCCTTAGCATCAGAAAATATATTAACAACAATGGATGATAAAACTGCTAATCTTTGAAAAAAAGCAATAAATGATAATAGATTATATAGACCACTTATACCAACGTCAGAACCAATTTTAACTGATGAATATGTACCTGAATATTATTCTCAAATTTTAGGTTTTGAAAATAGATATTATTTTAATTATGAAAAAATGATTAGAGATTCTAAAACAATAGCAGGATCATTAACTAATACAAACGGAACAACTACAAGAAAATCACCTGTTTTTGATTTTATTTCAATTACAAAACCAGAAGTTATTGATAGTAGTTTTGCTTATCGTGAGTTTCATATTAATAATGCTGAAAATCTTCATGAACCTAATCAACCTATTTGACCTAAAACAGGTTGATATAAAATTAATAAAAAGAATTTAACCAATATAGGTGCATTGTCATTTATCCCAGCAGTTGAATTACAACCATTCTTTATTTGATTTCTAACAAATATTTATTTAGATCCTTATTATCAAGAAGACCTATATCGTATAATCTTTAATTATGCTCCAATATTAAAAGATGATATTCCTTATACTTATTTAGAATTTGGTTCAAATCCAAATGTTGATCAAGATAATGGAAATATTTCTCTTGATCAAACTAATACAAAAACATTTATAGCAAAAGGTATTAATCCAATTCCTATAACAAATACAAATGGAAAAGAAGTTTTTGTTCCAAATTTATTTAATAGTAATGATGAAAATTTAAATAGAGAGTTAGGATTAAAAGATACAAATAACCTTTTAAATCCTGAAAATTTTAATCTTTTAGTAAGTGAAGCCACTGCATATAAATATAATATCGGTATTGGTTCAAAAATAAATATTAAAGCTAAAAATCATATTGATAGATATTACAAAAAAAATGAAATAAATTATACATTTACAATTAAAGGTCTTTATAGTAGTTATTATGGTGATGAATTTTTTATTAATCAAGAAGTTGCTAATGAAATATTGGGATATAATGAGACAGATTTCAATACAAGTTCTTATTATATTGATAGAGAATGAATAGATGGTGTACGAGATGCTAATACAGGTGCATGAATACCAGGAAAATGAAAAATAACAAATAATAAAACAATTCCTTTTAACGGGTTCTTTTCTTTAAGTGAAACACATCCAATTTTAACATCATCAAATTCTACTTATTCATATTCAGGATTATATCCTGCTATTGATAGATTCAGTCATGGTGAAAAATTTACATCAATTTTAAATTATTCATTAAATCCAACATCAACAGTTCCGGATAATAATGTTTATGATGCTGCTTTTAATTCCAAACTAGCAATTATGAAAGCTTTAAATTTTCCAGATATAGTTACATTTAATGCATATTTGAATAGATTTACTGATCCAACTCTTAGAAATAAAGATGTGCTAGATAGTATAATTAATACTTATGGTTCATCAGTATTTTCATTAATGAATAAAACAACACAAGTTACAAATAAAATAAGTGGGATATTTGATACTTCTGAAAATTTAATTTATTCATTACAATCATTATTATTTTCAATTCTTATTTCAATTAGTTTATTAACTACATTAATTATGTCAATTGATTTAATTGAAAACTCATTACCAGTGGCTGCTTCATTAAAAGCACTTGGTTTTAGTGATAGAAGTAATATGTTTTCATTCTTATCAGCTTATTTCCCACCATTGATACTAGGAACCATAATTGGATTTTCATTAAGTACTACCTTTATTAATATGTACATAAATATTATCTTTAATATTTCATACATTTATTTACCATTAGTTTTAAATCCTTGATTACTTTTATCTGCATTTATAATCAATAGTTTACTTATTTTAGTTATTCTAGGATATGGTATTTATAGATTGAAAAATGACGATATTACTAAATATATATAAAACATTCATATTAAAAAAAGTTCTAATTTATTAGAACTTTTTTTAATCTTTATAGAAAATAATATATTTTTATTTATTCAGGTATTTTTTCTATTCATTTATCAAATTTTTTATTTTTTAACATTTCAATTTCTTGCTTATAAGGAGAAAAATATTTTTTATTTTTCTCTACATAAGGAGTTTCAAGGATCATTGGAATATTAGTTAATCTTTCATTATGAACAACATTTTGTAATGATTCAAATTTAATGGTGCCATAACCAATATTTTCATGTCGATCTTTTCTAGCGTTTAAAACATTTTTTGAATCATTTAAATGAACAGCCTTTATTTTATCAATACCAATTAACTTATCAAACTCATCTAAAAAATCATCAAAAAAATCAATATCATAACCAGAATCATTTAAATGACATGTATCAAGACAAACACCAACTTTTTCCTTTAAATTAATATTATCAATTATTTCTTTTATTTCATGAATAGACGAACCAACTTCACTTCCTTTTCCACTCATAGTTTCAATTAAAAGTACAACATCTAATGATTTAGTTTTTTCAAAAACATAATTTAAGTTATCACTAATATATTTAATTCCTTGCTCTAAAGAATTGTCAAGTTTACTTCCTGGATGAAGAACTATATACTTAAATCCCATTTCACTTGTTCTTTGTATTTCTTGAATTAAAAAACTACATCCAAATTCTCTAGTCGTTTCTTTATTTGAAGCTAAATTAATCAAATATGAAGCATGAACTAAGACATTTTCAGGATTAATATTATTTTCTTTCATTAATTCAAAAGCTTCTTTGATTTTGAAAATTTTAGTATCCATTCTTTTACTTGATTGATTAGGACCAGTATAAACCATAAATGAATTAGCATTAGCTTCAATAGATTCATTAACACTACCAACAAGATAATTAGGTGCTTTTAAGGAAACATGAGAGCCAATTATTAATTTATTATTTTTCATATAACCACCAAAATATAAATTTAATTATAGTATTTTTTCTTATTTTAAATAAATATATTCTATATAAGGTTAATCAAATGAAATTTTATCAGAACAAAGGAATGTACTTAGAGAGTATTATTGATAGAACTATTATTTTTTATAATAGTAATAATTTTGGTTGATTTGATAAAAGAACTGTTCCTATTAAAATTATTTCAACGAATAATAACCATGTAACAGGTTATTTAAAAGAAAAATCTCAATCAGATTATTATGGTATTTTTAAAAGTAAAATGTTTGATTTTGAAGCTAAACAAACAAATGAGGATTTTTTTAATATTACTAATATTAAAAAACATCAAATTCTTCATTTAATAAAAATGAAAGAAAATGGAGCAATTGTTTTTTTAATTATCTATTTCAATAAACATGATACTTTTTTCAAAGTTGAAATCGATCAAATTATCAATAGTAAAAAGAAAAGAATAAGCTATCTATCTTTTGTTGAAAATGCAATAGAACTAAAAATAATATTTCCTGGTATTTTAGATATATTAAATGTTAAAAATTTATCTTAAATAATAAAAAAAAGAACTTCTTTAATGAGAAGTTCTTTTTTCTTTTATAGTAACCAGAAGATCGACTGTTTTTTGAATTGAGTCAGTTATACTCACTAAAATATCAGAATTTGTAGTTTCACATCTTATATCTCCATGTTTTGGAATAAAAGCTGATATTTTACAAACAAATAAATTTATTTCATTTTTTGATAATTCAAATTTGATATCTTCAACTCATGAAAATTTAGTAATTTTACTAACTTTTTTTTCAATAAATAAATCTATTGAATCAGATTTATCAAGATTATTATATTTTATAGTATATGACATTGTTATTTCTCCTATTTTTGATTCTAATATTTATCAGAATCAATCACTGCATCTTTTGTTATTAATTTAATTCCAGAACTAGTACCAACTCTATCAGCGCCTTCTTTTATGAATAGAAGAAGATCATCATGACTTCTTATTCCTCCAGCAGCTTTTATTTTTTTATTATCTTTAATTAATTTCTTTCATGTAGTAATATCTTCAATATTAGCACCAGATAATGAAAATCCTGTAGAAGTTTTAATGAAATCTGCATTAGATTCATTAACAATTTCCATTGCTCTTATTATTTCTTTAGAATTTAATAGGCAAGTTTCAACAATAACTTTTAATATTTTATCACCAGCAATTTCTTTAATTTCATTAATTTCATTAACACAATATTTCACATCATTTGCTTTTAGTTTAGTGATATTAATAACCATATCGATTTCATCAGCACCATCTTCAATAGCTTGTTTTGTTTCAAAAACTTTAGTATCAATTGTATTTTGTCCCAAAGGAAATCCTACAACTGTACACACTAATACATTAGATTTCTCTAATAATGATTTAGCTAGAGAAACAAATGAAGGGTTAATACAAACTGACATAAAATCATAATTAATAGCTTCTTCACATAGCTTTTTAATATCATTATTACTTGCATCTTGTTTCAGATTAGTATGATCTATATATTTAGATAGTTTCATTTTTACTCCAACTTCCCATTTAAAATATTAAAGCAAATATTTCTAAAATGCTAACTTTAACCTTTTCATTAAACTTTTTATTTTCTTTATTTTTTTTCAAATCAACTAATCTAGAATGTTTAATATCTTTATAAAATAGAGTTTTTAATTCATAATTTAACTGATTAGAAAACGAAATTATGAAGTCTTCTTTATTTAAATAAATAGATCTTAAATCATAATTAAAACTACCTATAAGTGAAACATCATCATCAATTAATGTCATTTTTCCATGATAAAAACCTTCATATTCAAAAACTTGAATATTTGTATTTTTTAATTTTTCATAATTTTTTTGATTAAAAGGAATAATGAAGTTTTTATTATCAGGTTTTCCTGGAAGTAAAATTTTAACATCAATACCAGAAAGAGACGCTGTTATTAATGCATCAAGAATAACATCAGTGGTATCAAAATAAGGTGTTGTTATGTGAATTGATTTCTTTGCCTTCATAATCAATTGTAAAAGAGAATTTTCAATTGGATTATGATAAATACTAGGATCAGATTCCATTACAAACGATTTTGAGTTTTTTTCTAAAATTTCATCACTACCATTTAATTTAATAATGCCTTTATTTTCAAATTTCTTAATTATTTGTTTAACTGTTTCTTTTGTTTTAGTATTGTTTACATAATCAGAAATAAAGTTTAATGTAAATCTATTAACAACTTCACCCTCAATATCAAAGTTAATATCTCTTCAATAAGAAGTATTTTTTCTAAATGGTAAATATTCTTCGCTTAAATTACTACCGCCATAAAGACCTTTTTTATTATCTATTATCAATATTTTTTTATGATTTCTAGTATTGTGATCATGATGTAATAAAGGAAATTTATTATTTGTGAATAATTCAAAATTAATATTATTTTTTCTTAATTTATTAATGATTCCTTTATTATATCTTCCAATAGAACCAATTCAATCTACTAAGAAGTAGATTTGAACACCTTGTTTTGATTTCTTAATAAGTTCGTTTGCAAATGTATTGAATCATTCATCCTTTGAAATAATATAATATTGAACAATAATAGATTTCTCAGCACTTCTTATTAAATCAATGCTTTTTTTATATAAATCAAAATTATCTTCAATTAATTTAATATTATTATTATTTGAATAATCAACATCTCAAGTATTCTTAAAAAAATTTGATATTTTTTTAAGGTCATCATCAGTTGTATTTTCTGGTTTTGATTCATATTCTTTAATTAATTTTCGTCCAGTAATATAATTATTTTTAGCATCAGTTAAATCTGGTTTAAAACCTAATCATAAATAGAAAAAAGTAGCAACACCTGGTAATAAACAAAAACCTAATAATCAATTTTTTTTAGAAGTATTGATTCTATCTTTATCATAAAAGATTTTAATAGTATAGTAAGTATTTATAAAATACATAATTACAACAAAAATAACGAAATATATTCAAGCCAAAGGTCATGATAAAATTAATGAAGTTATTGTTAAAGATACTGTTGTAATAAATAAAAATGAAATTAAAACAATCATCATAATATTTAAAATATTTTTTTTCTGCATATTAATATTAATTATATAAAAGTATTTATAAAATAAAATCAAAAAACTATTGTTTTTTGATTTTATTTTATATTTTAATAATGGCGGAAGCAGAGAGATTCGAACTCTCGCATCAGTTACCCAATCTAACACCTTAGCAGGGTGCCCTCTTAACCACTTGAGTATGCTTCCATTAAATACATCACCACACATAAGACTCAATTTATTGCTGCTGTATTTCTACCCTGACAAGGTTCACTAATTAATATTGTGATGACATATATATTATATTATAAAATTAATTTTGATTTATTTTTTAATCTATAATATTAAATATAAATAATAAATCAAATAAAGGATAGAAATGCTTAATAATATTAATGATAGTGTGATAATTGGTTTAAGTCAAAGCAAGAAATTAGCTAAAGAAATTGCAAAGTTGTCTGATATTCGTCTAATAGAACCAGTAATCACTAAATTTGCTGATGGAGAACTTTTATTTTCAATTCCAGAACCTATAAGAGAATTAAATGTTTTTTTAGTTCAATCAACTTCAAAACCTGTTAATGATAGTATTATGGAACTTTTAATAGCTATTGATGCTGTTAGAAGAGCATCTGCTAAAACAATTAATGTTTTAATCCCTTATTATGGTTATTCAAGACAAGATAGAAAAGCAAAAGGTAGAGAACCAATTACAAGTAGACTTATTGCAGATCTATTAGAAAAAGCTGGAGCTACTAGAGTATTAACAGTTGATATTCATTCTCAACAACAACAAGGGTTTTTTACAATTCCTTTTGATTCATTAACAGCTATTTGATTAATGCTTGATGATTTAATTACAAATAAAAGAATTATTAGAGATGACTTAGTTATTGTTTCTCCTGATTATGGAAGTGTAAAAAGAACAAGAAGCATTGCTAGTAAAATTAATTGTGATTTTGCTATTATTGATAAAAATAGAGTTGGTCAAAATAAAGTTGAGTCTTCAGAAATTTTAGGTAATGTTGATAATAAAAATTGTTTAATTTTTGATGACATAATTGATACAGGCGGAACAATTATTCAAGGTTGTAAAATTCTAAAAGAAAAAGGTGCTAAAAGTATTGATATTGTAGCAACTCACGGTTTATTAAATAAGAATTGTATTGCTAATTTTATTGAAGCTAATAAAAATGGTTTAATTAATAAAGTTTATATTACAGATACTATTCAAAGAGAAGAAAAATTACCAGATTTTTTCTCAGTTATTTCAATAGCAGAATTAATATCTTCAGCTGTATCAATTTTTGCTCATGGTAAACATTGTATTTCATCTGTGTATGAAAAATATTCTTTCTTTAAGTTTTTTGAATAATTACTAATGATCGATATTGTTGTTGTCGAAGGTAAAAAAGATAGTGAAAAGATTAAAAAACTTTTTAATGTTTTAACATATGAAACACATGGATTTGGTTTTAATGATTCAGATATTGAAAATTTAAAAAAACTTTCTAAGACATATAATGTAATTCTTTTTTTAGATCCTGATCGTTCTGGAGAAAAAATCAGACAATCAATTTTAAAACATATTCCTGATGCTGAAAATATTTATATTAGCAAAAATGATATGGAACCATTTTCTAAAAAAATTGGTGTCGCTGAAGCTAAAGATGAAGTTATTATTAAAGCTTTTCAAAATAAAATAAAATTTAAAAAAGATAATATTTCATTACTTTTTAGTGAATACTTATCATTAGATATTTCATCAAAAATATTAAGAGAAAAAATATGTGAAAAAATAGGTATTTCCTATTGCAATAATAAAACACTATTTAAAACTTTAAATATGTTAAATATTGATTTACTTAGATTAAAAGAAATTATCAAGGATTTACATGGATAACAATACTTTTTATATCATTTCTTCTCCCATTGGGAATTTAAAAGATATTTCTTTAAATTCAATTGAAGTTTTAGAAAAATTAGAATATCTTTTTTGTGAAGATACTAGAAATACAGCTAAATTACTTTCGTTATTAAATATTAAAAATAGACCTAAGTTAATTAGTTTTCATAATCATTCTGAAAATAAAAAGACTGATGAAATTTTTGAAATAATTAAGAATAATCAATCAGGATTAATTTCAGATGCTGGTTATCCTTTAATTTCTGATCCTGGATATATTTTAATAAAAAAACTAATAAGCAAAAATATTTCAATCGAAGTTACAGCAGGGCCTTCTGCTTTAATTCATGGTCTTATTCTTTCATCAGCTCCTACAACTGATTTTTTCTTTGTTGGTTTTTTACCATATAAAGCTAATGAACAAAGTAATAGATTAAGTGAATTAAAAAGCTTTCAAACGACATTAATTATTTATGAATCAGTTCATAGAATTATTAATACTTTAGAAAATATTAAGAATATTTTTGGGGATATTGAAATTTCAGTTTGTAGAGAAATATCTAAAAAAAATCAAACTATTTATGTTGATAAAATTTCAGAAATTTTAAAAATAATCACCTTAAAAGGAGAAATAGTTATTGTTATTAACAATAGAACAAAAGTTGAAATAGATGACAATATATTATTAATAGAAATTGAAAACTTAGTTAAGAGTAATATTCAATTAAAAATAGCTTGTAAAATGGTTGCATACAAACATTCTGTTAAGTCTAATGCATTATATTCTTTATATAATAAAATGCATATTATATAGTCATATATTAACATAGTGGAGAACTATTAATATACAAGTGCAACAAATAATATGAGAAAGAAAACATAAATAAGAAATAATAAAAAAAAGAAATTATATAATAATAATATTATGAATTTAAAATTTATTCAATTACTTAATAAAGATATCAATAAAACTAGTAGGTTCTTTTTAATTACTAGTTTTTCTTTGATGATTGTAATGATTCTTTTTTTAACTACTTATATTTTTATTCCACCATTTATTTCAAATAATACACTTTATATAAATTTTTTTAATATTGATTTAGTTAATAATACAGCAGTTGATATTAATACAAAATACCTTAATTTTATTGGTATATTAACAACAATATTAATATCAATAATTATTCCTATGTCTGGTTATGGTTATTGAAAATATAAGAAATCTGATTATTTAGCAGTATATAATTCAAATCATATTTCAGCATTTATGATCATTGGTAATTTATTTCTTTTATTACTTTTTATTATTGCTTTTATTAATAGACCAAGTTCTGTTGTTTATAATAATCCTTGAATAAATGAAGTATCAGATATAATTTTTGAACCAAATATTTTATATAAAGACGGAGTTTTTGTTAATCTTTCTATGGCAGAAAAAATAGGTACTTGAGAGTTTTCATTTATCTTTTCTTATAATTTTAATAGAGGTAATTCAGCATCAATAGCATATACATGATGAGACTTAAGAATTGCAGCTCAGATTTTAATTTTTTATGTTGCTCTTTTTTATTTAGGATTAATAATTACAGCAGCTTCAATTATATATACTAACAATCTTCTTATTGAAAAAAGTGAGATTTTTAATATTTCAGAAGGATAAAACATGAAAAAAACTTTTTATATATCAACACCTATTTACTATCCATCAGGTAAACCACATATCGGTCATGCTTATTCAACAATATTAGCTGATGTTATTTCTAAATATAAACAATTAATTGGTTATGAAACTTTTTATATAACTGGTACAGATGAACATGGTAAAAAAATTCAAGAAAAAGCTAATGAATTGAATATGTCTCCAAAAGAATATGTTGATATGAATTCAAAAATTTTTATTGATCTATGAAAGAGATTAAAAATTGATTATTCAAAATTTGTTAGAACGACAGATATTTCACATACAGAAACTGTTAAAAAAGTATTTCAGATTTTCAAAGATAAAGAACTTATCTATCTTAATGAATGAAAAGGTTTATATTGTGTTTCTTGTGAAGAAAACTTTAATCATAACCAAGCTAAAAAAGAAAATGATGATTATTTTTGTACTTTAAATCATAAATTGATTGATATTAAAGAACCATCTTATTTTTTTAAAATGAAAAATTTTACAAATTGAGTTAATGAACTTTTTCAAAAAAAACCTGATTTAATTTATCCAAAATCAAGAATGAATGAACTAACGAATAACTTCATCAATACAGGTATTGATGACTTATCAATTACAAGAACTTCTTTTGATTGAGGAATAGAAATTGAACCAAAATCAGAGCACATTATTTATGTATGACTTGATGCTTTATTAAGTTATATATCTGGACTTGGTTATCTAAGTGATGATTCAAGTTTATTTGAAAAATATTGAAATCATAAAGACGCTGAAATTGTTCACATTTTATCTAAAGAAATAACTCGATTCCATTGTATATATTGACCAATTTTTCTTGATAATTTAAATATTAAATTACCAACTAAAATCATTAGTCATGGTTGAATTGTTACAAAAGAAGGAAAGATGTCAAAATCTCTTGGCAATGTAATTGATCCCAATTTATTAATTGATGAATTCGGTGTTGATGCTATTAGATATTATTTTATGAGTTGTTTTGCTATTAATAGTGAAAATGTGTTTATAACAGATTCATTAGTTGCTAATTTTAATGGTGATTTAGCTAATAACTTTGGTAATTTAGTATCTAGATTTATTGGTTTAATTAAAAAATATAATAATAAAAAAATCCCTGAAATAAATAAGGATAATTTATCTGATTATGCAAAAAAAGCTTTGAATGAAATTGAAATAGCAAATAAAAATATTATTGAAAATATTAACAAATTAGATGTTTTAAATATTTGTAAAGAAGTTATGAGAGTTATTAATTATATTAATAAGTATATTGAAGATATTAAACCTTGAGAACTATTTAAAAACAATGAAAAGAATGAATTAGATTCTTTAATTATCATTATTGCTAAAACTATTCAAATAAGTAATTTTTGACTATCACCTATCTTAAGTGAAGGTAAAGACGAAGTTATTTTACAAACAAATATACCTTTATTAAAAATGGATGAAATTAATGAACTTCACCCACTTTTCAATATTACAGTTAATGATTCAAAGCCAATTTATAAAAGAATTGAAAATAAAGATTAATTATCAAATTTCATTAATAGAATTAACTAACTTAATACCTTTTTGATTTTTTAAAAATTCACTTTCATCATTGAAACTATAAACTTCTTTATTTTCAAATTTAGCAATTTTTTCACATTCTAAAACAGTTTTTTCATTAGCATTTAATAATAAAACTTTATCACTAACAGCATTTAACAATCTATTCATTTTTTGTAGTTCAGGATAATCATCATTAATTTTACTATTCTTAGGCATCTCTGAAATATATAAAAGATTATTAGAATCTATACTAGTAATAATTGACTTCTTATACCCATTCTTATCAACTAAAATTATCTTATATCCAAAGTTAATTAGCTTTTTAGCTGTTAAGTGATTTTTAGCATTTCAACTAAAGCTATAAACAATATTTTTTGATAATTTATTCTTTAAAAAATATTCAGGTTCAACATTACCTCAAATAGCGATTACTTGTTTATCAATTAAATTGATATTACCTTTATTAAAAATAATAAATGGCGGCATATAAATATTTTTGAACTTATTAGGATATTTATCATCCAAAATAGTCATAATATTAATTTGATCATTCTTAATGCTTTTTATTTTTTCTAAATTTATTTTTTGAAATTCTGAATTCTTAATTGCTTGATAAATCAAATCTCAATTACCCTCATATCTTTCATTAAATAAAATAAGTATTTGTTCCATAAAAAAACCTCCATATTTCTATGTAGGTCAATCTATTTTATAAAATACTAATATGCTCTTGCAATAACGATCATATTCTTTGTTTTTTTATTAGTAATGAAACAAGTACCTTCAACATCATTATCAATAATACATCTAGGTGTTGCTTTTGTTTCTTCTTTGATTCTTATCTCATCATCTTCATTACCACAGAAATAAGCTTTAGCTATCTTTCTCTTTGATAATGTCGTTTTTAATTCATCAATAGATGAAATGAATTCAATTGATGAATCAAGATGAGTTTTAGCTTTATTAAACATTGATGCTTTAATATCAATAATTGTTTTTTCTAAATAATCATTTAAGTTATCAAGATGGATATCTTCTTTTTGACTAATATCTCTTCTATAAACAGTAACAATATTTTCACTAATTGTTTTTTTACCAATAATAACTTGTAAAGGAATACCTAAGATTTCATTATTACTAATTTTATAACCTAATCCTTTATCAGAACTATCAATTTTAACTCGATAGTTTTTTAATGAATCTTTAATTGTATGAGCTATTTTTTTTACTTCTTCATCACTATTAGCTAAGTTAAGAATAATTTGAGTTGGAGCAACGTTTCAAGGTAAATTTAAACCTTTATCATCAGCATGAACCATAATTATAGCGCCAATCAATCTAGTAGATACTCCAGCTGATACTTGTTTTACATATTCATATTGATTATTATTATTTTGGAATTTTATTTGAAAATTCTTAGCAAAATTATCAGAAAGATAATGACTAGTTCCACATTGAAGAATTTGACCATCTTGCATAAGAGCTTCAACTGTATAAGTTTTTTCAGCTCCTGCAAATCTTTCATTTAAAGTTTTTTCACCTTTAATAACCGGAATTAATAAATCTTCTTCAATAAATTTTTCATAGGTATTAATCATATCTTCAGTAAAATTTAAAGCATCTGTTTCATCAATATGAATAGAATGTGTTTCTTGTCAGTAAAATTCACTATTTCTTAAGAAAGGTCTAGTAGTTTTTTCAGCTCTTAAAACACTACATCATTGGTTTAGTTTAATTGGTAAATCTTTATAACTATTTAAGATATTTCTAAAATATTCACAAAAAATAATTTCGCTTGTAGGTCTAATAATATAATGTTCATTAATTTCCTTATTACCAATTTTAGTAATAGTATAAACTTCAGGGCTAAAACCTTTAATATGATCTTTTTCTTTTTCTAAATCAGATAGAGGAATTAATAAAGGCATTGCTAGATTTTTAATCCCTTTTTCTTTGAATTCTTTATCTAAAATAGCTCTAATATTTTCTCAAATACTTCAAGCATATGGTTGAAAAATCATCATCCCTTTAATATTTGTATATAAAGAAAGTTTTGCATTATGAATAATACTTGTATATCATTCAGCAAAATCTTCTTCTCTTGTTATTATTCGATCTAATTTTTTCATTATTTTTCCCAGATACTTAATTTATAAAAAAAGAATAGTTTATTCTTTTTATTAGTCAAAATTAATTTTATAATAATAAAGAAGAAGCTTAATAAAAAAGGTTAAATATGAAGAAAATTATTATTATTGGTTCAGGTCTTTCAGGCTCTGTTTGTGCTCGATTATTAAGTGAAAAAGGTTATTTAGTTGAAATCTATGAAGTTAAAAATCATTTAGGTGGTCATGTTTATGATTATTATCGTGATAATAATATTTTAGTTCATAAATACGGACCACACATTTTTCATACAAATTATGATGATGTTTGAGAATTTATTAACAGATTTACTAAGTTTAATGATTATGTTAATGAAGTTCAAGTTGAATATGATTCAAAATTAATTAAGTTTCCAATTAATTTTGACTCTATTAAAGCTATTGATCCAGATTTATTTGAAAGATTTCAAATAGAAGTTAAGAGATTATTTAAAAATGAAACTAGTGTTAGTATTCATGAATTACTTGAAAAGATAGAAGATGTTGATCTTAAAAAATTAATCAATAATATATATTTAAAAATATATGCAAACTACACAATTAAGATGTGAGGAATTGATATTAAAGACATTGATATTAATGTACTTAAAAGGGTAAAAATTAATTTAAATCATGTTTGAAATTACTTTCCTGATGATAGATATCAAGGTTTACCTTTATTTGGTTATACTGAGATGATTAATAAAATATTAGATCATAAAAACATTACTATTTTCAACAATCAAAATGCTATTGATTTTCTTAGTTTTAAAGACTCAAAAATACTTTTTAAAAATGAAGAATTAGACGTTATTTTTACTGGTAGAATTGATGAACTTTTTAAATATGAATATGAACAACTTCAATATCGTTCTTTAGATATTCAATTTGAAGATTTAAAGCAAGAGTTTTTTCAAGAAACAGCAGTAGTTAATTATCCTGCTCATAAATCACTAACAAGAATATGTGAATATAAACATATGACAAAGCAAATTGATAAAGAAAATACAACAATTACAAGAGAATATCCTGGTAATTTTGACATTAATGACAAAATATTTAATATTCCATTTTATCCAATTAATAATGATGAAAACAATCAAAAATATTTAAAATATCAAAAAGATTCTTCTAAATATTCTAATCTATTTTTAATAGGAAGATTGAGTGAATATAAATATTATGATATGGATGATGTTATTAAAAATAGCTTTGAATTAATTAAGAAATTTTAGTTTAACTTTCCAAGAGTATATTCATTAATAGTACAATTACTTTTAATAGTGATATATAATTCTGAATCTGGAATATTTGCATTTTTAATTGAGTTATTATTTAAATCTAATATTTCATCAATATGAATAAATTGATCTTCTAAAAATGGATTTACGAGTCTTATTTTTTGATCAATATTAAAGTTGTTTTTAGTTCTAATTAAAAACTTTGATTCATCAATTATTTTTTCAATTGTAAAGATAAAATCTTGGTTAGTTAATTTTTTTTCATCATGATAAAGCATTTTAGATTCATCAGCACTATCAATAAAAGCTGAATCAACATCTCTATTTGCAATATTTTTTATTTTATTAAAATAAACATTTGTATCAAAATCAATGTTTTGATAATGTTTATCCATTATTTCACGATAAGTTTTAACAACTTCAGCAATATAATTAACAGATTTCATTCTTCCTTCAATTTTAAATGAAGCAATATTAAGTTTCATTAATTCATCTAAATAATTAATATAACTCATATCTTTAGGACTCATTGTAAAAAAATGATCATTATAGACATTGCTATCTTTATCTTCAATATGATATTTTCATCGACAAGATTGAGCACATCCACCAACATTAGCATCTCTTAAACTAAAGTTATTAGACATCATACATCTACCACTATATGAAATACAAACAGCACCATGTATGAAAATTTCAAGTTCAATTTTATTTTTTAAATTTTCAGATGTTTTTCTGATTTCATCTAATTTTAATTCTCTTCCTAAAACAACTCTAGTAGCATTTCCATATTTTTTTCAAAATAAACAACTTGCTGAATTGGTTGTTGATTGTTGAGTTGAGATATGAATTTCTTTTTCAGGATAATTTTCATTCAGAAAATTAATAATAGCTACATCAGCAACAATATAAGCATCTATTTCAATATCTTGTATTTTCTTAAAGAAAATATGAAAATCTTTAAATAAAAAATTACGACAAATAACATTCATCACTAAGTAAACTTTTTTATTTAAACTATGAGCATAATTAACAATTTCTTTAATATCTTCAATATCAAAATTACCAGCTCTTTTTCTTAAACTGAATTCTTTAGCACCGATATAAATAGCATCAGCTCCATAATTAAGAGCATAATATGCTTTTGTTTTATCTCCACTTGGAGATAATAATTCAATTTTATTTATTATTTTGTTCATATTTTTTTAAATGGGGGTGTTTCATATTGTTTTTTAAAAAACCATTATCAATAAATTTATCAGCTGTTTTATCTAATTCTTCAAATGCTTTAGTTTTAAAATCAAGATCATATTTATCATTTTTTATTTTATTAAAAGCATCTTGATAAATTTTTGTAACTAATATTGATTTATCTGAATCATAGAAAAAAGTATCTATTTTTAAATAATCAAGATCATTTAGTTTATCTAAGATATTAATTGTTGCTAATTCATAACCAGAGAACATATGACTTCCATCTTTATCCTCATAAATTAAATTACTTAACTTACGCATTTCTTCTCTAATTCAAATTCTCTTATCAAGAGAAGTATTATAATATTTCTCAAAATTAGAAATTAAATTTCATCTTGAGTGCATAATAAAACAATAACCATGACCTAGAATTTCAATTGATAAGTTAGTTTTATTTTTAGTAATTTCATTAACTTCATAAAGAGTTAATTCCTTACTTAAACTCATTTCATTAATTTGACATTTTTTATAAAAATCAAATTGATAGTATGAAGTTATTAATGTCTCTGGATTGTAATTTAAATAGAAATTTAAATTATTTTTTTCAATTAAATGAATAACAGCAAAATCTTGAAAAATAATTTTCTTAATATTTATTTTAGATAAATCAATTAAATATTTTTCTAATGCTTCTAATTCATCTTCAATAAATATTTTATTAACTAAAACATATATTTCAGATTTATTTTTTCTTTTATTAATTTCAGTTATTTCATCAAGACTAAATGAGATTGAATTTCTTAATGAAAATGAATCATTACCTATAATAATAGCATCAACATTATTTTCTAAACAATAATCTAAATGTTCAATACTGTTAATTGCAACTTTTAATTTCATTTTAAAATTCCTCTTTTAATTGAATCATCATTAAACCATCATCAATATCAATTAATTCAATTGAATAATCATTATTTTTTAAAATTCAATCTTTAAACTCATTTAATTTTAATAATATTCTTGCTTGATTATTAGTTTTTATTTCTAAATCAGCTAAATTCTTTAAATAAATATTATCAATAATCATAATTCCATTTTTATTTAATAATTTAATATATTTTAGAAACAATTCTTCTAATCTAGTTTTTGGACCATCTAAAAGAATAAAATCATATTTATCATTGACTTCATAATCAAAACAATCAATATTAATTAAATCAATTTTTTGATAGTCTTTTAAATTCTCTTTTGCTTTTAAAAAACGAATAGGATCTCTTTCAATAGTTGTTATTTTATTTACAGCAGTAGTTGCATAAATAAAAAGAGAACTATAACCAAGACCACTACCTATTTCAAGGTATGTTTTATAATTATTTTTATTAATTAAATCAATAATAAATTTTGAAGCATTTACTTTTAGTGGTGCTATTTTTTCTTTTATTGAATCTTGATAAACTTTATCTAAAATATTTTGCATTATGTATATAATAATTCTATTTAATTTTTATATATTATATAATAAAAAGACGTATGGGATATTTAATATATGAAACATTTATTTACATTCTTCTCTAAAAAAGATAAGAAGTTACTTCTTACTATTTTATTTGTTAGACTAATTCAAACGCTTGGTGATTTTGTTCAACCTTTAATGCTTTTAGTTATTTTTGAAATTATTAATCCGAGCACAACACCAATAGCAGAACTTAATCCATTTATGCAAGCTATTGTTGGAATGTCTCGACATTTTGTAAATATGTTTAATGGTGATCAAACAGCATCCTTATCAATTGTATTTGTGATAATGACTACAGGTGCTTTATTTACATTGGCTTCAGGAGCAATTTCTAATGTTTTAACTGCTAAAATAGGTATGGGTTTTGGTTATAATATTAGAGATAAATATTATAATAAAGTTCAAAGTTTATCAGCAAGTGATATTGACAAATTTTCAATTTCTTCTCTAACAACTAGAATGACAACTGATATTACAATGATTCAAAATGTTTTTATTAGATCTTTATCAATCATTCCAAGAGCAATTGCTCTTTTTGTAGGTAGTATTGTTTTTGCCTTTTTTATTAATCCAATTTATGGAGCTTATTTTTTAGGCGCTTTAATTCTTTTAATATTAATTTTATGAATTTTATTCAAAATAATGATTCCATCATTTTCTAATTTACAATCTTCACTTGATAGTGCTAATGAAAAAATGAGAGAAAATTTACTTGGTGTAAGAATTGTTAAATCAAATAACTTACAAAAGTTAGAAATAAAATATTTTAATAAAGTTAATGATAAATTAACAAAATATGGAATTCAATCTTCAATAGCTGCTTTAAGTTTTTCTCCATTTGTTTTAATTATTGTTAATTTAGTGATTGTTATTATTTTATTAGCATCTCCACCAGGATATCCGATTAATGATGAAATTGCTAGTTTAACAAACTTAGCAGCATTAACAGCTGCTGGGTTAATGTTATTAAGCTCAATAGTAGGTGAAATCGGTTGATCTCAAGCAACAATTAAAAGAGTTAATGAAGTATTTTTTACTAAACCTAGTATTCAAGAATCAGAAAATCCAATTAATATTGATAGTAATTTTGATATTGTTTTTGAAAATGTTAATTTTAAATATAATAATTCTGAAGAATGAATTTTAAATGATATTAATTTAAAAATTAAAAACAAATCATCATTAGGTATTATCGGACATTCAGGATGTGGTAAAACTAGTTTAATTAATTTAATAACAAGACTATATGATATTGATTCTGGAAAATTATTAATTGATAATAACGATATTAAAGATTTATCTTTAACTTCATTAAGAGATAATATTTCAGTTACACCTCAAAAATCAGTCTTATTTTCAGGTACTATTAGATCTAATATTTATTATGGAAAAAATGAACCAACAGATGTTGAATTAGAAAGAGCACTTGAATCAAGTTGTGTTAATGAAGTTCTAGCATCAAAAAAAGAAGGTTTAGATGAAGTTGTTGAACAAAGAGGAGAAAACTTCTCTGGTGGTCAAAAACAAAGAATATCAATTGCTAGAAGTTTAATTAAAGAACCAAAAGTTCTTATTTTTGATGATTCAACTTCAGCTCTTGATATGTTAACTGAAAAAAATGTTCAAAAAATGATTAATAAAAATTATGAAAATGCAACTAAAATTTTTATTGCTCAAAGAATAACAGCTTTAAAAAATTTAGATAATATTGTTGTTATGGAAAATGGAAAAATAATTAATCAAGGAACACATAAACATTTATTGAAGAATTGTGAATATTATTATGATATTGCTTTAAATCAATTAGGAGAGGAAGAAATCAAAAATGACATCAAATAATTTAGAAGAACAAAATATTCCTAGTCCAATATTTAATGAAACAAGTACTAGTTTTGAAAATCCGATAGCTATTTTAAAAGATAATAAAAAGAAATCACCTTTTCAAAGAGCAAAAGAAGGACAACCAGTCGTTAGAATTATTTTTGCTTATATGAAAAATTATAAGAAATTATTATTCTTTGCTTTTATTGCTGTAATTTTTACAATATTATTCAATATGGCTTCTGTTATTACTTTGATGGCTGTTACATCTAGTGTAGGTCAACCTGACTTTATAACCATTGTATCTATTCTTGGTGTTTTCTATTTACTATATGCTGTATTTACATATATACAAAGAATTTTGTTAATTAGATTAGGTGAAAAAATAAGTCATGAAATTCGTTATGACTTGTTTAATAAACTACAAAAGTTAAAAATGTCTTTTTTTGATACAAGATCATCAGGTGATTTAATTTCAATTTCAACTAATGATACAATGAATATTACTTTTGTTTTATCTTTTACATTATCTGATTTAATAACAGGATTCTTAACAATCTTTGGTTCAATGATTACAATGTTTTTAATTTCAGCAACATTAGCTGCTATTGTTTTAGTTACAGTACCAACATTTTTAATAGTTGTTTTATTTATTGTTAAAAAAACTCAACCATTCTTTCAAAAAAGACAAGAATACTTAGGTGAAACTAATGGATTTGTTGAAGAGATGTTCTCTGGACAAAATGTTACTAATCTATTTAATCAACAAGAAAATGTTTCTAAACAATTTAATCAAAAAAATAAAGAACTAGTTAATGTTTCATATAAGGGAGAAAGAATAAGTTCTTTTGTTATGCCATGAAGTATTTTTATGATTAACTTTATTATTTTATTTATTTCAATTATTGGTGGTGTTTTTGCATTAATGCCAGGGTCTGATCAATTTGCAAGTGTTATTATGGGAGGCGCTGGTCTTGATGCTGTTCAAAAAATAGCTATTATTACTATTTTTACAATTTTAACAAGACAAGTAATAAGTCCTATTAGTAATCTTTTATCTTTAACAAGTATGTTTCAAATGGGTTTTTCATCAGCAAAAAGAATTTTTGATATTTATAGAGAACAAAATGAAGATTTAGAAAATGAAAAAGATTCATTAGAAAATATTCAAGGAAATATATCAATTGAAAATTTAAACTTTTCTTATTCAAAAGATAAAAGAATTTTAAAAGATGTTTCTTTTAAAATTGGTGAAAATCAATCAATAGCAATAGTTGGTCCAACTGGAAGTGGTAAATCTACTATTATTAATTTATTAACTAAGTTTTATAATATTAGTGAAGGTAAAATTCTTTTCGATGAAAAAGATATTGCTAATGTTACAAAAGAATCTGTAAGAGAAAATATTGCTATAGTTTTACAAAACCCATTTATTTTCAACACTTCTGTTAAGGATAATATTAGATTAGGTAATTTAAACGCTACTGATGAAGAAATCTATGCTGCTGCTAAATTAACAAGATGTGATTTCTTTATTAATCAATTAGAAAATGGATATGACACAATTTTACATAATAATGGAGATTCTCTTTCAGTAGGTCAAAAACAATTGATATCAATAGCAAGAGCAATTATAGATCCAGCTAAAATTTTAATTTTAGATGAAGCTACTAGTAATGTTGATACCAAAACAGAAATTGATATTCAATTAGCTTTAAATGAGTTAATGAAAAGAAAAACATCAATAATCATCGCTCATAGACTTTCAACAATTGTTAATTCTGATTTAATAATTGTTCTTAAGAATGGTCGGATCATTGAAAAAGGTAATCATGATAGTTTATTAAAAAATGAAGATGGTTTCTATTCTAAAATGTTTAATAGTCAATTTGAAGATGAAATTGAAAACATTTAGAATAATTAATATAAATATAAAATATAGTATATATTTTATATAGAAAAGAGAAAAATATGGAAAAAACATTTATTATGATTAAACCAAACGCAGTTCAAAGAAACTTAATTGGTGATATCATTACTAGATTTGAAAAAAAAGGTTTTATGATCAATGCAATTAAATTTGCTTTAGTAACTGAAGAACAAGCTAAAAAACATTATTATGTTCATAGAGAAAGACCTTTTTATGATGAATTAGTTCAATCAATTATTTCAAATCCAGTTGTTTTAATGGTTATTAGTGGTAATAATATTATTGAAATGTCAAGAAATTTTATTGGGGCAACTAATCCTTTAGAATCTAGTGCAGGTACAATTAGAGGTGATTTTTCTAATGATTTAGGAATGAATATTATTCATGGAAGTGATAGTCTTGAAAATGCTGAGTATGAAATTAATATTTATTTTGATAAAAATGATATAATAAATTATAAGAAAAATTTAAATAAAGATATTTTCTCAAATTAAATATAATAATATTAGTTTAGGAAAATAAAATTTATAATTTATATAAATTATAATTTTTTTTATAAAAAGGATAAAAATGAAAAAACAAAATATAAAAAAAGTTACAATTGCTTCTTTATTTACAGGTGTTGTTATTGCTTCAGGATTAGGACTTGGAATAAGTCTTGCTAATAGTAATACAACTACTAATAATGATCTTAGCAATGTTCTTTTAAAAGAAGGTACTAATAATGTTAGTACTAAAGCAATTGATACTAATTTACGTAGACAATTTAACCAAGGATTTTTAGGTGATATTACTACATGAGGACTTGGAAATGCAGATGCAACAGCTGTTGATTCTGCTAAACCAGCATGAAATGCTGAGACAGGTGTTTTCACTATTCCTAATTATGTAGAATCACTTGAAGCGGTTACAAGAAGAACTCCAGGACATGATTTTTATCCAGGTGAATATTCTAATCCAAACAACCCTTGAATGTCTCAAGTTAAAGAAATTCGTTTTCAAAGTGGTTCAAGATTAACTAAAGTTGGTAATGAAGTATTTCAATATATGTCAACATTAACAAAAGTTTATTTTCCTCAACCAGAAAATATGGCTGAACCTACTACAAAAATAGTTTTCCATAATGGTATACACCCAGCATCAACTGCTACACCTCCAGGACCTCAAATTCCTTTTAAAGATAAAAGTAATTTTTCTCTTTCAACTTTTACTAATTTACCAAAACCAAGTAAAGATGTTGCAAGAGAAATAGTTTATCCATCAAATATGAGATTTGCTTTAGTTGATATTACTGCTGCTGCTATGGGTACTAATATTGGTGCTAGAACTCCAACTATACAAGAGTTACAAAATTTAGGTAGTAAAGATAACATTCTTGGATTAATTAATAATACAATTGTTTCTAATAAATATTATGGAACTCCTCCAACATCTGCTACTATATATCCAGATGTTGAAGTGTCTTCTATAAACCCATTATTTTACAATAATTTAAGTATTTCAATTCCAAATGTAGCTGAAGTATTTGAAATGATGAGATTTCCTTTTACTGATGATAAAAATATTGTTTTTCATGAAAATATTTGATTGGAAGATGTTAAAAATCTTTACGAAGTAACTGGTACTACTACTGGTACTGGTGCTACTGCAGTAACAAATTATGTACCTGCTGAAGCTAATCTTATGACAGTTGCACAAGAAACAGCAAAATTTACTAATGCTCAAAAAATTTATGCAAATAAATATGCTCCAAATTCAACTGAATATGCAATATTTAAAGAAAGTTTATCTTCAGGTGTTAACCATACTACATATTTAGCTAATTTAAATAGTAATTGAAATCGTCCTTCTCATTTAATGTCAGGTTTTGAAACAGTTCCTGAAATTGGTGTTATATCTAATAGATATAGTAATACTGGTGCAGCTGGTAGTATTACACCAGCGAACTCAATATATTCTTATAATCAAGGCGCAACTGGTACTGCTAAAGTAGAATATACAGCTAATTTAGTTGGTACTAAAGGTTATTTAGTTAAAGAACCTGGTGTTGTAGCTGATGGTGCAAGTTATTTTAGATCTTTAAAAACAGAAGCTGTTAATAAAGAATCATCAGCAAAATGAGCTCCATATACAATTCAAGAATCTGATAAAGTATTTGATTCACTAACATATAGAAGTCCTAATTATGCTGCTGGTGGTTGAACAAATCCTTATGACTATACTACAAAACATAAATTAACTGGTGATCCAATTTATAACCATGTAAGTAAAGTATTAAATATTCCTGAATATATAGTTGATATGAAAGATGTTCATGATGCTTTAGGAGCAGATGCTACAATTGGTTCTCCAAATACAACTATTTATAATTTTTTATGAGAAAATACAAAAAATACTGCTGAAGTTATTAAAATTAATGAATTTTTACCAAATGCAGATTCTATTGTAACTAAAGCTGGTGCTGATGGACAATTAGTAGCTAATGTAACAAAAGTTGATACTGTTGCTCCTCAATTAACAACTATTGGTAATAACGTATTTTCTAACTTTACAGCTTTAAAAAGTTTAGAATTACCAAAAACTTTAAAAAGTATTGGAACAAATTTAGTTGCTAATGCAACTTCTTTAACTTCAGCAATGTTACCAAATTCTTTGACTTCTTTAGGTTCAGGTACATTTTCTAATGCTACTTCTTTAAAAAGATTTACTATGCCTTCTTTAGGTGGTGTAACTGATACAACTCCAAGTAATGCTAATATTAGTTATACTAATATGTTTAAAGGACTTTCTCCTGATAGAATATTTATTCCTAAAGGTGATCAAGCTAAATTTATTGCAGCTATTAATGGTGGTGTAACAACTCCAACAGTTGGTAATGTTAAATACTATACTCAAGCTGAAACAATAAAAGCAGCTGTTAGTGTAAATGTTAATAATGTAGATTATAAAGCTCTTGAAACAGCAGCAATAGCTGCAAAAGCAGATGCTACATTACTTCCTGCACTTACTGAATTAGTAACTGCATTTAATGAAAATTATCCTACTGCAGGTGCTGAAGGTGCTGAACCTACATTAAATTTAACTAAGAAAAAAGCATGATTTACATCAAATGGAGTTGACGCTTCACTTTTAACTGATGAAGTTTTAAAAACTTTAACAGTTGATGCTTCTGGTGATAGAATTGTATTTTCTGGTGGTACTTTAGATGCTGCAACTACTGCTGATGATTCTTTATTAAATTTTGTTGGTTCTGCTACAACTAAATTAAACACAGTAATTGATGTTGGTTCATTTAAAGCTATTTATAATAAAGGTCAACCTGTTGATTTAGGTAGTATTCTAACTGCAAACTCAAATACACCAATTTTATCTGGTGATGGAGGCGGAACTAATGTTGTTGCTGATACATTCGGAATAATATTCGCTATAGTTGGTGGTGTTGCTGCTCTTATTTTAATAATTGCTTTAATCTTTATTATTAGAAGAGTTGTATTATCTAAA
>CAMQZA010000007.1 GCA_947039545.1 uncultured Ureaplasma sp. | reverse complement strand
TTTTACCAACTGGAATTTCAGTTATTTTATTATCTGTAATAATACGATTATAATATTTATTTTTAATGCTTTTTGAATTTGAATCAGTTTGCATAAAACATAATAATATTTTTTTATCTTTATTATTTTCTATTATTTTATCAAATAATATTTTTTCAATATCTAACATTCTATAGAAATTAGCAAAATCTTTTCAACCTATAGTTTCTTTAAATTTTTCTATATTTTCAAATTCAAGAAATGGAAAATTTTTTAATTTCTTTCTTTTTGATAAATTATTTAAATTATTATAGTTATCAAATGTTTTTAAGATAAGTTCATTAACTAATTTTGATAATGACATATTATCAGCTTTATCTATTCCTGATTTATTTAATTTATGAGAAATAAAAAAAGATCTTAGTGTTGCCATTTTTTCAATACTTTTTTCTTCGGTCAAAACAATTTCTTGAGAAACTGCTGATGTTCTAGTTGCTAGAGATAAATTTTGATCTCTATTTAAATAAATTTTATTAGGTAATTCTTTAATACTTTTTTCATCTTTTTCATATTTTAAAATTTCTCTAAAAAGTTGTTCATTTATATGTTCAATATTATAATAATCTTTTAATAATTCACTTGATAAATAGATAGTTAAAAAGAATAAATAATCATTTCTATAACCTAATCATCTAGCAGCTTGAGAAACAGTATCAGCATTTGAAACCTTTTTTGTTCTTCCAAAAAAAAATGTTGTTATCAAAGAATTTATTGTAATTCCACGTGATAATTTATTACTACCAATATAAAATGTAAATAATTTTTTGTTATCTTCTATTTTTTTAGTTTTATTAATTACTTGAACATCAATATTATCATTTTTTAATTTAGATTCAATTTCATTAATTAAATCATCTAAAGAAATTTTATTTGCAATCGGGTTATTAGTTTTTATTAAAAAATTATTAAAATCATTTAATTTATTTTGAATAAAATTAACAATTTTTTGATCTCTTCCAGCAATTTTTGGATAAATATTAATTTCTATAAATTTTAAAAGATTATTTTTAGCATGATCATGTGAATTATTTTTTATACCAGGATTAATTAACATTCTTGGTATTTTATAAATAATATTTTCATTTTTTAAAGATCAATAATAAAATAAAATTGAATGGATTATATGAGTTAGAATAGCATCATGAAAACTTTTTCCTAAATATTGCCCTTCTTTAAACTGTTCAATTTCATTATCATCAATAACATTAGTTACATCATCTCTATCATAGATAGATTCATTTAAAAAATAAGATAATGGAGTATATCCTTTTCCTGGTTCTATTAAAAAAGCATAATGAGGTTTTAAGTAATCTTCTTCATCCAAAAGTATTTGAACATATGGTGTTGCTGTTACAGAAATAAAAGTATTTTTATTTTGTAGTACTTTTAATAATAAATAAACTGCTTTATTAGTAGCCGCTCTTTCATCTATTTTTTCTTTATTAATATTATTAGGAGTGAATTGATCAGACTCATCATCAACAATAATTGAATTCTTAATAAGTTCATTAATTTCTTCTAAAAATTTTGCTCATTCACTTATAATTTTATAATTCTTAATTGAAACAATAACTACTTTTTTATTATTTTTTAATAAATTCTTAATTTCTTCTCTTTTACCTTCTTCTTTATAATCATTTTTATTAAAAACACTTATTTCATTATTAAGAGACAAATCATTAAATAAATTAGAAGCTCTTTCATAATTTTGATTATAAATTTCATTATCAACTCCAGACATAATAAGAACTAAATTTGAATTTTTATCTAGAGATTTAGATATTGTGCCCAAAAATGAATTAGTTTTTCCTGATTGGATGTTTCCAACAATTAAAATATTTTTATCACTACCATCAATATGCTTAGCAATTTTAGATATTTTTTGATCTAATTTTTCTATACTAATTTTAGGAATCCCTTTTCTTTCTAAATTATTTATAAAATTATCATAAAATTTTGTTGGATTTTGAAAGAAATTTTCTTTAATTTTCACATCATTAGTTAAAAAATTATTTTCAACTAAAATTTCACTTTCTTTTTCAAAGGGAGAAATTTGTTTTGATATTAATTTACTCATTATTTGTTAGTTCTTTCACTTTAGATTCAAAATCTATATTTGTATTTTCATTTGTAAAAATTTCAAAAGCAGCATTTATTAATACATTCTTTTCAAGAATAGTTATTTTAGGTAATAAATTTTTGTTAAAAAAAATAAAACTTGATTTTTCAATTACAATTTTGTATTTTTGAAATAGTTTAGGATTTTCACTTTCAAGTTCATCAATCATATCTCTTTTATATTCAAAACTTTTAATACCTTCAATACTATTAAATAAATCTAATAAGTTCATTCCATTTTTAGGATCTCAATTAGGGAATATTATACTAATATCATGTTTTTTGTTTTCATTTGTTAAATATTCTAATTGTCTTAAACCTAATTTAAAAGAGTTTTTAAGAATATCTCCCATCTTAATATCTAAATAGTGGTTATTTTTAAAACAAAAATCAAAACGATCAATATTATCATTTGAATAAAAATCTAATATGTTATTTATTCCTAATAACTGAGATTTTTTTATAAATGCAAGTTCGCTTAATAAACCTAAATATTTGCTAACAACTTCGTTGTTTCTTATTTTTTTAAAAATATCAGCTACATCAATAAATAAGTCACTAAAATTAGAATATTTTTTTGTTAATCATTTATTATTAAAAATATTTTTTATCATTTCAATAGAAGTTATATCAACTTTATTAAAGGCAATCCCTTGATAAAGTTCAGGTTTATTTTCAATTTTTATACCATCATTATATTTAATTCATTTGTATTTATCAAGAACAGACAAATCTCCTAATTCAATTTTATTATTAAAAATTATTCCAGAATCTTTGCTATTTACATATTCATATAATTTAAAAATTTCCATATATTATCCTTTTTATTTATATTAATTTTTTAACATATTACAAGATCCTAAAAATAATTATTATGAGTTTTGATCCAATAAAATATAAAATAGTCAAAAATAGGATCTATAGAGCATATAATGACAGTAATTATCATATTTTTATAAATGTATTGATGAATTAAAATTAATTTAATATAAAAAAATAGGAATATTTATTTCTAAATACTAATCCTAAAAATTATTTTTATTATTCATTTTTAATATATTCTTCCATTTCATAAACAAAAGAACTATTTGATTTTTTATTACTTAAAACTTGATTAATTCTATCATCAATAGAATTATTACAAATTACATTAATTAAAAGTTTGGGTTCTAAGTTTTCTCTTTCAACAGTATCAACCATTCTAAAGCTAGCTTGTTCATTATCAACAGGACTTCATGATTTATCAAGGAAAATAGTTGTTGTTGCTGTATCAATAGTTAAACCAAGACTTGCTACTTTCATATTTGCATATAAAACTCTGATTTCTTTATTTTGAAATCTTTTGATAATATCTTGCTTTTGAACACTGTTTTGTTGTCCTGTTAAAAAATCATATGAATATTTTTTAATACTTAAATCATTTTTATTGTATAAACTTGTGAAGTTCGTAAAAACAATAATATATTCACTTTCATCTTCAAGAGTATTATTTAAATATTCTTTTAATCAATCAATCTTAACTGAATTAGAATTTAAATCTAAAAGTTTAGGATCTAAACAAATTTGTTGTAATCTTTTGATTTGAACTAATTTGTTTTTTTCATATTTTTCAGTGTTTCTATCTTCAATTAATCTTCTTGATTCAATCAACATTTTTTTATAATGTTTTAATTGTTGACCAGTCATTTCTAGTGAAATTGTTTTTTCAATTGTTTTTGGTAATCATTTTAAATAATCATGAGTTTTTTTAATATCACAAAAACCATTAATAAATAATTCTCATTCAGTTTTTTTATCTTCATTTAAAACTCAAATCTTTTGATTTTTAGAATTTTTTTCAGAGTGAAAGAATTTCTTTTTATAATAATATCTCGAACCATAATTTTCTTGAGGAAATAAAAATTGAAAAATTTTTAAAATATCTAAAGAACCATTAACAGCAGGAGTACCACTTAAAGCTAAAGCATATTTTGCTTTTGCTCTTACTTTTAAAATATTTTTACTTCTAACTGTTTTTCTATTTCTCAAAAAGTGAGCTTCATCTAAAACTAGATAATCAAAATCATTTAATAAATCAGGATTTTCTAATCTGTCTCTTGATAATATATCATAAGAAACAATGATTCACATTTTCTCTTTTTCGTTAAATTCTTGATATATTTTTTCACGATTCTTCTTATTAGAATCAATTATTTTGCAATCAAAATCAAGATCAAGATTATTTTTTATTTCTTGATATCAATAAATAGCTACATTATTAGGTACTGAAAAAATAACTTTGTTATAATCTTCAACAGCTTTGATAGCAACAATAGTTTTGCCTAATCTTTGCTGTCAAAAAAGACCAAAGTTTTTTTTATTTTTAATTAATTCTAAACCTTCTTTTTGATAAAGTCTTAGATCTATTTTAGATTTTAAGTTCATTGATAATAAGATCTCTTAATTCGTTTATTTCATTATTTAATTGTTCAATAATAAACGCACTATCACCATCATAGTTTTCATTTCTTAAATTAAAATACATTTTAAATTTAGGTTCAGTTCCAGATGTTCTAAACTTAATTCAAGAATTATTCTCTAAATGTCATTCAATACATTCGCCAGCTTCATTATATTTAATATCAATAATATTTCTTTTTAAAAGATTCTTCTTATTATATTGAAGAGCTAATTGTTTTAAGCTTTCAGCTCTTTCTAATCAATCATTTCCTTTAATAACTGTTGAAATAGTTCTATTAGCAATAAAACCTATTTGAGGATAAATTTCATCATTTAAATAATCAATTAATGTCATATTGTTTTCTTGACATTTTTTATATACTTCCATAACTAATGCAGCAGTTTGGAATCCATCTTTATCACGATTTAAATCACTAGGACATGAACCAATTGCTTCTTCAAAACCAATACAATAGATTGTTTTATCTTTATCTAATAAATCAATAGCTTCAGCAATAAATTTAAAACCAGTACCAGTTCTAATTATTTGAACATCTTTAATTTTCTTTAATTCATCAATAATATTAGTTGAAACATAAGTAGAAATAATAGCAGGAGTTTTATTTTTAAAATCTTTATTTTTAAGGATGTAATAACTTAAAAGAGTTCCAGCTTGATTTCCAGATAGGAAATTTCATTTGTCTTTATGTTTAACTACAATTCCTAAACGATCAGCATCAGGATCAAAACCTAGAATAATATTTGCATTATTTTTTTCAGCATATTCTAAAGCTAAATCAAATGATTTTTCATCTTCTGGATTTGGATAAGGAGAATTAATAAATAAAGTGTCATAGAAACATTGTTCTTTTACTTTAATAACATCATAATTAAGTTTATCTTTTAATAATTCTTCAGCAACAAAACTAGCTGCACCATGATGAGCAGTATAAACTACTTTTATTTTATTATTATCTTTATAATCTCTTGAAAAAGTTGCTTCACTCATTACTTCTTTAAAGTATTCTTGAAGAATAGATTTATCAATATATTTAACTTTTTTACTTAAATCAATAATAGGTTCATTTAAATTTGTTTTTCAATTTTCTAAAAGATTTGAAATACGATCAGATTCATTAGGTAATAATTGACCACCTAAATTGTTATAAGCTTTAAAACCATTATATTCTTTAGGGTTATGGCTTGCTGTTATATTAATCCCGCCATCAAGATTATTTTTTTTAATAATATAAGAAATTATTGGAGTAGCAATAGGTTCATTATTATCATAAAAGTAAACTTCAAAATTTAAGTTAATTAATGTACTTGCAATAATTTCGGCAAAAAATACACCATTTTTACGATTATCATGTCCTACTAATATTTTTATAGTTTCTTTATTAGGAAATTTTTCTTTTAAAAATTTAGCATAAGCAATTGTTAATTGTTTATAAGTTCATTCGTTTAAAAACTTATTACCTGGTCCCATAATTGCTCGATATCCAGCAGTTCCAAATTTAATTAAATCATCACTAAACGATAATGATTTATCATCATCATTCATTTCTGAAATTTGATCTTTTAATTCATTAGAAACATTTTTATTTTCTAATCAATATTTTACGTTATCTTGAATATTTATCATGATTATTTACTTTCTAATGTTTTTGATATAAATGAATTAGGAAGCAAATCTTTTAAAGTGTATTTTTTAGATTCGCCTTTTGAATTATAAATAGTAATTTCACCATCTTCATCCATAAATTCAGCCATTACTTGTCTACATCCACCACATGGTGAAGTAAATGTTTCAGTTGGAGTAATAAGTGATACTGAATCTATCTTTTTTTTACCATCTGTAATAGCAGAAAAAATAGCAACTCTTTCAGCACAGATTGTAAAAGGATATGCAGCATTTTCAATATTAATACCACGATATTCTTCATTCTCAGAAGTGCAAATTGCAGCTACCTTATAATTTGAATATTTAGCATAAGCATTATCCAATAATTTTAAAAGTTCATCAAACATAAATTTCCTATTCATTATAATAAATGGGTAATTAATATTGTATTATAAATTAAAGTTTTTTCTTTATTATGCTAAAAATATCCTCAATATCACGGTCATTTTTACTTATATTGTTATTTTGAACAAAACCATTATTTTTTTCATATTTAGGGATGATATGAAAATGGAAATGATTAACTTCTTGACCAGCTATTTTTCCTTGATTAGAAAGATAGTTAAAACCTCATGGTTCTAATTTAGTACTTTCTAATAATCTTGCTGTTTCTTGAACTAATTCCATAACTGAACTTAGTTCCTTTTTAAAACAAGTAACTAAATCTAAGTGATGTTTTTTTGGAATTACTAAGCAATGGCCTTCACTAATAGGATTTAAATCTAAAAAAGCAATAGCATAGTCATTTTCTTTAATTATTTTAGCATTTATAGTTTTGTTAGCTATTTTGCAAAAAATACAATTATCGTTCATATATGTCTCCAAACAAATAATATTTATCATTATAAATTTATTTGTTTAAAAATGAAAATAAATGATTGTATAATTACAAAGTATTATAAAACACATGAAAGGTGATTCCACAGTGGAAAAATTTAATGACAAAAAACAGTTAGAATCTATTGAAATTGAGATTGATCAAGATATCGCAAACGAAATAGCAAATGCAAATATTACACCGTCTTTTAACAAAGATAACAATGTCAGTGCTAATTCAAACAAAGAAATAAAAACAGAACAAGTTCAAAAACTTATAAACCCAACCAAATTACTTGACCTTGGGGCAACAATAGGTCTTCAACCTAAAAAATGAAACCCAAAAATGGCTAAGTACATTTTTACAAAAAAACCAAATCCAAAAACAGATGATAATACTTCTGAAAAAAGAAATTCAAATTATAGTAAACCTTCAAATCATATTATTGATTTACCAAAAATTGCAAGTTCTTTAAACGAAGCGTATAACTTTTTAATCAAAACAACACAAAAAGGTGGAAAAGTTTTAATCGTTGGTACTAAAGGAAATAAAATCAATGATTTAATTAAAGATGAGGCAACAAGATCTCACTCTTATTATGTTAATCAAAGATGATTAGGTGGTACTTTAACTAATTTTAAAACTATTAAAAATTCAATTAATAAAATGAATGATAACTTACAAACTATTCAAGATAATTCAATTGATAATTATACAAAAAATGAACAAATTAAAATCCATAAAGATACTGATAAATTATTAAAATTTTATGGCGGAATTAGAACAATGAGAAGACTTCCATCAGTTCTTTTAATCCTAGACCCAGTTCATGATTTAAATGCTGTACTTGAAGCTAGAAAATTAAACATTCCAATAATTGCTTTTGCAAATACAAATGCTGATCCAGATTTAATTGATTATATTGTTCCTTTAAACAACAATTCAATTCGTTCAATTGCTTTTGTTTTAGGTGTTTTAAATGATGCTATTTGTAGTGTTCTTGGTGAACCATTAAACTTTGTTGGTAAAAAAGATAGTGAAATAGTTCTACCTCCTCCAGCTGTTAAAAAAACTTGAAAAAATAATAACAGTAATTGAAAAGGTAATAACAATAATTACAATAAAAATAGAGATTATAAAACAACTGATAAAAAATAATTTAATTTTCGTAAAAGAATATTAAATATTTTTTCATTTATACAAAACAAAAAAACAATATCGATATTATGTATTTAACATAATCAATAAGGAAAATCATGAACAATAAAACGAACAGTTTTAAAATTGAAGAAATTACAAACAGAGTTGTTAGAAGAAATTATTCTAAGATAGATAGCAATTTCGTTGGTCCAGATTTATTACAATCACAAATTGATTCTTATAAAAAATTTTTATCATATGAATTAGAAAATGTTATTAAAAATATTTCTCCTATTATTCATGGTAAATATCAATTTAAAATAAATGGAATTTCTCTAAAAGAGCCAAGATTTACAGAAGAAGAATCGTTAAATAATGGAATTACTTATTCAACTTCTTTATATGTAGATGTTGAACTATATGATTCTGAAACAGGTGAAGTTACTAAATTAGATAAAGCTGGTAAAAAGAAATCAGACGGAATCTTCTTTGGTGATATCCCTTTAATGACTAAAAAAGCAACTTTTATTATTAACGGAATTGAAAAAGTAATTGTTTCTCAAATTGTAAGATCACCAGGTGCATACGCTTTATCAAAAGCTCAAATTAGATTATCAAATGCTAGAAAAAGAATTATCAAAGGTAAAGTTTGTGAAGTTTTACCATATAAAGGTTCTTTAATGATCATTGCTATGATGAAAGATTCTATTCAGGGTTCTAAATCTAAACAAGAAAAATTACAAGTAATTTTTAGAGATTCAATCGGTGATAATGCACCTATTTTTACTGTTACTCATTTATTAAAAGCTTTTGGTCTTTCAACAAGTGAAATTCAAAATATTTATGGAGATTCTTTTTTAATTGATGATTGTTTAGAAAACGATTATATTAATGAAAATTATGATAATTATGAATCTGCTGAAGAGTGAATTGAGTTAAAAACATATATCAAAAATATGAAATTAACAGAACCTACAAAAGAAGATTTTGATATTTATATTAATCGTGGGCATAAAATTGAAAGATTAATTAAAAAATTATTTGTTCAATTATATTACTTACAAAATGTAAAAAATGATTTAATTGCTCGTAATGAAGAAAGAACTAGTGAATTTCAAAGTGTTCAAAGTGAATATAATGAAGTTATTAAAAGACTTATTATTGAAAAATCAGCAAAAATTGTTGTTATTAAAACTAATATAAGTTCAAAAGTATTTGATAATAATAAACATTTTGATGATGAAAATATTTCATATCAAACTTTATTATGATTACATTTTTTCAGTGATAGATACTACAACACTACAAGTGCTGGTAGATATAAAATAAATAATAAAATGAGAATTTCTCAACGTATTTTTGAAAAATATATTGCTGAAGATATTTATGGAACTGATGGTGAAATTAAATTCCCTCGTGGGACATATATTAATCATGAACAATTAATCAACTTTAAAAATCTATCAAAAGAAGGTAAATTAGATATAGTTAAAACTATTAATTTAGCTAATAATCCTTTAATAAAAGAAGATGAAAAATATTTTAAAGAATTAAAATATCAATATGAATCAATTTCTATTTATGAAGATAATGAAAGAAATAACGAAGGTAATAAGAGTATTAAAATAATCGGTGTTGTTAATAGTGTTGAAAACACTACTTTACAAATCGCTGATTTACTATCTATTATTTCGTACAACATTTGTATGAATGCTGATATTGGTGAATTTGATGATATTGATCATATTGGTAATAAGAGACTTAAACTTGTTCATGAATTATTAAAAAATAAAATTAATGCAGGAATGATTCGTATTGAAAAATATGTTAAAGAAAAATTAGCTGTTCTTGATGGTGGAACAAATATTAATAATATTGAAGAAGAAAATGCTCCAGTTGTAGTTAAAACTCATTCTATTAAAACTTTAGTTAATACTAAAACTTTCCAAGTAGCTGTTAAAGAATTTTTTAATTCACATCCTTTGATTCAATTTATTGATCAACAAAATCCACTTTCTGAATTAACAAATAAAAGAAGAATTTCAGCAATGGGTCCTAATGGGATATCAAGAGATGATCCTAACTTAGACGTTAGAGACGTGCATTATTCTTATTATGGAAGAATTTGTCCAATTGAAACACCTGAGGGTATGAACATTGGTCTTGTTATGTCTTTAGCATCATTTACAAAAGTTGATGACAGAGGATTTTTAATTACACCTTATTATAAAGTGATTGATGGAAAAATAACTGATGAAATCCATTGATTTACAGCATTACAAGATGATGAATATATTATTTCTGAATCAGGTGTTAAAATCGATGAAAATAATAATATTATTCAAAATGAAGTTGTTGCTAGATACCGTGGTTCTTCTGAAATTTTCTCACCAAAAGAAGTTGACTTTATTGATGTTTTACCAAAACAAGTTGTTTCAATCGCTTCATCAATCATTCCATTTTTAGAAAATAACGATGGTAATAGAGCTTTGATGGGTGCTAATATGCAACGTCAATCTATTCCGTTAATCAACCCATATGCTCCAGTAATTGGTACTGGTAGTGAATATAAAATTGCTCATGATTCAGGAATGGCTGTTGTTAGTGAAGTTGATGGAGAAGTTATTTATAGTGATAGCACTAAAGTTATTGTTAGAGATAAAGATAATGTTGATCATGAAAGTAAATTGATTAAATATGTAAAAACAAATCAAAGTACTTGTAATAATCAAAAAACAATTGTTCGTGTTGGTGAACAAGTTAAAAAAGATGATATTATTGCTGATGGTCCTGCTATGAAAAGTGGAGAATTAGCATTAGGTCAAAACGTTATTGTAGCCTTTACTACTTGAAGAGGTTATAACTATGAAGATGCTATTATTATTTCTGATAGATTAGTTAAAGATGATGTATATACTTCAATTAGTATTGATGAATATACTATTAAATGTTCTGGTACTAAAAACGGAGATGAAGAAATAACAAGAGAAATTCCGAATGTTTCAGAAGCTGCTAAAAAATATTTAGATAATGATGGAATCATTATGATTGGTTCTGAAGTTAAAGAAAATGATATCTTAGTTGGTAAAACTACTCCAAGAGGAAAAATAGATTTAAGTCCTGAAGAAAAATTACTAGAAGCTATTTTTGGTGAAAAAACAAAACCTATTAAAGATTCATCTTTAAAAGTTCCTTATTCAGGAGCTGGTGTTGTTGCTGATGTTAAAAGATTTAGAAGTAGTGATAATTTTCATAATCTTGGTGATGATATTATTGAAATCATTAAAGTTTATGTTGTTCAAAAAAGAAAAATACAAATCGGTGATAAAATGGCTGGACGTCATGGAAACAAAGGTATTGTTTCAATAATCGTTCCAAGTGAAGATATGCCATTTATGCCAGATGGAACTCCTATTGATATTATGTTAAATCCACTTGGTGTTCCTTCAAGAATGAACATTGGACAAATTTTCGAATTACATTTAGGAATAAGTTCTAGAGAAATTGCTAAAAAGAAAATTATTTCTTTAGCAATGGACCCAAAAACAAAATCAGAAGATTATAGAAAACTATTTGATTTACACAGTTTAACTGCTGAGAATTTAATGAATGAAATTAAAGCATACATTAAAGACAAAGGTTTTAAAACTGAAGCTGAAGCATTAAGTGCAACTGAAACAATTGATATTAATATTATTCTTTCTAAAGTTGGAATTAGTTATGACGATTTAGGTTATAAAATGGCAACACCTGTATTCTGTGGTGCTACACGTCAAGATTTAGAAGAAACTATGGTAGAAGCTGGAATTGATCCAGTTGAAACTAAAGGTAAATTCAAATTAACAGATGGTAAAACTGGAGAGACATTTGATGGAGATATTTCTGTTGGTTTAATGTATATGTTAAAACTTGACCATATGGTTGATGACAAAATCCATGCAAGATCAGTTGGTCCTTATTCAAAAATTACTCAACAACCATTAGGTGGTAAAAGCCAAAATGGTGGTCAAAGATTTGGTGAGATGGAAGTTTGAGCGCTTGAAGCATATGGTGCTGCACATAACTTAAAAGAAATCTTAACAATTAAATCTGATGATGTTAGTGGTAGAAATAGAGCTTATAGTTCAATTATTAAAGGTCATGAAATTCCAAGTGGTAATATTCCTGAATCATTTAAATTGCTAATTAAACAAATGCAAGGTTTATGTCTTCATACAACAGTTATTGACTCTGATGGTGTTAAACAAGATACAAATGATTTTATTAAAAATCAAAATCTGAGAAACTCAATATATGGTTATGAAACATTTAAAAAACCTGAGATTGAAAAATATAATACTCAATCAAATAGTTATGAAGAAACTCTTGAAAAACAAGAAATCTTTAATGAACAAATTTTTGAAAATTATTCAGAGCAATCTGAATTGAATTCAAATGTTGAAGAACAAAAAGAATCAGATGATTCTAATTATGAAGATTAGTTAAGGAATTAAAATGGAAAAAAAAGTTAATAATTTTAATGGCAAGATTAGTAAAATTCAAATTAATATAGCATCTCCTGAACAAATCAGAAATTGATCTTCTGGTGAAATTACAGAATCAGAAACTATTAATTACAAAACATTAAAACCAGAAAAAAATGGTTTATTTAATGAGGTTGTTTTTGGTCCTGTTAAGGATTATGAATGTTCTTGTGGAAAATATAAAAAAGTTAAACATAGAGGAATCAAATGTGAAAAGTGTTCAGTTGAAATAACTGAATCAATCGTTAGAAGAGAAAGAATGGGTCATATTGAACTTGAAGCACCAGTTGCTCATATTTGAATGACAAAAGAACTTCCTTCACCTTCAAAAATTTCTTTATTATTAGATATTTCATATAAACAAGTTGATCAAATCGTTTATTTTGTTAATTACATTGTAATTGATGAAGGTATTTATTCTAATGATGCTGAAAATAAAATTTTCTCTAAAAAAGACATCTTAGATTTATCTGCTGAAAAATCTAAAAAATCTCGTGGTAATTTAAGAAAAACATTGAGATTAATCATGGAAATGATTGAAGCAAAGAAAACTTTTAATGAAAAAGATTATGATAAAGCAAGAGCTTATTATGACCATTTAAAATATTCTACTTTACCTTTCTCAATTGCTGATGTTTTTGATTTAATCCAAAAATATACCGGTATAAAATTTGCTATTGGTGCTGAAGCAATCAAAATTCTTTTAAAAGAATTAGATCTTAAAAAAGAAAATGATACTTTAAGAAAAATCTTAGAGTCATATAAATCTCTAGATGATCCTAAAGCTAAGAAAATTTTAAGAAGACTTGAAGTTATTAAAAACTTTATGGATTCAAAAAATAAACCTGAGTGAATGGTTCTAGATGTAATTCCAGTAACACCACCTGATACTAGACCTATTATCCAATTAGATGGTGGTAAATTTACAACTAGTAATATTAATAACTTTTATCGTAAAATAATTATCAGAAATGATCGTTTAAAAAAGATGAAAGAAGCAAAAGCTCCTTCTACATTAATTAATAATGAAAAAAGAATGCTTCAAGAAGCTGTTGATGCTTTATTTGATAATTCATCGAAGAAAAAACCACAACTATCAAAAGATAAAAAACCACTTAAATCTTTATCAAATTACTTAAAAGGTAAACAAGGTTTATTTAGACAAAATTTATTAGGTAAAAGAGTTGACTATTCTGGTCGTTCTGTTATTGTTGTTGGTCCTGAATTAAAAATGTACGAAGTTGGTATTCCAACAATTATGATTTTAAAATTATTCAAACCTTTTATTATTCATGAATTAATTAAAAGAAGAGAAAATGATAGTTTAATCAATCAAACTCCAATTGCTAAAAATATTCGTGATGCTGAACAATTAATTGCAAAACAAGATGATGTTATTTGAGATATCGTTAAAAAAGTAATTAAATCAAGACCTGTTATTTTAAATAGAGCTCCAACTTTACATAGATTAGGAATTCAAGCTTTTGAACCAAGAATGATTGAAGGTAAAGCAATTAGATTACATCCATTAGTAACACCTGCATTTAATGCCGATTTCGATGGAGATCAAATGGCTGTTCACGTTCCTTTAGGTCAAAAAGCAATTGATGAAGCTAGAGATATTTTATTAGCTCCTTGACATATCTTAGGTCCAAAAGATGGTAAACCTATCGTTACACCTACTCAAGATATGATTTTAGGTAATTATTATTTAACAATTGAAAACAAAGACAAAGTAGGTTCTGGTTTAATATTTAATGATTTAAATGAAATTCAAAGAGCTTTATTGAATAAAAAAGTTCATACTCATTCAGTAATTGGTTTTAGATCTGAATTTTTAAAAGATAAAAATATTAAAACTAGAGGTTTATTAATTACTACTCCTGGAAAATTAATTTTAAATGACATTTTCCCAAGTACTTTTGATTTTATTAATAATGCTGATGTTTCAGTTTTAAATACTGATGAAGATATTTTAAAACCAGGAACAAATATTAAAGATTTCATTGCAAATAGAGAAAATAAAAATGCTTTTGATAAAAAAACTTTTTCAAAATTAATTTATAAACTTTATCTTGAACTTGATAAAAGAGATATTCCGCCTATTTTAGATAAAATAAAATCTTTAGGATTTGAATACTCTACTAAGAGTGCAATTTCAATTTCACTTTTTGATATTCCAAAATATGAAGATACAAAAGAAGCATATTTTAAAGATGCTAATAGAGAAGTTGCTAAATTAAAAAAACAATATCATAAAGGTCTTTTAACAGAAGATGAAAGATATAAAAAAGTTATTGAAAAATGAACAGATATTAAAAAAATAGTTACAACTGATATTGAAAATCTAGTTGCTAGTGATAAATATAAAGATAATTCAATTATCATTATGTCTCAATCAGGTGCTAGAGGTAATATTTCTAACTTTACACAATTAGTTGGGATGAGAGGTTTAATGTCTAAGTCATATAACTATGACCAAAAACAAAAAACATCAATTATTAGAGATACTATTGAAATTCCAATTAAACATTCATTTATGGAAGGTTTATCTATTTCTGAATTTTTCAACTCATCATATGGTGCTAGAAAAGGGATGACAGATACTGCTATTAAAACTTCAAAAGCTGGTTATATGACTAGAAAATTAGTAGATGCTGCTCAAGAAGTTATTATTAATAACATTGACTGTTCTACAAACTCTGGTTTAGTTGTTAGAAAAATTATTAATGATGTTGATAACTCAGTTATTGAATCTTTACATGATAGAATTTTCAACAGATTTTCTTTTTCAGATATTATCGACCCAGTAACTAATGAAAAAATCATTTTAGCTGGTAAAATAATTGATGAAAGTACTGCTCAAAAAATTCAAGATTCTAGTATTGAAGAAGTTGTAGTAAGATCTCCACTTCATTGTCAAAACAAACATGGTGTTTGTCAAAAATGTTTCGGAATTGATCTTTCTACTAATAAATTAGTTCAAACTGGAACTGCTATTGGAATTATAGCAGCTCAATCAATTGGTGAACCTGGTACTCAACTTACAATGAGAACGTTCCATACTGGTGGGGTTGCTGGTGGTAGTAATATTACTCAAGGTTTCGAAAGACTTAAACAATTATTTGATTGTATTCCACCAAAAGAATGAGAAAAATCAATTATCTCTGAAATAAGTGGAAAAGTAATTGAAGTAATTTTAAATGAAGAAGAAAACTATAAAACTGTTATAGTTGAAAATGATATTGAAAGAAGAGAATATATTGTTAATTCTAAACAAAAAATTAGAATTAAAAATGATGATGTTCTTAAATGTGGTGATAAAATCACTGAAGGTTCAATTGACTTACAAGAATTATTATTAATAGCTGGTGTTAATGCTGTGCGTGAATATATGATTAGAGAAGTTCAAATAATTTACCGTCTTCAAGGTATTAATATTTCAGATAAATATATCGAAGTAATTATTAGACAATTAACATCTAAATTAAAAATTGTTAATCCTGGAGATTCTAAATATTTCATTGGTTCACCAATCAATATTAATACTCTTAAAAATCAAAACACTATGTTATTGAATAAGAATAAAAAACCAATCTTTGCTGTTTATCAAATCTTCGGTTTAGAAGATGTTCCTGGTAAATCAGATTCATTCCTTTCAGCAGCATCTTTCCAAGATACGAAAAAAATATTAACAAGTGCAGCTGTTAAAGGCCAAGTTGATGAATTAATCGGAATTAAAGAAAATGTTATTTTAGGACACTTAGTTCCAATTGGAACTGGACTTGAAGTAATTGATGAATCACCTGATGCAGTTAAACATAAGGCTTACTTGTTTGATTATTAAGATTAAACTTTTAAAAAATATGTTAATATTAAGTTGTTAATTTAATATTCATAAAAAAATTAATATGGACTTTAAACATCCATGTTAATTTTTTTATATTTACCGGAGATTTTATGCAAAATGCAAAATTAAAACTAATAATTAAAGAACTAATGAGCAAATTACCAGACATTACAAATGATAATGTTGCTTTAAAATTATTAGAAAAACATAACTATGATGTTAGAGAAGCTGTTATTGAATATAAAAATAAAAAAACAGTTGATTATATTAATCTTTTAAGTCAAGAACACAATATTTCTAGAAATAAAGTTAGTGAACTTATTGAAGATATTTTTATCAAAAACTTTGATAAAATAATGAGTGAAGAGCGATGTATTCTAGAAATGAAAATAGATCATGAAAACGGTTCTATTATTGGTAAAAGATTATATAATGTTGTTCCTGATGGTGATGATATTGATGATTTATTTGAAATTAAAGTTTCTAATATGAAAGAAATTGACCCTTCAAAAGATTATAAAGTTGGTGATATCTATCGAGAATTATACGATATTAATGATGAAAAAAATCTTCAAAAGAAAGATATTTTATATATTTTTCAACAATTAAAACAACAAATAAATGAGATTAATAATCAAAATGTTTATGATGAATGAAAAGATAAAATTGGTGAAATAATTAAATGTTCTATTGATAGAAGAGATGGTTCAAGTGGTTTTTTAATTGATTTAACAAAAGCTAGTAATGTTAGAGATAGAGAAAAATATGTAAAAACTTTTGGTTACTTATCTAAAAAAGATGCAATTCCTGGTGAAATCTTAAAAGAGGGTGAATCTTATAACTTCTTAATAAAAGAAGTTAAAGAACATAGTAAAGGTTGACCAGTTGTTTTATCAAGAGCTGATAAAAACTATGTTAAGAAAATTTATTCAACACTTGTTCCTGAAATTCAAAATGGAGACATTATTATTAATGCAATTAGTAGAATTGCTGGATTTAAAGTTAAAATAGCAGTTAGTTCAAGTTTTATATCACATAATCCAGTAGCTATTTGTATCGGACCAAATGGTAGTAGAGTTAAACAATTATCTCAAGCTTTAAATGGTGAAAAAATAGAAATTATTAGATATGATGAAGATATTAAAAAAATGACAATTTTAGCTTGTGGAGTTGAAAATGTTATTGGATTAAAATATCTTGAAGATACAGAAAATCCTAATGAAAGTCAAATGATTGTAATTGTTAGTAATGAATCTTTCCCTGTTATTTTAGGTAGAGAAGGTAAAAACATTAAATTAATTGCTCAATTATTAAATTTAAAAGTTGATCTTAAAAATTTAAAAGATGCTAATTTTGAAGGAATTGAATTTGAACCAATTGAATCATTTGGTAATTTAAATTATGTTCCACCAAAATATGATTATCAAAACAACAATGATTCTAATAATTCATATAATGACCATTCAGATGATAAGAAAAATCAAATTTTTGCAACAAATTTAAGTGATAATAATGTTGATTATTCAGACTATCAAAATAATTTTAATAATAATTCTCAAGAAAACTTTTTCTTTTCAGATGACTTAAAAGAACTTGAAGATGAATTTTTAAGTGAAATTAATAACGTTGATAATGATAAAAAAGACGAATAATAGAACTTGCATTATTTCGAGAACTAAAACTGAAAAAAATAATTTAATCAGATTAACAATCCACGAAAATCAAATTATTATTGATAATAATAATTTATTAAAACATCGTGGATTTTATGTCCTTAAAGACAAATCATTTATTTTAAAATTAAAAAAAAGTGATTTGCTTTTAAAAAAGTTTAAAATTATAACAAACGATGAAACTTTCGATAAAATGCTAAAAATGTGTGAGGTTATATATGAAGAATAAAAAAAATAAACTTGACAATAGAAAATCAATTAATGTTAATGACTATATTAAAGAAGTAAATATTGGTATTAAAGATAAGATTTTTATATATACATCACCACTTTCAGTTAATGATTTATCAGAAAAATTATTTATTCCTTCTGGTAGAATTTTAAAATACTTTTTCCTTTCAACACCATCAATTGTTTTAAATGTAAATTCAATTTTAACAAAAGATCAAATTGCAGAAGTTTGTCTTGAAAATGATCTTGATTTTCAAATAGATGAAGAAATAAATTTAGAAAATGTTCTTGATTTAATTAATTTTGAAAAAGAAGATAATGAAGCTACTTTAAAACCAAGAAGTCCTATTGTTACAATAATGGGACATGTTGACCATGGTAAAACTACATTATTAGATAATATTAGAAAAACATCAGTAGTTGATTCTGAAGCTGGTGGTATTACTCAACATATTGGTGCTTATCAAGTTGAGAGAGAAAATCAAACAATAACATTTATTGATACTCCTGGACATGAGATATTTAGTGAAATGAGAGCTAGAGGTGCTAATATCACTGATATTATCATTTTAGTAATTGGTGCTGATGATGGTTTAAAACCTCAAACAGAAGAAGCAATTGATCATGCTAAAGCAGCTGATGTTCCAATTATTGTTTTCATTAACAAAATGGATAAAGAAAATGCTAATCCTGAAAAAATATTAAGTAGACTTAGTGAAAAAAATGTTGTTGCTGAAGAATGAGGCGGAGATACTATTGTTATTAAAGGTTCAGCTAAATCTGGTGACGGATTAAATGAATTATTAGATGCAATTATTTTAACAAGTGAAGTACTTGAATTAAAAGCTAATCCAGATCGTTTTGCTAATGGTATTGTTATTGAATCAAATCTTGATAAAGGATTTGGTCCAGTTGCTACTGTTTTAATCAAAGGTGGAACTTTAAATAAAGATGACTATGTTGTTGTTGGTTCTAGTTTTGGAAAAATAAAAGTAATGCATGATGAAAATAAAAAAGTTTTAACAAAAGCAGGACCATCTAAACCAGTTAGAATAGCTGGATTAGATATTATCCCAGAATCTGGAATGAATCTTTTAGCTTTTAAAGATGAAAAGCAAGCAAAGAAAATTGCTGATATTCAAAAAAATAAAAAGAATCTTGAAACTAATCTTCATAGCCAAAGTAATGAAATTAGAGCAAAAATTATTTCAGGTGAATACAAAAATATTAATTTAATTATTAAAACAGATTTTCATGGTTCTCTTGAAGCTGTTAAAAATATTATTAGTAAAATTGATGTTGCTGGAGCAACAACAACAGTTATTAGAGCTGCTATTGGTGGAATTACTGAGAGTGAAGTTAAACTAGCTCAATCAACTAAATCTTTTATTATCGGTTTTAATATTAGACCAAATAAAAAAATTGTAGATATTGCTAAACAAAGTAATGTTGAAATTTTAACTTTTGATATTATCTATAAACTTAAAGATGAAGTAGAAAATATTTTAAAAGGTTCATTAGACCTTATCTATATTGATAAAATTTTAGGTGAAGCTAAAATTTTACAAATATGAAAACATAGTGATATTGGAACAATATGTGGTGTTAAAGTTGATAGTGGAAAAATAGTTAGAGGCGCTAAAGCTCGAGTTATCCGTAATGATGTTATTATCTATACTTCTGAAATCAAAAGTTTGAGATCTAATAAAGATCCAGTTAATGAAGTTAAAGAAGGTAGAGAATGTGGTTTTACTATTAAGAACTTTAATGATCTTAAAGAAAACGACGTTATCGAAATTTTTGAAGTAGTTGAAAAAAAGCAATATGAATAATTATAAAATTCAAAGATATGAATCAATCATTCAAGATAAAATAAATAAAACTATTGTATTTAAAGTTAATAATAAATATATCAAAATGGCTCGTGTTAGTTATGTTAAATTAGACAGAAATTTAAATAATGCAAAAGTTTATCTTGATTGTCAAAAAAGAGAAGAAAAAGCTCAAATTTTAGAGAACTTTCAAAAACTAACTGCTCTTTTCAGAGCTGAAGTTGCTAGTGAGCTTGATATTTTTAAAACACCTAAAATAACTTTTTTTCATGACTTATCTATTGAACATGCTGAAAAAATTGATAATATTATAAAAGATATTCATAGTAAGGAAAAATAGATGGAACAAAAAACTTTTATTGAATCTGTTGATAGTTTTTTAAAATCAAAAGATGGTGTTAAAAAATCTTGATTATATTCTCTTATCTTATTAGTCTTAAGTATTATTGGTTTTTCAATTCCATTAATTTTTATTTTCGGAAATTTTGATGAAGAATTACAAATAATTTTTGTTAGGAATGTTGGTTATATTGATGCTGCTACTTATTTAATATTTATCGGCTTTGCTTTATTATTTGCACCTGTCATTTGGTTGTTTTCATCATGGATGACCGGTGTTAATGGGGTCAGTAGTGATAAGAACTTTCATATCTTTATGTGAGTTATTTATTTATTTGTATTTTTGATAGCAATTTGTGTTGCTATTTTAATGATCAGAGCCTCTATATTTCCATTTTTTATATAATGGAAAAATAATTTTTTATTCAATCTTGTAATTATTTAGGGTATAATAAAAAAGTTATATTTTTTTGGTATTTTTTAATAAAAAAATACACTCATACAAGTTGTTTGTTAAGAGTTAAAAACTTAATAATAAAGAAAGAAAAAAATGCCAACAATTTCACAATTAATTATCCATGAAAGAAAAGATAAAGTTAAGAAAACAAAATCACCAGCTTTGTTAAATACTTATAATTCATTAGATAAAAAAACAAAATACAATCCAGCTCCATTTAAAAGAGGGGTTTGTACTAGAGTAGGTACAATGACACCAAAGAAACCAAACTCTGCTTTAAGAAAATATGCAAAAGTAAAATTAAGCAATAATCAAGAAGTTTTAGCTTATATTCCAGGTGAAGGTCATAATCTACAAGAACATAGTGTTGTTATGATTAGAGGCGGACGTGTTAAAGATTTACCAGGTGTTAGATATCATATCGTAAGAGGTACTGCTGATACTGCTGGTGTTAAAAATAGAAAACAAAGTCGTTCACTTTATGGTGCTAAAATTCCGAAAGAAAAGAAATAAGGTAAAAAAATGAGAAAGTCTAAACCAATTAAAAAAGATGTTTTGCCAGATCCAATTTATAAATCAAAACTAGTTACTAAATTAATTAGTTCAATTATGTTAGATGGTAAAAAATCAAAAGCTCAAAAAATAATTTATGATGCATTCGAAATAGTTGAAGCAAAAACAGGAAAAAAAGCAATTGATGTTTTTGAAAAAGCAATTGAAAATATTACACCTGTTCTTGAATTAAAAGTTAGAAGAATAGCTGGTAGTAATGTTCAAGTTCCTCTTGAAGTTTCTCCAGTTAGAAAAAAAACACTTTGTTTAAGATGATTAACTCAATATGCTAGATTGAGAAATGAAAAAACAATGGTTGAAAGACTAGCTGGTGAAATTATCGATGCTTCTAAAGGTAATGGAGCTTCTGTTAAGAAAAAAGAAGATACACACAGAATGGCAGAAGCTAATAAAGCATTTGCACATTTAAGATGATAATTTTAAGTTAGGATTTTAAAATGGCTAGAAAATTTTCAATTAATACCTTTAGAAATTTTGGTATTATGGCTCATATTGATGCTGGAAAAACAACTGTTACTGAGAGAATTTTATTTCACTCAGGTAAAAAACATAAAATTGGTGAAACTCACGATGGTCAATCAACAATGGATTGAATGGCTCAAGAAAAAGAACGTGGAATCACGATTACTTCAGCTGCAACATATGTTGAATGAAAAGTTCAAGGTGATGATAATGCTTATCAATTAAATGTTATCGATACACCAGGACACGTTGATTTTACTGTTGAAGTTGAAAGATCACTAAGAGTACTTGATGGAGCTGTTACAGTTCTTGATGGACAAAATGGTGTTGAACCTCAAACTGAAACTGTTTGAAGACAAGCAAGTAAATATAACGTTCCTAGAGTTATCTTCATTAATAAAATGGATAAAACTGGTGCTGATTTCGAATATTCAGTAAAAACAATTAGAGATAGATTAGGAGTTAAAGCAACTCCAATTCAATTACCAATTGGTGCTGAACAAGACTTTGTTGGTATTATTGATTTAATTGAAATGCATGCTATCTATTATGATGGTGAACATAATGAAGATTTTGAAATAAAACCTATTCCAGCAGATATGCTAGAAAAAGCAAAAGAATGAAGAAGTAAAATGCTTGATGACATCGTTGAATTCGATGAACAAGTAATTGAAAAATATCTTGAAGGCAAAGAAATTTCTAAAGATGAAATTAAAACTTGTATTAGAAAAGGTGTTTTAACAATTGGTTTATTTCCAGTTTTATGTGGAACTGCTTTTAAAAACAAAGGTGTTAAAGCTTTATTAGATGCTATTGTTTGATACTTACCTTCACCAACTGAAGTAGCAAGTATTAAAGGTATTCTTGATAATGGAGAAGAAACTTTTAGAAATAATGATGATAATGAACCATTATCTGCATTAGCTTTTAAAGTTGCAACAGATCCATTTGTTGGTAGACTTACTTTTATCAGACTTTATTCTGGTGTATTAACAAAAGGTTCTTATATCTATAATTCTTCAAAAGAGAAAAAAGAACGTGTTTCTAGATTAGTTAAAATGAATGCTAATGAAAGAGAAGAAATAGATGAAATAAGAGCTGGTGATATCTGTGCTATTATTGGTTTAAAAGATACAACTACTGGTAATACTTTATGTGATGAAAAAAATCATATAATTTTAGAAAAAATGCAATTTGCTGAACCAGTTATTTCACTTGCTGTTGAACCTAAAACAAAAAATGACCAAGAAAAAATGGGTGTTGCTTTACAAAAATTAGCTGAAGAAGATCCGACTTTTAAAACTTTTACTGATGAAGAAACTGGTCAAACTATTATTGCTGGAATGGGTGAACTTCACCTTGATGTTCTAGTTGATAGAATGAGAAGAGAATTCAGCGTTGATGTTAATATAGGCGCTCCTCAAGTATCATATCGTGAAACTTTCACGGTTGAAAATGAAGCTGAAGGTAAATATATTAAACAATCAGGTGGTAAAGGCCAATATGGACATGTTAAAATTAGGTTTACACCTAATCATGAAAAAGGTTTTCTTTTTGAAAATAAAATAGTTGGTGGGAAAATTCCTGGTGAATATATTAAAGAGATTGAAAATGGTCTTAAAGATGCTATGAAAGCTGGACCATTTGCAGGATATCCTTTAATTGATATTCAAGCAACATTATTTGATGGTTCTTACCATGATGTGGATTCATCTGGTATGGCTTATAAAATAGCAGCTTCAATGTGTTTAAAAGAAGCAGCAAAAAATTGTAAAGTTGTTCTTCTTGAACCAATGATGGCTGTTGATGTAACTACTCCTGATGAATATTTAGGAACAGTTCTAGGTGATCTATCTAAAAGAAGAGGATTATTAGAAGGACAAGAACAAAGAGGTAATGCTCAATCAGTTAAGGCTAAAGTTCCTTTAAGTGAAATGTTCGGTTATGCAACTGATCTAAGAAGTAATACTCAAGGTAGAGGGACTTATATTATGCAATTTAGTCACTATGCACAAGTACCAAAATCTATTTCAGAAAAAATTGCTTCTGATAAACTAAAATAGTTACTATTTTAAAAATAAAAAAATAAAAAATATATTATAATACTTATTGATAAGTAAAATGGAGATAAAAATGGCAAAACAAAAATTCGATAGAAGTAAAACTCACGTTAATATCGGTACTATAGGTCATATTGACCATGGTAAAACTACTTTAACTGCTGCTATATGTACAGTTTTAGCTAAAACAGGTAATTCTAAAGCAATGAGTTATGCAGCTATTGACTCAGCACCTGAAGAAAAAGCAAGAGGTATTACTATTAATACAGCTCATGTTGAATATGAAACAGAACCAAGACATTATGCACACGTTGATTGTCCTGGACATGCTGATTATGTAAAAAACATGATTACTGGTGCTGCTCAAATGGATGGAGCTATCTTAGTTGTTGCTGCAACTGATGGACCTATGCCTCAAACAAGAGAACATATTCTTTTAGCAAGACAAGTAGGAGTTCCTAAAATATTAGTATTCTTAAACAAATGTGATATTATGACTGACCCTGAAATGCAAGAATTAGTTGAAATGGAAGTTAGAGAATTATTATCATCATATGGATTTGATGGCGATAACGCTCCTATCATTAGAGGTTCTGCTCTTAAAGCTTTACAAGGTGATGAAGCTTATGAAAAAAATATTCTTGAATTAATGGATGCAGTTGATGCATATATCCCAACTCCTGAAAGAGAAAAAGACAAACCATTCTTATTAGCTATTGAAGATGTTTTCACAATCTCTGGTAGAGGTACTGTTGTAACTGGTAGAGTTGAAAGAGGACAATTAAAACTTAATGAAGAAGTTGAAATTATCGGATTAACTGATACTAAAAAAGTTGTTGTAACTGGTATTGAAATGTTCAGAAAACAATTAGATTACGCTGAAGCTGGTGATAATGCTGGTATCTTATTAAGAGGTGTTAAAAAAGAAGACGTTGAAAGAGGTCAAGTATTAGCTAAACCTAAATCAATTACTCCTCATACTATTGTTGAAGCTGAAATCTATGTTCTTAAAAAAGAAGAAGGTGGAAGACACACTCCAATTATGGATGGTTATAGACCTCAATTCTATTTTAGAACAACTGATGTTACTGGTGCTATTAAATTAAAAGAAGGATCAGATATGATTCTTCCTGGTGATAATACATCAATTACAGTTGAATTAATCAGACCAGTTGCTATCGAATTAGGTTCTAAATTCTCAATTAGAGAAGGTGGAAAAACTGTTGGAGCTGGAACTATTACTAAAATAATTAAATAATTATTTTTCTATATTTAAATCAAAAATAAACTTATATTACTATAAGTTTATTTTTTTTATGTATTTTTACTTATAATTTTTATATGCCTAAAAATAAGAAAAACTTAATCGGAATAGGAAAAGAACTTAAAAAATATTTCTTAAGTTCTAATTTTGATACACTTTTTTCTTTAAATAAAGATAAATTTTTAATAAGAGAATTAACAAAAAAAGAAATTAATTGTAAAAATGTTACTTATATTGGAATTCGTCTTGGATTAAAAAGAACAGATATTGCTCTTTGAAATGATAATGATGAAGTATCTGATAATGAAGAAGAAAAATTTGATCATATTATCAAAAAGGATTTTCAGTATAATAGATATGACTTAACTCCAAATTCTAATTATTATGAACATATTAAAAGTTATTTAAAGCAAAATATTCCAGCAAATTCAATTTCAAGAGTTGTAATAGAACTCCCATCTTTTAATCCGCAAAGTAATGAACTTAAAGAAATAGGTTCAAATCTTGATATCAATTTATTTGAAAAAAAATTAAGACCACTTTTAGAAAAGAAGGAAAAGGAAAAAATAGCAATTATTCCAGTTCTTGAAACATTTAAGAAAATGTTAAATGAAATTAATACTACTAATGAAATTAAAGTTATTAATTTTGGTCTTTGAAAAATGTATTATCCTTCTAATTATAATACATGATGAGATGAACAAGGATTTGATGAAAAATGATTAGCTAAGAAAACTGAAACAGAAAAGATTGCTAAAGATTTAACCCATATTAAAAATGTTAATGAAGCTGAAACAGTTTTAATAGCTTATATTGTTGATGAAATTTGAAAGAATCCTTGAAATCCATTTTTTGAATATCAAAAAAGATTCTCAAAATGATCTTATAAAAATGTACATTTTCCAACTAAAGTTGAAATAGATAATTTATTATCTATTAATTATAATTATAAAAACTATTTCCAAGAACAAGAACATAAAAATATTACATATATTGGAATTGATTTAGGTTTAAAAAGAACTGGTATTGCTATTTGAAATCATAGCTCTGATAAACCAAGGAACAAGAAAATACAAAGTATTAACTTTATCCATAGTGATTTAAAGAAAGAATTAAATCCGAGGAATAATACTTATAAAAAAATAGAAAGATTCTTTTTTGAAAATATTAATCCAGAATCAACCGTTAAAGTTATTATAGAAACATCTAAATTTAAAGATAATAAAGAAGATGAATTAACTCGTAAAATAATTCTTAAATTCTTTAAAGATTTATTAAATATAATTAATCATAATAATAAAATTAAAAGCATCAAAGCAAGTGCATGAAGAAAATATTATGATGAATATCGTTGATTTTTTAATAACTCTGATTATGATGAAAATCCTCAAAAGAATCGAAAAAAATTAAAAAAGATAGCTAAAGATATAACTCATATAGACAATGATGATGAAGCCGAAGCTTGATTAATAGTTAATAAAGCTGAAATTATTTGAAAAAATTTAAAAAATAAGAAACCTCAAAGAGATAGAAATAAAAAATCTATTATTGTAAAAAAAACAAAGAATATTAGAAATTATGAAGATGAGAATCTGTTTTAAATAAGGAATAATTATATATTTTTACTTATAATATTAATGTGTCTAAAAATAAGAAGAATAATTTAATAGGAAAAGAAAAAGAGTTTAGAAATTTTGTTCTAAACTCATCCTTTGAATCTCTATTTTTATTAAATAAAGAAAACCTTAATATAAAAGATTTAACTGATAAAGAAAAAGAAAATCAAAATATTACTTATATAGGTATTAATTTATGATTAAAAAAAATGGAAATTATATTTTGAAATAATAAAGATAATCTAATTGAAAATAATATTCAATATACTAGAAGTGATTTTAATTCAAATTTACTTCCATATGAATTAATTAAAAATGCTTTTAAAGCAAATATTACATCTAATACAAGTATTAGACTAATAATAAAATTACCATCTCTAAAAAATGATCAGAATAAAGAAAAAGCAGCAATTTTACCAATTCTTAAAAATATCGAATCGATATTAAAAGAAGTTAATACTAATAGTGAAATAAAAATTATTAATGATAATAATTGAAATACTAATCATGACGCTATTGATTCAAATTTTGATAATAAAAACAATTCAGCAAATTTAATCATAGATAAAGCGGATTTAATTTGAAATAATGTTTGGAACCCATTCTTTTTAAGTCAGAAGATTACTAGAAGAACATTTAGAAACATTTTAGAGCCAAGTGAAGCAGAAATATTAAATTTACTATCAAATACTCATAAAGATAAAGTTTATGACAAAGAAGATGTTTTAGATAATATTACATATATTGGAATTGACTTAGGACTTAAGAAAACAGGATTTGCTTTTTTAGATTATTCTAGTAATGAAATCAATCATGATAATATTGATTACTTTAAAGATATTAAGAGTGAGAACATAGGATATAATTTAAGGGATTTAAAACCTGATTCAAAACCTTATGAAAAAATAAAATATTTTTTTAATAAATATATTAAAAAAGATTCAATTGTTAGAATTATTATAGAAATTCCATTTTTTAAAAAAAATGAAAAAACAAAAGCAAATCAAAGAGATTTTATTATAGAAACTTTTGAGATTTTATTAAATGAAATTAAAAATAAATATGAAATAAAGCTTATCTTTGCTCATGATTGAAGAGTATATTATATTGAATATGATTCAATATTTGATGATCATAATACAAATAATATTTTTTCACTTGATAAGACAAATAAGATTAAAAAAATATCTCATGATTTAACTGATATTAATAATGATGATGAAGCTGAAGCAACTTTAATAGTAAATAAAGCTCATAAAATTTGAAATAATACTAAATTATA